>JBHLQJ010000009.1:0-23276 GCA_048884945.1 Candidatus Thorarchaeota archaeon | reverse complement strand
CAAAGATCATAGTACTCTTGGGTGGAGTGGCAATTTCCTCTCTCATCGGTCCTTGGAAGGTTTCCGAAGCTCATGGTAAGTTCTATGAAACCGACGGTAGAACATATTTCATGACCTACCACCCTGCAGCTTCGCTAAGGTTCCCAAATATAAAATCAGCAATGAAAGAGGATTTCCTGATTCTAAGCAGAGAACTTGTTTGAGTGGTCATTATATCCAAAAATGAGTACTTTCTATTGTGAGCCACATGGTAAATTTGGCATTTCTTTTACTGGAGTTGCCATTTGAAGTTCAGATGCCTGACACATGGTTGAATACAATTGGCGAGATACTCAATGTGTTCTTCGCACTAGTGATTCGTGGGTATCTCATTCTTATCCTGATTGGGATGATGATATATGCGACCAGCCTTAGTGATGGCCTAGCAAAATCCTTGGTGATATTGGGGATTGGACTTTATTTCGGTGGACCTATCATCATCAATATTCTTGGACATTTCAGTGGAATAGAAACAATCACCCTTGAGAGTGCAACAAGCGCATGGCTCCATCTTCTTGGAATGACCGATGCTGAAGTAATATCCATACTTGTCTGGTTGGGAGATGCAGTGGCTGCTATCTGCATGCTTATTGGAGCTATCCTCTACTTCACGCCAACTGCAAACGATATGACCGGAAAGGGCAAGTCTCTAATGATCCGAGCCTTAATGTTGGCACCAATTCTCGCCTTCTTTCACGTCGCTGCGTGGTTATAGAGCTCTTCGTAACTCTTAAAACTCCCCTGATTTTACGACAGTGAAGCACTGATAGAATGGTAATGGCGGTTTCCACAATGTCTAAAGAATCCTCAATCGTTTATAGAACAGTATCTGATGTTAGTGGTCCATTACTTGTTGTAGAAAACACGCATGATGTATCATACAACGAGGTTGTAAAAATTCGGTCTCCCTCTGGAGAACTACTAACAGGCACTGTTCTAGAAACAGGCAAGGGCCGTGCAGTTATTCAAGTCTTTGAAGGAACAAGCGGTCTCGATACAGACACAACAGCTGTACGATTTACCGGCGACACACTAAAGCTACCGGTTTCGTCAGAGATTCTAGGTAGAGTCCTTGATGGAGCTGGAAATCCATTGGATAAAGGACCTCCGCTTACTGCTGAGGACCACTGGGACATCTATGGTTCACCCATTAATCCATACGCACGACAATACCCACGTCAGCCTATTCAGACAGGTGTTTCTGCAATTGATGGGCTCAACACTCTAGTACGTGGTCAGAAACTACCAATCTTTTCAGGTGCTGGACTCCCTCACAATAGACTTGCTGCACAGATTGTCAGACAAGCTGAGATTCCCGGTGAGGAGGGTGAGTTTGCTATAGTATTCGCTGCGATGGGTATTACTGCTACTGAGGCACAATACTTCATGCAATCTTTCGAAGAAACAGGTGCACTTGAACATACTACCCTCTTCTTGAACTTGGCAAATGACCCCGCTATCGAACGTATCATCACACCACGTGCAGCTCTCACTGCAGCTGAATATCTAGCATATACGGCTGATATGCATGTTCTCGTCATCCTTACAGACATGACGAACTATGCTGAGGCTCTTCGTGAAATCAGTGCCGCGAGATCTGAAGTCCCTGGGCGTCGTGGTTATCCAGGTTATCTCTATACAGACCTCTCTCTTATCTATGAACGAGCGGGTCGTATACATGGACGGAATGGTACAATCACCCAGATGCCCATCTTATCCATGCCACAAGATGATATGACCCACCCCATTCCAGACTTGACAGGCTACATCACTGAAGGCCAGATTATCGTTGGGCGAGGACTGCATAGACGTGGCATCTATCCACCAATCGATCCCGGTCCCTCTCTGAGTAGATTGATGAAGGAAGGAATTGGTGAAGGAATGACACGGTTCGACCATAAGGAAATTCAAGCTCAGCTTTACTATGCCTATTCTGAAGGTCGTGACCTCCGAGACCTTGTGGCAGTGGTCGGTTCCGAAGCGTTGACAGACCGTGACCAGAAGTACCTCAAGTTTGCAGACCGGTTTGAGGTTGAATTCATAAATCAGGGAGAGTTTGAGGACCGTTCATTTGAGCAAACACTGGATATTGGTTGGAACCTTCTAAGTGACTTCCCAGAACGTGAGCTCAAACGTTGCGACCCTGAAACTATCTCTTGGGCTCGCGATAAAGGTGTCTACAAGCCAAGCTAACCAACATAGTGATTTCATTATCGCCACTCTTGGTGTTTAAGAATAGTAATAATGAAAATCTTCACCCCTAGGCAGGGTGAGTGTTATTATTCGTCACCTATTCCGTGGTGGAGGTAGTGGTCCTTTTCCTTTTTCGCGCCGAAACTCCTTAGACCATCAGTCTTTAGCTGGCCCTTTATGTCCCTAGCTTGCGATGGACTAATCTCATTTCGTTTCATAAGATAATCAACGATTTCGAGAGCCTGTGATACAGTATCACATCGTCGAATATAATCCACCACATCCGGTGTGAATGTTTCTCTGCCTCCCGCAGGATCTGTTTCCTCCGCCATTATCCGGACACCATCTATCTTGAATGTCTTTGTGGTTTTCTCTTCAAGTTCCTTACTGAGAGCGGGAAATGCTTCCCTAGATTCACCATCTTCAGACATGTTTTATCACCATACAACTGTGACTCGTTTGAGTCACAGTGTATCTCAAGAGTAATTTCTGAGAATTGACTTATGAGCTTTACCGAGATAGCGCTTGTCTTTTAATCGTCATTTGCGCAAAAATGACCAAGGTAACTCCCTTTGTAGCCTTTTTGCATCATTCGCGACTGATAGAAATGAGATTCCTGTTTCCTTCTCAGCTCGTCGCCATCCTCCATAACCGCCATAGAGAGCTGCAGCACGAATCACACTCCCTAATGACCGGTCACCGATGGAGAGCGCAGCTTGTATCCTTGCATTCCTTGGGTCTAACGTTTCAATAGTAACTCTTGCCCCTTCTTTCACTCCTCTCTCGACTATCTTCAACCTCCGACGAAGTTCATCTATCGCTGGTTGGGGCTCTCGCTCCCATCTTGTCTGAGCTTTAGGAATGAATGGATTGATACTTGCTGTCACCTTTAGACCTGACGATCTTGCCAACCTAACAATCATATCTGCTGAGGCTTTGATGTCATCATCAGTTTCCCCAGGTAGTCCAATGATGAAATAGAGTTTTAGTGAGTTATATCCAGAACGAACAGCAATGTCTACAGCCGCCTCAATATCAGAATCCTGCAATCCTTTTCCCATAGATTTTCTCAACTCTGGAGACCCTGTTTCTGGAGCTATTGTTAGTGTTCGTTGTCCGCTTTTGACCAGACATTTCAGAAGTGGCTCACTCACAGAATCTGCACGTAGAGAAGGCACGGACACATCTAGTCCCCTGTCTACGGACCAACATACAAGCTCTTCCAATCCATCAAGGTCTCCAAGAGATGAGCCAATCATAGATACTTTTCTGACTGGTGTGGCTTCTGTACCCAAATCTATAATCTCTTTCAGTTTACTCAAGCTTCTGGTTCTTCTTGGTCGGCACACATGACCAATAAGACAGAATCGACATGAGTGACCACAGCCTCTAGTCACTTCAAGGAGGAATGACTTACCAAAAACTGGTTCAAGATGAGAACCGTCTGGAACATCTGGAACAATCTGAGAGATAGGATATTCTAGGGTGTCCAGATTTGCTATGATATTCCTGTCAATCTTTGATTTTGGAATAGAAGGTATGTAAACCCCACTCAGCTCAGCCAATCGTGATAGGGCATCTTTCCGCGAACTACCGGAAGCTACGATATCTACAATATCGTGTACGATTAAATCACCTTCCCCGATTACAAAGGCATCTACAAAATCGACAAAAGGCTCAGGGTTGGCAGTGATGACCGGTCCTCCTACCATGACTATCGGGTCTTCTTCCGTCCTCTGTTCGGCAAGAATAGGTATGTTCCCAAGATTGAGCATTTGTACAAGATTGATTATGTCCTCTTCATATGTGAGAGAAAAGCCAACAATATGATTGTCCTTCATCGGTCTTCGACTCTCGACGGATAAATCTGGGGACAGGGTATCATATCGAAAGTACCTCTCACAAGAAGTATCTTCTCTGGAGTTTAGAATCGTGTAGAATATATGGATCGCAAGTCCAGTCATTCCTGCTCGATATGTGGAGGGATAACAGAATCCAAACAGGACATCAGCGGTGCTTGAGTCTTTTATTATGGTATTGAACTCTTTGAGTGTATTGGAATACAAAACCGTTCACTCTCTATCGATGTTCCACATCCATAATGGATTGGTCTTGGTTAGCAATGACGAGTTTGTGAGGGGCAACATCCTGTTTAACGATAACACCAATTCCTGTCTGAGACCCTTGATGGAGTACTACTCCTGGGCTTATCGAAGTTCCAATACCTGTTTTTACGTCATCACCTATAATGGCTCCGAGTTTTCGCCGTCCTGAATTTGTACGCTCATTTCTTACTGTTACAAAGATAGAATTGTTGTCATGACGAAGGTTGGCAGTAATAGTTCCTGCACCAAAGTTCGACCGCTGGCCAATTATTGAGTCCCCAACATATGACAAGTGTCCTACATTGGTATCATCCATTATGATGGAGTTCTTAATCTCGACAGCATTTCCAATCTTAACCCTCTTTCCAAGTGAGGTGTATGGTCGAATATAGCAGTTAGGTCCAATCACCGATTCTCTATCTATGAAGACTGGTCCCTCTATGTATGCCCCGCTTTTCACAACTGTGTTCTCTTCGATGACCACATTACCTTTCACAACTGCGCCATTTTCAACTGTACCTTCTATACGACTCTCTATTAACTCAAGATGCAGTTTGTTTGCATCAAGTAGGTCCCATGGTTTGCCGATGTCCAACCAAAATGATGGGAGGGAGTATGCTCCAACATTCCCTTTCTCTATCAACATCGATATCGAGTCAGTTATCTCATATTCTCCTCTCGAAGATAATTCAGTCTTGTCTATTGCCTCCCACAGAGGATTACTAATTGCGTAGACTCCTGCGTTAACCAGATTACTCACCATCTGGTCTGGTTTTGGTTTCTCAATGAGCGCTTTTGCCTTCCCTCTTTGCACTTTGACTATACCATACGCACTTGGGTTCTCAATTGGTTTTACAGATAGTGTCAAGTCAAATTTTTTCTTTTTGTGTAGTTCAATTAAGCCCTCAAAGGTATTAGGACCGACCATTACGTCGCCATACATTAATATCGCTGTGCTCTTTCCCACGAACTTTTTGGCATAACTTGCTGCGTGCGCTGTTCCTTTTCTTTCCTGCTGATCAACAAATGAGATTTTCATTTTCCAAGTTCGCGTTTCGACAGCTTCACGAAGCTTACCTGCATGATATCCGTAGACAATCAGGGTCTCTCTAATTCCCGCCTTCTCCAAAGCCTCCATTGTGTGGAATATCAAGGGTTTCCCAGCAATCGGTAGGAGGTGCTTGGGCTGATTGGCAGAGAGCGGCAACATTCTCGTCGAATCCCCTGCTGCAAGTATGACGGCTTTATTCATTGCTGGTCACCTAGTCGATGTTCTTCAGAGTTAAAGACTTTCCCGCAATTGGCTAAATGCTCACATTGGAAAATGAGGACTAAATTCCATCCCCCACTCACAAAAACATTAAGTTGACGCAGTCATACACCGCGACACATCACTCCAAACTGCGTAAAGTTAATAAGTAACTTTGTAGTTCAAATAACTAGTTGATTGAGGCAATTTCTATTAGAAAACCTCAACAAATTGACAAATTTTAATGGGAAGGTATTCAAAAATGATGAGCGATCAGCAACTAAAAGAAGAGCTCAAGAACATGAAGCTCACTAAGAGTCAGATGATAGTCTTAGATATTCTCAGAAGCAGCGGCAAGGGTGGCGTTACACCAAAACAGCTCTTGGACAAAGTTTCCTTCGCACCACGAACTGTCAGATATGCTCTTAGAAAGCTCTTGAAGAAGAGACTAATCAAGCGCGTACCATGCCTGCAGGACATGCGGCAATGGATCTACGTGCCTGCATAAACAAATGAAATCCCGACACTAGTAGCCCAACGGGCTATTAGTTGTCGAACAAAATGTGACTTTGTTCATTTCTCAAAGCTTATAGTTTGAAGTAAGGTTGAATTCCGATGCAGGGGGCGAAACCAATCGACACGATAAGGGTCCTTACAGGCGAGGAAGCAATTGGCGCCTACAAAGTATTAAGCGATGAGAGCAGAAGACAGATTCTTCATGCCCTTAGAGCTCGACGGATGTCAACTTCAGAACTCATTGAGTTTCTCTCGAAACAAGACCCTAATAAAGAGATTAAGCCTCAGACAGTGAGATACCACATCAAAGAGCTAGAAAAGTGTGACTTAGTCGAACAGGATGGCTACGAGCCTGCTGGAAACGGAGAAAGTCACATAATGCAAAAGATCTGGAGAGCAACAGCCGAGAATGTCTTCATAGCTACTGGTGATATGGATAATCTCCCCGAACGCGGAGAATATGATTTGAATCGGACACTTGATATTGTTGGTACAATGAGGCAACTGGGTTTTGAGCTCACAGATGAGCAAGAGATGAAAGAAATAGCAGAAACCATGACTAAGCGAGACAAGATTCACTTACGCGGTCTGGAATTAGCTAAGGAAAATCTTCTCGATATTTGTGAATTGGACCCCAAATTATACGTATTGTTTCGTGGCATTCTCAGTCTAGTCCGTCTTGGAGATAATGACTACACAGAATACTGGGAGCTTAGTCGAAAAATAACAGATGCTCTTCGTGAGGCTTATAAACGAGGAAAAGGCAAGAACCCTCTAGTGTATTAGCTTTTTGAGCCAGGATATCCTGTAGATAACAGACGCCTTATGCGACCTGCGATTTTTGGTCCTACGCCTCTCACTTGTTGGAGCTCCTTCTGGTCTGCTGAAAAGACTCTCTCTAAAGTACCAAACTCTGATAAAATAGCTCTAGAGGTAACTGTGTCAACACCGGGAAATCCAGAGAGAATATATTCAAGTGTTTCGGCGTCAGTTCCTTTTAGATCCCCTGACCGGGTCCGCAGAGGTTTCCTTGATTCCACTTGTTCGAGATGAGCAATCCTATAGAGGACATTTGCTGTTTCCTCCGCATTTCGAGTCCAAAGGATTGGAATTTGAATCCTTATCGCAATTGATGCTAGCGCTCCATAAATCGATGCTGGATTCACTGCTCGTAATCCAATCATCTGTTCGCCCTCGATTATGAGGACTGGTCGACGATATGCTGAGCGCAGCGCAGATAATTGAACGAAAAGACGTCCATCAATGAGTGATTGTATGAAATCACCAGTTTCTTTACGTTCAATTGCTACATCTTCAGAAGCCACATAGTCACCAATCTCAAGACTTTCTCCAGATATTTCAACATCAAGTCTAGTAAGCTCACGAGCGACAGCTGTTGGAAGCTCTCTGGAGTCTACAATAAATCGAATGCGACCATCATCTTTCCTTGGTGCCATACTCACCATAGGTTCTGAAACTTGTTCGACCTCGTCGCTGACGAACTCATCAAGACTTGTCTGTTTCTCCTCATCTTCTTTTTCAGCTTCTTTGAGAGCTGAGGGCATCTTCTTCAATTTACTAATCACACTCCAATGGTAGAACTCATCATGAGTTCCCCTTGCCACAAAGATTACCACGCGTCCAGGTGAACGACGTCCGGTCCTACCTCGTCGTTGTATATATGGCACAACAGATGGAACACAATCATAGAACACTACCAGATTGCACTCAGGGATGTCAAGACCTTCCTCACCAACCTGTGTAGCAACTAGAACATTGAATTCGTTATTTCGAAATCCATCGAGAATCTCAACTTGCTTTTTCTGGCTGAATCCTTTATCTGAGCCTCGAGAGCTCTGACCTACAAAACGACTGACGCGTGCGTCATCAAGTTGCTCAAGTGTTTCGCTCACTTCAACAGCTGTGTCTCTAAAACGCGTAAATATCAGAATTCGAGAATCAAGATTAACCGAGAGCTGTTCACTCACAATTTCTAATAGATCATCAGCCTTTGGATGCCTGTATCCTTTATCGATTAAAGCTTGGAGCAGGCTCTCAAACTGCTTGAACTCTGATCTCGATACTAAGTCTTTGACACCTTTCGAGCTCTTCTTGTTTCGAATTTCTTCATAGACCCCTTGAATATATCTATGAGTTGGCGTCAAGCCCTGAGTTCCTACAAACTCTAAGAGATGAACAACTCGTAATAGTGCTGTGAGATTTCGAATAACAAGATAGAGTCCTTGAGGAGGTTTTGTGTATGAACCTATCTCCTTTCTGACCTCGCTCTGAGTTCTCAATATCTCTTTTCGAGTTATTCGTCTTGCATCTGGGAGATTAAAGCCTTGATTGATGATTGGTGTTCTATAAACATCAACAATTGAATAGAGGATATCTTTCAGGACCTCAATCTCTGGAGGTATTGTAATGAATCGCATTTCAGAGTCTATTGATACAATATAGTCACGGACATCTCTACTCTTCTCATCTCTGACCTCCACATGTGAAAGTCTTAGGTTCTCACAGACCATTCTGATGTTCTCTGCTTGATGACCTGGAGATGCAGTCAGCCCAAGACTCCTTCTATTTACTCCCTGACTCTCATATAGTTCTGCAATGAAAGTATAGGCGTAGTTCCCTACTCCACGATGAGCTTCATCGAATACCACCAACGAAACAAGCTCCAGATTATAGCTTCTCTGGACAAGGTCATTCTGCAAAGCCTGAGGGGTCATTACAATCACCCGGGCTCCCTTCCAATCGTTTCTCCTTTGATCTGGAGCATCATGTCCAGTCAAACATACAACCAATGTTTCGTCTATGTCAAGGGCTCTTCTCAAATAGCGGGCTTGCTGATCCACTAGCGGTCTGGATGGAGCTAAGAAAAGGACCTTGGAATTTGGATACTGCACTAACCGCTTTGCTGCAACAAGAGCTGCAATGACTGTCTTGCCGAGTCCTGTACTGAGAACAATCATTGTGCTTTCTCTAGCAGCAATCTCCGCGAGGTTGACTTGATACGCTCGATACTCAATGCTGTTCTGACGTATCATCGGTTCATTTACGTAGGACTCGGTTTTTTCCAACTCCAAAGCCTCGCATATTAGCTTGTTTCTATCTATCAGTGATAATACTCACTGTAAAAAGCCTCCTACAAACAATAGAAGTAGAGCAAGGAGCCAAGTTGAAATGACCACAACGACTAAGGAACCCATGCCCAGCGTCGAAGCGGAGCTGTACGAGCTCAGCATGCCAGGAAGACTATTGGGAAAGGAAGTCCTAGACAATAGAGCCAGAAGAATTGGTATTGTACGAAGCATTAGAATTGCCCTCAACCCGACACGCTCAGAGCTTATTGTAAAGGGCGCCGAAGTAGAATTCCCTGTTGATTTCTCGAAAGTGGACGCAGTTGGAACTGTGGTCCAACTAAACTCAGTGGTGAAAGACGCAGAGGAAATTGAAGTCCATGATGTTATCCGGCTTCAAAAGGAAGTCCTCGATGACATCAAGTCATATCTAGGTACGAGATAGATACCACTTTTGATATAGTCGAAGGGTTTATTGTGGTGAGTGCAGATTTTCCACATCTGGAGGCATCTCCATGGATCTCACTGTGGAAAAACTGACCAAGATGATTGATCACACGGTTCTCAAACCGGAAACAACAAGCGCAAAAATAAAGCAGCTGTGCGATGAGGCAATGATCTACAATTTTGCAGCTGTCTGCATAAATCCAGTCCATACTGCATACGCTGCAGAACTTTTGACAGGCACCTCTGTGAAAGTATGCGTCGTTGTAGGATTCCCTCTTGGAGCCACAACTCCTGAAGTAAAAGCGTATGAGGCAGCTAATGTTGTTGCTGCGGGAGCTCAAGAGGTCGACATGGTCATGAATATTGGCGCACTACGAGACGAAAACTATGATCTTGTTAAGCGCGACATTGAAGCGGTTGTTAAGGCTTCTGAAGATGCTCAGGTCAAGGTAATTTTGGAAACCGGCTTTCTTATAGATGACCAGAAGCAAAAGGCCTGTATTATATGCAAAGAAGCTGGGGCTGATTTCGTCAAGACATCAACTGGATTTGGTCCCATGGGCGCTACACCTCATGATGTCAGACTGATGCGTGAAACAGTTGGGCCCTCAATGGGTGTTAAAGCAGCAGGTGGTATTCGGACATTCAAAGATGCAATTCGTGTTATTGATGCTGGTGCAGACCGTATTGGAACCAGTGCAGGCGTCGCTATAGTGGAAGACTTTCGATGGGCACAGTATAGTGACTCATGGATGGCTCCGGACAAACCATGTTGGACATGTCCAAGTCGACAAGCCAACATGGCGAATCAGCCAAAGGAAGTCTACAAGTGGTACAAAGAGCGATGCCTCACCTGCCCTGATAAGGAACATAATGTCTTCACCGATTAGGAGGTACAGAATTGTCAAAATCCCTACTCTATTCAGATGCCCCGATTCTCCATGTATTTCTGAACGATAAAAGCGCTCGCAGAGAACCTATCCCTCCTGATCTTTTTAGACAATACCTCGGAGGTAGAGGACTTGGAGTCAAACTGCTATACGATAATCTTGCTCCAAAAACAGATGCACTCTCTCCCGATAATCTACTTGTGTTTGCTGTGGGTCCTTCGACAGGAACAAGTGTTCCAACCGCAGGACGATTTGTGGTGGTCACAAAGTCTCCAACCACTGGTACAATATTTGACTCTCATGCTGGAGGCTATTTTGGGGCTCAGCTAAGACGAGCAGGCTTCGCGGCAGTAGTCTTTCATGGAAAAGCAGAAACCCCTGTATATCTATGGATAAATGACGATGAAATTGAAATCAGAGATGCTTCTAGGCTCTGGGGCAAAGACACGTATGCTACAACTGATGAACTTCTGTCAGAAACTGATCCGAAGGCTCAAGTCGCATGCATTGGTCCAGCTGGAGAGAACCTTGGACTGATGGCTGCTATTATTACTGACAAACATCGCGCAGCAGGTCGTGGAGGGGTCGGAGCTGTTATGGGATCAAAGAACCTCAAAGCAGTTGTAGCAAAAGGCACTGGCGAAGCTGGAGTTCATGATCCTGAGCGACTCAAAGCTGCAGTAGAACGGGCTCGCAGACTTATCAAGAAGAATGCTGTGACCGACAAATCGCTTCCTGTATATGGTACACCTGTGCTTGTGAGTGTTGCTAACGAACTAGGAATGCTTCCCACTCATAATTTCCAAGAAGGCACATTCAATGATGCCGAGGGCGTGTCTGGTGAAAAACTCCTTGAGAGGTTCTCAGCTGGAACATATCACTGTCATGGTTGCCCTATTGGATGTGGCCGTGTAAGTCTTATTCACGGCAACAAAGTCGGAGGACCTGAGTATGAGTCACTCTGGGCTCTTGGCCCTCAATGTGGAATAAATGATCTTGAATGGATTGCTATTGCCAATGATAGATGTAACCGTTTAGGTCTAGATACGATATCCACTGGGTCAACTATTGGAGCTGCAATGGAACTTGTCGAAAAAGGGAAGCTTGATGCGCCTCTGAGATTCGGTGATACAACTGGTGTACTTGATGTCATTGATGATATTGCCCATATGCGAGGTGTTGGGGCTGAGATAAGTGAGGGTTCTAAGAGGCTCACGATACGGTATGGTGCACCTGAGCTTGCAATGCAGGTTAAAGGCCTTGAACTTCCTGCATACGACCCACGCGGTGCTCAAGGACATGCCCTTGGCTATGCCACATCAAACCGCGGCGGTTGTCATCTACGGTCATATTTGATTGGTCCTGAGGTGTTGGGCTCTCCTGTACTTGTTGATCGTGACAGACCTGACGGAAAAGCTGACCTTGTGATGCTCTATCAAGACTTGTCTGCTGCCATGGACTGCATGGTTGTCTGTCGGTTCACAAACTTTGCGTGGACTGTCGATGACTATGCGGAGATGATTTCTGCTGGAACGGGACTAGAGCTCACTGGTCGCGATTTACTTCGATTGGGTGAACGAATCTATAACTTAGAGCGTCTATTTAATCTCCGAGAAGGTTTCACAGTAAAAGATGACTCTCTTCCACCGAGGTTTTCCACACCTCTACCTGAGGGAGGTTCAAGAAAGAGAATTGTCCACCTTGAGGTAATGTTGCCAGAATACTACAAACTTCGCGGCTGGGATAAAGAAGGTCGTCCCACTAAAGACACGCTGAAGAAACTTGACATCCCTATAACAACAGGGAAATAGTTTTCCTGAGTGACTTCAGTAGAACTTATGGAGATGGACCTAACTGGCCCGAGAAAATAAAAAACGAAGGAAATTCCGAAGAAGTCATGCTCCGTATCTAACGAAGATTCGCTTCTTCTGGTGCGACAAATGTAATGTTCCTAGAATAGCCCTTACTGAATGTAGTACCTGTGGAACAACACCAAGAACTGTAGAGATTTCTCCACCCGGCGATCCGTTTCCTGCTATGGATGGTCATCTTGAAAAAGCGAAGAAAGCAATTGACGCACAATTTGGAGAAGGAGTAGGAACAACAGTCCTCCCGTCCAACAAACCAATCGTTATGAACAAGGTTCCATCTCTTGATGCGATGTATGAGATAATAGTTGATGGCTATATCATTGGTCGGTTAAGATTCGAAATCCAAAAGCGTGACTATACTTTTCTACTCTCCCTTGAAGGGGCACGTCGAATAGGTGCTGTAAGTAGGCAGAAGTGGGTCACACTCTATGAAGGAGTCCTGAAATATCTAAAAGATGGAGCCAATCTCATGGTTCCTGGGATTGCTGGATGTGACTCAGAGATTCAAGTTGATGATGAGGTGTGGTTGGTAGATCCTGATGGTATGGTGGTCGGTTCAGGTATATCCCGGATGACAGGAGAAGGTATGGCAAAAGAGAAGAAAGGTTTCGCTGTCAAGACACGATCAGTTGCAGACCCTGCTCCACCTTCAGATAATCCAAAAACATCCACATGGGAAGATGTTGTTAAGGCTAATCATAATGATTTGGTTGTAATTGAAGAGGAGGCCATCTCCTTTATAGAACGGACTGCCAAGAAGAAAGACATTCCTGTAGTTGTTGGTTTTAGTGGCGGCAAAGACTCACTAGCCACGTACTTAGTCGTAGAGAAAGCAATTGGACTTAGCCCACCAATCTTCTTCATGGACACAGGAATCGAACTTCCAGAAACAATTGAATATATCGAGGATTTTGCGAGAGCTCGAAAGGTTGCAGTCGTTGGACAAGAATCAGGTGATCGATTCTGGGAATCAGTTGATGTGTTTGGCCCCCCTGCTCGTGATTTTCGTTGGTGCTGCAAAGTTTTGAAGCTTGGTCCCGCAGCCACCTCAATCGCAGATGAGATGGGTGGAGAAACATTGAGCTTCATGGGGCAACGAAAGCTGGAGTCTTTTCAGAGATCCATCGAGCCCCGGGTGACTGAGAATCCGTGGGTTCCTGGGCAAATCTCTGCTAACCCTATCCAGAATTGGAATGCTCTCGAAGTCTGGCTTTACATCTTCAAAGAGAGAGCTGCGTTCAATCCATTATATAATCAAGGATACCATCGGATGGGTTGCTATCTCTGCCCCGCATCACCGCTTGCAGAACTAGAGAGCTTACGAGAAACTCATCCCGAATACCATGCTAAATGGGCTTCTATGATGAAGAAATGGGCCGAGAAGTACGGGTTTCCAAATGAATGGATTGAGATGGGTTTCTGGAGATGGAAAACACTACCCAAGGGGCAGATGAAACTGGTCAACAAACTTGGTCTTGATATTGCACCTGACCGATCCAGTCCCGGAGAAAGCCTTGAGCTTCAAGTAACAAAAGGAATTGCCCCATGTACAAAATCAGGATTCAGTTTAGAGGGTGTTTTTTCATCTGGGATTGATATAAACCGAGTTTCAAAAGTACTAGCGATACTCGGTAAAACAAAGTTGTCTGAGGAGATGGGTGCTTTGAGAACAACCGCAGGTGAGAACAGTATAGCCCTTTTCAGTTCTGGGGCAGTGGTTGTCAGAGGGCCTGATGAAAAAACTGTGGATCGACTTACCAAGAAAATGGAGCGTGCAGTAAAGCGAGCTATATTCTGCCAAGAGTGTGGCTCATGTGTTCCTCAGTGTGAACATGGTGCACTATCTCTGAGTGAGGGCAAGATTTCAGTCAATGAAGATAAATGTACAAACTGTCTCAAATGTGACAGCTGGCCTTGTCCAACATACCTCTCCTAGTGAAAGAAATGCCTATGGTTTAAAGAAAGTAAGCTAAGACACCCCTTTTTGTAACAGCAAGGTTATTATTACGACTATCAACAAAAGCCTAGGTCGAGTGTGAAATGCTATCAGCGATAAGTCTGCACATATACAGGTACCGCAAGTACTTAGTGCTCACACTTGTTATCTCACTTATCGCTATACCTATCGCTGATGTCCTTGTAATTCAGCGAGACCGAAATCGGAACGAGATGTATGGTGAAGCTTTCTGGATCTACGGATTCGGAGTCTACACAATGAATGATACCTATCTTGCTGAGTCTATGGAGGATTTAGGTTTCCCTTATAACGACGGTGAGCATGTGCTGCCACCTTATTTGAGCCAAGTAGAATACGAATATCCGGTCTTTGGCTTCATATTTTTTGCAATAGCTACATGGATGTTCCCAGGAGCCGGAGGGCTACAACCATTGTGGCTCAATTTCCTCCTGGTGCTTGTATTTAACCTAAACCTCGTCTTGTTATCCATTCTTCTCAAAGAAAAACTACAAGAGAAAAAATGGGCACGTATGTTCTTTGCAGGATACTTTGTCTATGGTCTCATAATGTCAGCTGGTGGCGGCAAGCTCGAACCACTTGTCGATTGCTTATTGCTAATGTCTCTTGTTCTCTGGCAGGAAAATCAACATGGAAAAGCAATGTTTACACTAGGATTAAGTGTTCAGACTAAGGTATATTCCGTAGTGTTCTTTCCTATCTTTTTCCTCATCAACCCTGTTTCATCAATTTGGTTCTTCGGATCAATGTTTGTTTCTGTGATTCCTTCATTCTTTGGAGCCAGTTTTGAATCTCTTATCTCACACTTTCTCAACTTGTCCAGTTATAGTGTGTATGTTGTCAATTCCATGTTTCCAGGACTTATATGGGCCACACCCAAACTACCAGCCACACCCTCAGAGTCAATAATTTATTACTGGTGGCCACCTGCAGCAATTCCCCTAGTCATTTATGCCCTTTTCATGCTTATGACAATCAAGCTGTATCTACCAAAAAGAAAAGATCTTGAAGGGAAATCTATTCGACAAAAATTGCTCGAACTCAAATATCTCTACTTCTACTTGCTGCCAGGCATACTCTTCGTTTTCCGATGGGTTATGCCATGGTATCTATATTGGCTGGCTCCAGTTGTAATCCTCTTTGAGAGGGATGATCACGCCTCTGGGTATATGAAAGAAATGGCAATTGTTGGATTTCTCTATACATTTGGATTGGCTTGTAATTGGCCATATTTCAGTGGTGATCCTGGTCCCCTACGTGATTTTGTGGGGCACTTCCCACTTCAAGAAGGCACAATCATTGGCGTAATTCTCATTGTTATTCTTGCAGGGCTGACATACGTACTATGGAAATGGGAATTTGATCGTCGGGATAGGAGGATGACGCTCGCACAAGAAGCTGAAGCCCGTGGAGAACTTATCATCTAACCCTTTAGCGAGGTCTTCCATTCTCACGGTAATAATCTATTATACGTTCGCGAATCAAAGTGGAAGAACAGAGGCCATCAGCTGTGCGTTTCTCGAGTCTCACAATCTTGGTCTTCCTACCACTTCTTGCTAAATGAGCCTCAATTGCTTCAATGTCCGTATATTGATCATACCCTAGAGCAATGATGTCTGGTTGAATCTCGGAAATAATGAGGGTATGGTCGTCGGTGTCAAAACCGATCACAGCTCTATCGACAAACTTCAATGACTCTACGATCTTACGTCTTTGCTCTTGAGGAAATACTGGTGGTGCGCCACGTTCTCGCAGAATTGTCTTGTCAAGGGCTATTACCACTATGAGTTCTCCGTCTTCTCCAGCTAGTTCTTTTGCCTGTTCCAGATAGGCAATATGTCCCAAGTGAAGTATGTCAAACTTTCCCGCTGCAAGGACTCTCTTTCCTTTCATTGGGATTGCTCCTGAGTTTTAGTCTTCATCTACAGCGAGAAATGTTTCTGTTTCAGTGATGACCTCGATCCGGCGTTTCGTCTTGGTTATCTGACTGACATGTACAAGTCCGTTTATCTCGAGTTGTAAAAGAGCAGCGTTTAGCTCAGCTTCGCTGGGTTCTGATCCAAGTTCTTTCTTTAACGCCCTTATGAGTTCATCATCTAAGATGACTCCTCTTCGCTTCTTCACTATATCAACTACTAAATTTGTCATAGGTATTGCATTCCACGGAGCCAATATCTTTCACCTCACTTCTCATCCATACATCGCACGCGCTGCGGTGTCTACTTCAGTTGTTCTGCGCAGAGTCTGATCCATCTTCCTGTAACGTTCTAGCATCTCTTTAGTCACTGAAGAATGCACAGACTCGATAGCATCTTCGAAATTTTTCCAAGAAACAACCTCAGTTTCCATATTCTCCCTTAGAGCTCTCATCCCAGCTTCCCTACAGATTGCTTCAATATCGCCACCTACGTAGTTCTCTGTCATCTCAACGAGTTTAGTGAAATGTTTTTTGAACTCAGGTTCAAGTGGCATATTTTTTATATAGATTTCAAAAATAGCCTTCCTGCTTCCCGCATCAGGCGCATCAACATAAACAAAGCGGTCAAATCTTCCAGTCCGCAGAAGCGCTTTGTCGATTAGTTCTGGACGGTTAGTAGCAGCAATAACTACGATATCCTTCATTGATTCAAGTCCATCCATTTCTGTAAGGAGTTGGCTAATCACTCTCTGGTTGTGTACTGCACCAGGATCACCTCCTCCTGCCCCTCTTGTTGGTGCTAAAGCGTCAATCTCATCAAAGAATATTATAGCTGGAGCCGCTGTCCTTGCTTTTCTGAAAATCTCTCGAATAGCTTTCTCACTCTCTCCGACCCATTTTGATATCAGCTCTGGACCTTTCACACTGATGAAGTTGGCTTCACTTTCAGTTGCAACAGCTCTTGCTAGGAGGGTCTTTCCGCAACCTGGTGGTCCAAAAACAAGTACTCCTTTTGGCGGTGTGATTCCCAATCGGCGGAATGACTCTGGTCTTTTTAAGGGCCACTCTACAACCTCTTTCAATTCCTGTTTTGCCTTGTCTAATCCACCGATATCCTCCCATTTCACATCTGGGATTTCAATGAAAACTTCCCTCACTGCAGTTGGTTGAATTTCTTTCAACGCTTCTAGAAAATCGCCATTATGAACTTCGAGCTTTTCCAATACATCTTGTGGTATTTCATCTGCTTCAAGATCAATTTGAGGAAGGTATCTTCTAAGAGCTTTCATCGCTGACTCTCTGCAGAGTGCCTGCAAGTCTGCACCTACAAATCCATGAGTAATCTTAGCAAGATTCTGCAGGTCTACAGCCCCATCACCCTCTGTAGTCAATGGCATTCCCCTTGAGTGAATGAGAAGCACTTCCATCCTTCCTGTTTCATCTGGGACACCAATCTCAAGTTCTCTATCAAATCTACCTGGACGTCGAAGAGCGGGATCAAGTGCATTCACACGATTTGTCGCTCCTATAACTACGACCTGACCACGTGCCTTGAGCCCATCCATAGTTGCCAGTAGCTGTGCTACCACTCGACGTTCAACTTCACCCTGCACATCTTCTCTCTTTGGTGCAATAGCATCTAGCTCATCAATGAATATAATACTTGGAGCGTTTTCTTCAGCTTCCTCGAAAATCTTCCTTAGCTTCTGTTCAGATTCTCCATAGAACTTAGACATAATTTCAGGACCGTTGATATGAACAAAGTTTGCCTCAGATTCTCCTGCAACCGCCTTTGCTAACAGGGTTTTACCTGTACCTGGTGGTCCATGAAGAATAAGCCCTCTCGGTGGGTCAATTCCTAATCTCTTGAAAATCTCTGGGTGCTTCATTGGGAGCTCAACCATCTCCCTAATTCTCTGAATGGCATTAGATAACCCGCCTATTTCTTCATAGGTCACCTGTGCTGCACCAACGACATCTCCTGTTGGTTTCTCTGCAATAGCAAGAATTGTAGAATGTTGTACTACCACAGTGCCAGCTGGTTTTATGGATGTGACTTTGAACGGAATGGCTCTTCCAAGGATTGGAATAAATACGGTGTCCTGAGTGGTCACAGGACAATTTAGGAGCTTTCTCTTCACAAACTCTTCAAATCTCGGTTCCGGTCGAATTGGCACGGAAGTAGGCGCAAGTGTCACATTCTTTGCAGGTTCTTCATTAGCTCGAGTAACAGTCACTTTCTCACTCAGACTTACTCCTGCATTTCTTCTGATTCTACCATCCATCCGAATAATTTCTCTACCCTTGTCACCCTGATAAGCTGGCCATGCAATAGCTGCAGTCAACCTCTTTCCTTTGATTTGGATAATATCACCCGTCCTGACTCCCAGCTTCTCCATTGAAACAGCGTCTATTCGGACTATGAACCTACCGATGTCTCTATGTTCGGCCTCTGCGACCTTTAAGATAATCTCGACCATTTCCTTGAAGCATCCTTTTACTCTATTAATATAGTATGAGAAACCGGACGTGATTCGCTAAATCATTGAAATTCGTCTAGTTT
Organism: Candidatus Thorarchaeota archaeon; assembly: GCA_048884945.1. Classification (GTDB taxonomy): domain Archaea; phylum Asgardarchaeota; class Thorarchaeia; order Thorarchaeales; family Thorarchaeaceae; genus SMTZ1-45. The sequence goes on along the minus strand of JBHLQJ010000009.1, from coordinate 4,424 downwards.
TTGCTATTCAATGTTTCTTTGTTTACCAATATAACCAGATACAGAACTTGGAACTATGACTCTATGAATGTTTACTGTCTGTTAAGGGATTTAAAGAAAGTCAAGAATACGTGGATTTCGCGCCCACTACATTCTGGATACTCTTTCTACTTCCACTTGTGATACTCCCTCAACAGCGCTTATGGCATCTTCGATATCATCAGTACCGCCCAAAGACTCATCTCGCGAAAGATTCATCCTGAGCGCTTTGAGACCAAAAGCCACAGGCTGTGTTTCTGTAGCCCCTAGGTCTGTTCCCTCCGGGATCACACTTTTGATTTTTTCAAGTAGATCATCTAGGTCAACTTCAAGGTCCTCGGGCATTACTCGCAGGGTCATTACAACTCGTGCCATTTCATTACATCTCCAGAATTGGACTATGGCCCCTCAAACCCGCAGTTCGGACAAGTGTATCTATTTGAGAATCGTCTACATGGTTCACAACGCCAAATGGTAAACTCACCACATGATGGACATTGGAATTTCACGCCGTTTTCCTGTGGAGAAACTGATGCGTGACAGGATGTACACCTAATAGCTCTCATAGTCGCCAAGTTATCACCAGATGATTTACTGATACGAACAGCACCAGTTTTGGGGGCGTGCTGACGAGTTATTATAAATCTGTCGAAGTGTGACTGGTATCCCGAAGCATATATTCTTGAGTTGCATCTTTATGTATGAAAGATGAAGGAGCGGATTAAATGGGCACAAAACTTGGTGACATAGTTGATGCAACAGCCATTTCTCTGACTGATTTGTCTGGAAAGAAAATAGCCATTGATGCCTTTAACACAATCTACGCATTCCTCTCAAGTATCAGACAACCGGATGGCACACCCTTGACTGATAGGCAGGGACGAGTGACTAGTCATCTAAGTGGGCTTTTCTATCGCAACATAAACCTACTAGAGAACGGTATTCAACCAGTCTATGTATTTGATGGTGAGGCTCCTACATTAAAGGCTCGAGAGGTTCAGAAACGGCGAGAGATTCGCGAAGCCGCTTTTATAGAATGGAAGACAGCTCAAGCAGAAGGAAGAATCGAAGATGCTCTCAAAGCTGCAAAAGGAAGCTCGAAACTAACTACTCCAATGATTGAAGAGAGCAAAAGCCTACTCACCGCTTTGGGAATTCCTGTAATCCAAGCGCCCTCAGAAGGTGAAGCTCTAGCAGCACAGATGGCTCGTGACGGACTGGTGTGGGCAAGTGCAAGTCAGGATAATGATTCGCTTCTCTATAACTGTCCCCTAATGATTCGTAATCTGTCCCTTTCTGGAAGACGAAGAAGTGGGCGTTCCTCAACATTCAAGATGATCTCTCCCGAACTGATTGATCTTGATAAAAATCTCCGTCTTCTGGGTATTACTCGAGAACAACTAATCGATATTGCTATTCTAGTTGGTACTGACTACAATGATAGTTTGACTGGAATTGGTCAGAAGACTGCATTGAAGCTTATTAAGAAACATGGAACTCTAAAGGAGGTCGAATCGTTTTTTAAGAAGTCCAAAAATCCTAAGGACAAGGACAAGTACGAAGAGATTCAGACGATCCCATATAGCGAGATTCGAGATATTTTTCTCAATCCCCCACGTGTGAAGATCTCAGCACCAGAATGGTCGATTCCAAAATCTGATGAGCTGCAGAAGATATTATGTAAAGAACATGATTTCAGTGAGTCTCGAGTGCAAAAATCGCTTGAAAGACTAACAAGTGCTCTTGAAGAACTTCGTGGGGCGACTCATCAGAGTACGCTATCGGACTTCTTCTGACTTCCGTGACTGATATATAGTGACATAATAAGACTGTAAGAGGAGAATGGCGGATGGCTCAAATGAGAGAGAGAATGACAGCAGTTAGAGCATCTATCTCTGACATCACCAGTGGAACCTTCTCAAATGACAATGGTCCTTATGTTATCTCTCCCTTTGGGGTTGAACTAAGACGCGTCGTGATTGTAGGGTTTGTAGTAGACAAGTTCTACAGAGAAGGTGATGACACAGGAAAGAAACGGTTTGAGAGTATCACCGTGGATGACGGGACAGATACCATAGGTGTGAAGGTATGGGGCGAGGATGATGCTGCAGTGCTGGAGGGGGTGAAGGAGAACATTCTAGCACTTGTGGTAGGTCGAATACGTGAATACAACAACGAAGTCTACATAATGCCTGAGATAGTCAGAGAATTATCTGATCCGAACTACATGAGTTTGCATCTTTTGGAGCGATACAGAGCTATTCTAAATCGAAGCGGGATTTCACAGGCAGATACACTAGAGCAGCAACAGGAACTACTAACTACAAAATCTAGTACAGCTGTTTCTGGGAAGCTCGCAAATGACATCATTGCATACATCCGACTTGAAGCACCTCCAGAAGGTATACCACTGAAGGATATTGTTGCATACTTTGAGAAGAAAGGTCAGGACTCTGAAAAGGTACAAACAAAGGTGTTCAATCTCGTCGCAGAAGGAGCTCTGAATGAAGTGAGCATTGGCCAATTCCGCACTTCTGATATTTGATGGATGATTTTTCCATGAGCATATCTGTCGAAGCAATACCTTCAATAACGTATAGGAGAGCGTTCAACTATGGACGACTATGATAAGCTTCTGGACAGGGCACGGTCACAAGTGCCAGAAGATGCCTTCAAGAGATCAGGAGAACGATTTCAAGTTCCCGAAGTCGAATTGATGGTCCAAGGTAACAGAAGTATCTGGCAAAACTTTCAGGAAATCATCAATGTTCTGAACCGACCTGGAAAGGAAGTCCTGAAGTTTGTTTCAGGACAGCTTGGAACTGCTGGCATTATGGAAGGAAGCCAAGCTCTATTCAATGGTAAATTCAATCCACAACTCGTAGATGAACTCGTCAATCGTTACATCGATTCGTATGTGATTTGTCCAGTGTGCACTCGTCCTGATACTGAAATCCATAAGGAAAGTGGTGTATACCTGCTTGTATGCTCTGCTTGCGGCGCACGGACAGCAATTCGTCCAGTCTGATTCTATTACGCAGATTGTGCCTCTTTTAGAGTTGTTTCGAAGTGGGATCTGCAGCATATCTTCAATCACTAGTTGGAATTCCATCTTAGCTTCGACAACCTTTTGGAAATTCTCAATCGGAACACCCTGCTTAACATATGCCTCCTCTATCGCATCAAAGATCAGCCCTAGTAAGCCTAAGGATGAATATCCAATCTATAAGGTGTTGTTTAGTGGTTGGAGTGGTACATGCCCTGATTTATTCTAGATAATGACTTTCTTGAGAATTAATAATCAAATCCTCTTTAGTTATATTTATCAAGCAACCCCAACGCGTCAAGTGGCTTGGTTACAAAATGTAATCAAAGGAGACCAAAAAAATGAATTCTGAACAAATAAAAAACAAAATTTCGACTCTTTGGATTTTTATAATGTTCAACATGCTTGCTGCAGATATTCTAGGATTCATGCTACCTGGAACCCTTCAGCAAATAATAGACAATCCCCTTGGCATCACAGCTGAATTCATGTTGATTGCAGCAGTGATGATTGAGGTTCCGATTCTCATGATTTTCCTTTCAAGAATACTTGAGTACAAGCTAAACCGAATCGTAAACTTCATTGGTGTCGCATTTACTATCTTCTTCATAGTAGCTCTAGGTGCGACAAGCTTAGTCTACTATTTCTTTATGGCAATAGAAATTTTAGCCATGCTGCTAATTGCGTGGTCAGCATGGAAGTGGAAAGAAGAATAGGAACAACTTTGCAGCTGCACACACACAGCTGCTATCATCTTTTTTTTGACGAACTTTATTTCCGGTTCCTATGTAAATTCTTCATCCGATAATTTGTTTATATGTTAAATGTGCAGTAGATTTCTTGAATTAAGCACAAAGGAACTAGCAATATGTCTGATAGCAAAGAACGTGTGTTTGCTGTACTTGGAGCCGGTCGTCAAGGTACAGCCGCGGCATATGACCTCGTGAAATTTGGGAACCCAAAAGCTGTCGTAATTGCTGATATGAACCTAGAAGCAGCCAAGAAATCAGCCAAACGAGTCAATGACCTACTAACCACAAATCTTACCCAAGCTCATGCATTAGATGTTACTCATCAAGATGAATTGGTCGCTTTCCTTACAGGAGTTGACACTGTTATCAGTGCAGTACCCTATTACTTCAATCTAGAGATTGCGAAAGCAGCTATCGCTGCAGAAACGAATATGTGTGACTTAGGAGGCAACACTAACATTGTCATGGAGCAACTAAAGCTTGACTCACAAGCCAAAGCAGCTAACATCTCAATAATACCTGACTGTGGTCAAGTTCCGGGAATGGGGACAACTCTATGTGTGTTCGCAATGAACCTACTGGATGAACCAGAAGAGGTCTATATGTGG
>JBHLQJ010000008.1:0-23543 GCA_048884945.1 Candidatus Thorarchaeota archaeon | reverse complement strand
CCTGGTGTTGCGCATGTTCAGGTGAATGTGTATACTTGTGCAGACCCTGGACAGAGAGAGATTCAAGAAGCCATCGCAGAACACGGTCTCAATCGCATTGTCGTTGCTTCATGCAGTCCAACCATGCACGAAGACACATTTAGGAAAGCTGTCAAAGCTGCAGGACTAAATCCGTACTTGTGCATCATGGCGAATATCCGAGAGCATGTGTCATGGGTTCACCAACATGACCATGAAGCGGCAACCCAAAAAGCAAAGGACCTAGTAGCAATGGCAGTTGCTAAAGCTGCAACCCTCCAAGCACAACCTGAACAAGATGTTCCGGTGACTCAAGCAGCTCTGGTCGTAGGTGCAGGCGTAGCAGGGATGCAGGCATCTCTCGATCTTGCGGAAGCAGGATTCAAAGTTCACTTGGTTGAGAAGCAACCGACGATTGGAGGAATCATGGCGATTCTTGACAAGGTGTTTCCTCAAAATGATTGTTCCATCTGTATCCTTGGCCCAAAAATGGTAGACGTTGCCAAACACCCGAATATCAATACGATTACAATGGCTGAGGTTGAATCAATCTCAGGATATGTTGGGAACTTTGAGGTTAGAGTGAAACAGAGAGCTAGGTATGTGGACATTGATGCTTGCACAGCATGCGGAGACTGTGTAGAAGTCTGCCCAGTCGATGTTCCGAGCAGGACTGATCAAAATCTGACCTGGCAAAAGGCAATTCAGATACCATTTCCACAGGCGGTCCCTTCGAGCTACTACATTGACCCAGATGCATGCCTTGGAATGGATTTGATTAGATGCGGAAAATGCATTGACCGTTGCGAGCAAGAAGCTATTGTGGCCTCTGACCGAGCTAAGTACATTGATCTTGATGTTGGAGTGATTATTCTTGCTACCGGATTCAAACCAGCTGACCCGAGCAAAACGCCCCGCCTTGGATGGGGCAGATATCCAAATGTAATCACTTCATTAGAGTTCGAACGACTCATTAATGCGGCTGGTCCCACGGAGGGTGCACTCGTTAGACCTTCGGACCTATCGAAACCGACGTCTGTGGCAATTGCTCAGTGCGTTGGTTCACGAGATATTAGCACAAGGTCAGGATGTTCGAACTTCTGTTGTGCAGAGTCTGTGAAATGTGCGCTCCTTATCAAAGAGCACTACCCAGACACAGAAGTTTCCATCTTTTATCAGGACTTGAGAATGCACGGCAAGTATTTTGAAGATCAGTACCAGAAAGCAAGAGAAGAGGGTGTCAAATTCATTCGAGGTCGAGTTGGCGAGATTCAGCAGTATCCAAAGACGAAGAACCTTCGTGTGAGTGTCGAAGACACCACTCATAACAAGCTTCTTCTAGAAGACTTCGATATGGTGATTCTTTCAATGGGTGCAGAGGGGGCAGCGGGTAACTTTCCACTTCCAATATCCTGCACTCATGACTCGTTCTATATTGAGTCACATCCAAAGTTAAGGCCAGTTGACACTAGCTCTGCAGGTGTCTTCATCTGTGGAGGTGCAGAGAGTCCAAAGGACATAAGGGACTCTGTTATTCAGGCAAGCGCTGCTGCAGGAAGAGCAGCTATCATTCTTCAAAAGGGTAGGTATCCGATTGAAGCACTAAGTGCTAAGATAATGCAAGACCTTTGCAGTAGGTGTGGGACATGCGTGCAACGCTGTCCATATGGAGCCATCTCGCAGGATGGCACTGGGAAATTTACAGTCATGGGTGCTCTCTGCCAAGCTTGTGGGACATGCGCTGGTGATTGTCCACAAGATGCAATCTATATGCCAAACTTCACGAGCGAACAAATCGAAACACAGATTGATATCGCCCTGCAGGAGAATCCAGGGAACAAAATAATTGCATTTGCATGTGCATTCTGTTCATACAGAGGATCAGACCTAGCAGGAGTATCAAGAATGCAGTATCCAACCAATGCCAGGGTCATTCGAGCCATGTGTTCAGGAAGATACTCTACAAAGTTTGCTCAGAGGGCATTCGAGCATGGAGCCGGAGCTGTGCTCTACTCTGGATGCCACCTCCCATCTGATTGCCACTTCCAAACAGGGAACCATTGGATGGCAAAACGAGAACCGAGAATCAGAGGATGGATGAAAAGGAATGGAATTGAAGATGAGAGGTTCCATGTGGAGTGGGTATCTGCAGGAGAAGGAAAGAAATGGCAGACTATTATGACTGAGTTAGCAGAGGTTGTAAAGACCCCAAGAAAAAGCACACCCAGACCAAAGGAGCCAGAAGTGTCTAAGGCGAAGAAAGCTGCCAAGGCAAAAGCAGGTGCAAAACCAAAGTCAGAAACTAAAGTGAAAGCAAAACCAAAGAAGAAAGCTAGTAGTTCCATGAAGGAAACTGCAAAGAGAAAGACTGCAAAGAATAAGTGATTGGTATGGCGGACGATATTCAAGACCAGAAACTGGAAGACCTTAAAGAGAGGGCACGACCATGTTTCCAATGTGGAATATGTACTTCGTCTTGCCCGGTCTTTAGAGTAGCTCCTGAACTTAATCCGCGAGTATCCGTTGACTCTATTATAACAAGAGGAGTCGTCCCAAGAGAAGGAAATGAGTGGTTGTGTGCCTATTGTCTCATGTGTGATCAGAGATGTCCAATGGGCGTGTCTCTTGCTGAGATTCTGATGGAAATAAAGAACATATCTGCAAGAGAAGGAAAAGCACCACCGGATGTTATCGAGTCAGCTCAATCATTAATGCAAGATGGATACCTATCACCCATTTCAAGTAGATCTGAGAAGATACGAGCTGAGTTAGGATTGCCGGATTTACCGAAAGCTGATCCATCCGATGTCCTGAAGCTCTTTAAAGCAACAGGAGCAGTAGAAATACTGGAAGCCAACAAAACTGGACAGGAGGAAGCATCTGAGTGAAGTACGCATTCTTTCCTGGTTGTACAATGGCATATCGTTTGCAATTCGCAGAGAAGTCAATCAGAATGGTTGTTCCAGAACTAGATATTGATCTTGTTGATTTGCCTTTCACTTGCTGTCCTGAGCCTAATGCAGTCCGTGCTTTATCAGATGATACTTGGTTGACCTTTGCCGCAAGAAACATTGCTATTGCAGAAAAAGAGGGGCTTAACATTCTCACAGCATGTGCAGGTTGTCATGAGTCGCTCTCCCTAGCAAAACACGAGCTTGACCAAAAGCCTGAGAAAAAGGACAAGGCAAACAGCATCCTCAAGGACTTGGGTCTTGAGTACAATGGGACATCAACAATAATTCACATGCATCAGTTGCTATCTGACGAGATTGGAATTGAAACTCTTTCTTCAAAGGTTACACGTCCAATTCCGATAAAAGTCGTGACCCATTCAGGTTGTCACCTTCTGAGACCGGAGCGAGTTCTACATGTGGACGATGCAGAAGTGCCGGTGAAGCTTGATTTGCTATGTGAAGCGCTTGGGATGGAGCCATTGGAGTATATGGACAAGACCATGTGTTGCGGTGCAGGAGTCAGAAAAACCAACTCAGTCACTTCATATGCTGTGCTACGCGAGAAGATGGCAAGCATGCAAATGGTAGAACCTGATGCAATTGTTGTTTTCTGCCCTACATGCTTCATTACTTTCGAGTCTGGGCAGAAAGTGGCAAACAGAATATTTGATACCAACTTTATGTTCCCAGTCTTCTATTACACTGAACTATTAGCCATCGCCATGGACCTTCCAGACACAGACTTGCTGCTCGCTGAGCATAGAGTTAAGCTGGATCTTCCTAAGAGAGAAGATATCAAAAAAGAAACTAGAGTTGATGCAGGCGACTCAATTGCATCAAATCCATAGTGAACTAATTCCCGAAACACTTTATTAATACGATACGACCGCGCGAGATACTAGTGAAAGTCTAGTTACAAGACTCAGCCTAGTTAGACAATACTGAAGCGAGGCGGTACATATGCCAGATAGACGGATTGGTGTCTTTCTTTGCCATTGTGGAAGTAACATTGCTGGCGTTATTGATATGCAAAAGCTTAGTGATGCTGTCCGAAACCTTCCGAATGTTGAGTTTGTGTCTGATTACAAGTACGTTTGTTCCAAGCCTGGGCAACAGACAATCAAGGAGAGTCTTAAGAAACACAAATTGAACGGTATCGTAATTGCATCCTGCTCACCACGAATGCATGAACCGACTTTTCGGCAAACGCTTCGTGAAATCGGATTGAATCCCTTTCTGCTTGAAATTGCCAACATCAGAGAGCACGTGAGCTGGATTCATGCGGACGACCCTGTTGCAGCCACTGAGAAAGCAATTGATCTTCTTAGGATGGCAATTGCACGAGCAAGACTTCTGGAACCTCTTGTTGAACCAGAGGTAGCAATAGAAAGGTCAACATTAGTAATCGGAGGAGGAATTGCAGGCATCTCAGCGGCTTTGGATCTAGCAAATGCAGGGTTCAAAGTCTATCTAATAGAGAGAGAGTCAAGCATCGGAGGCATGATGAGCCGCTGGGATAAGACATTCCCAACTCTCGATTGTTCAAGTTGCATCCTTACACCCAGAATGGCAGAGGTTGGGAATCATGAGAACATTACACTACTGACCATGGCGGAGGTCAAAGAAGTAGATGGATTTGTGGGCAACTTCAAGGTGAAGATCCGACAGAAACCAAGGTATGTTGACATTGAGAAGTGTACATCATGTGGCGATTGTTCGGATATTTGTCCTGTCGATGTACCAGCAGAATTTGAAGCGAATTTGTCATATAGGAAAGCAATCTTTCTTCCCTTCGCACAAGCTGTGCCTTCAGCTTACCTCCTAGATATGGACAATTGTCTTGGAGTAGCTGTAAGGTGTGGGAAATGTGCAGCAAGCTGTGAAGCTCAGGCAATCAAGTATGATGATCACGAGAAGAACATCGAAGTCAATGTTGGAACCATTATTGTAGCAACAGGTTTTGAATTATTCAATGCTGCTGAGAAGTCAGAGTATGGGTATGGTATATATCCCAATGTTGTCAACTTAGGAGAAGTAGAACGTATGTTCAATTCTGCAGGTCCGACCCAAGGTCATGTTGTTCGACCATCTGACCTGAAAGAGCCTGAGAAGATTGTCTACATTCAGTGCGTTGGAAGTCGAGATGAGTTAACCAACAAGTATTGCTCACGAATTTGTTGCATGACTGCAATCAAGCAGGCTAGAATGATAGTTGATAAGACTGATGCGAAAGTCTACATTTTCTATATTGACTTGCGCACCTTTGGTAAGGGGTATGAGGAGTTCTATGAGAGCACAGCTGAGGCGGGAGTTGCTTTCATCCGCGGGCGCGTGGGAGAGATCATCCAAGATGACGAAACGAACACTCTTACGGTCAGAGGAGAAGACACCCTTCTTGGTAAACCTATTCAGCTTGATGATGTTGGTCTTGTAGTCTTGTCAACTGGGGTGGTAGCACCAGAGTCGACCAAGATGGTCGCAAAAGCATTGAATCTCAGTCTATCGCCTGATGGCTTCTTGCTAGAGGCGCATCCAAAATTAAGACCTGTTGACTCATTTAATGATGGGATTTTCGTTGCAGGGATGGCTCAAGGACCAAAGGATATTCCTGACACTGTTGCGCAGGCAAAAGCTGCAGCTGCGGGAGCGATGGCTCTTATGGGCAAAGGCAAAATCAGCGTTGAACCATTCTACTCAGTTGTTGACGAGGAAAAATGTGCTGGTTGCCAAGTCTGTATTTCAGTCTGTCCATATAATGCAGTCGCACTGAATGAGAGAGGTCGTGCAGAAGTTAATCCTGCGCTGTGCAAGGGATGCGGAACATGTACATCAACTTGTGCTAGTGGTGCAATATCATCACAGCATTACACAGATGGACAAATATCTGCGATGATTAGGGAATACCTCTCTGTTCATAAAGAAGTATAATAATAGGGCTCACATAAACTTCTGACTGCTTTATTGAGGGAGCAAAAGACAACCATGGAAGAAGTGACAGTCGCGATTCTGGCAGGAGGAACATCGAAAAGGTTCGGTTCAGAAAAACCGCTGGCTGATTTTAGGGGCAAACCACTCGTCGTTCACATGGTCAATATCGCACGTAAACTGTCATCTCGAATTATAATTGTTGTATCGGATGAGGTGCAAGAAGAAAAACTATCCAAGACTGGAAAAGGCGTTCCTATCGTAGTAGACCCCCCAAGCGATGTAAGATGTGCACTTACTGGAGCTCTGACAGCTTTCGAGTACACTGATACACCTCATACCTTACTCCTACCAGTTGATACTCCTCTGGCTAATACCGACTTACTAAGAGTGTTAATAGAAATGGGTCCTAAGCATGGAGCAGTCGTACCAGCATGGCCTTCAGGATATATTGAACCACTCCATTCTGTCTATTTAGCAGAACATGCATACAATCGCGGTCTCAAGGTCATGGAGAAGGGAAAATATAGAATGAGTGATATGTTGGATGCCCTTCAAAACGTGCTCTTTGTATCAACTGAAGCTCTCAAGCAGTTTGATCCGAATTTGGACTCCTTTGTGAACTTCAATACTTTGCGAGAACTCAAGAGTATGGAAAAACAGCACGTGAAGACACGAGGCCGCTAATCTATTGCATATTCATGCCGGATTCGGCAGGTTCCTTCATGTCCAACCATACAAGGCCCATATGGATTCTCGGGAGTGCAGCGATTTCCAAAGAGGGAACAATCGAGTGGATCTATCATTCCAAGGATCACTTCATGGCATCGGCAACCAGGCAAGATATCCACTGATTGAAATTGAGGAAATTCAAAACGTAGTCGAGCATCATGTTCTGCATATTCTCTCCTAATATAATAACCAGACTTCTTTATTATCCCAAGTCCTCTCCAGGGAGCATCATTTAACTCGAAAGCCTCAGTTAGGACTTTTTGCGCGGAGAGATTCCCTCCTGGTTTAACTACTCTTGTATATTCATTTTCAGAGTCTGCGCGACCTTCTTGGATTTGTCTTAGAATCATGCGTATTGATTCAAGAACATCTAGAGGTTCGAAACCAGCTACGACGCATGGGACTCCGCTCTTCTTTGCAAATGTTTGGAATGCATTTGAACCGATTATGGATGAGACATGTCCAGGGGTTATGAAGCCATCAACTTCAAACCCCTCGATATTAACAAGAATCTCCATTGCTGGGGGAATTACTTTGAGTGATGTCAATATAGAAAAGTTCGTTGGTGGCTCTCCAAGCACCTCAAGACCAATAGTTGGGGCGGTGGTTTCAAAACCAACAGCAACGAAGACCACTTCCTTCTCAGGATTCTCATGCGCAATTGATACCGCCTCGCTAACACCATAGACAACTCGAACATCAGCTCCAGATGCACGTTCTCTTGTTAATGAAGAGTCAGTCGAGGGGACTCGAATCATGTCACCAAAGGTGGTAATTATGTGACCCTTTCGAGCTAGTTCAATTGCCATATCAATATCTTCAGCAGCACAGACGCAGACAGGGCAGCCAGGTCCAGCTACTAGTCTAATGGATTGCGGGAGTAGAGAACGAATGCCGTGTTGACTTATTGTATCCTCATGGGTTCCGCAGACATGAACAATCCTAATGTCATGCTTCGGGCATAGAGACTCAATCTCTCTTACTATTGCTTGAGCATATCTGGCATCACGGAATCCTTTGCTCTCACTCATTAGAGTTCAATCCAATCCTAATCAGACTAGTCCAGCTTAAAAGTGCAGATGTGTGTACGCCAAGCAAATTATTCAGTTTCACGGTCGTCCAAAATGGCTTGAGCTTCTCCCACTGTGATAGATAGCTTGCTAGCTAATTCCCTTGCTGTAATGTTTGGATTCTTTGGTAAAATATAGTTCTGAGCATATCCTGCATTTCCTGCAAAAAGTGGATTGCTTTTTGCTGTTTCAATGAGAAGCTTATACAAGGGGTGACCTTTGAAATCTGCGATGTTAATATCGAGGATGCGACCGGATTCGTTTTTCGTTTCCTTCGGTATTTTTGGTTTAGTCATGGAATCAGGTGGATTATCCTTGCTAGGTCTTGTTAGTCTCATTTGCTTCAATGCAGCGTCCCAACCTTAGTTTCCCGGCGTAGCCTACTATGAAGTAGGCTCCTTCTAAAAAATTAGTCGATGTGATATAAGCCTTGGGGAACTGCTAAAGAAGTCATCATCATTGCAGATACGAAGCAGATTGTAGGAGGATTTCATTTCATAGATGGCGCGTTTCCCGCGTAGTAAGGTTTAACAAGGCTTGCTCTGATGGCACCAAAGAAGAATATGGCCCAAGGGTCTTAAATGGAGAATAAATTATTGCCTCACGGCATTCGGAGAATAGTTCTGGATGTGCTGAAACCTCACAGCCCGAGACTTACTGACCTTGCTTTGATGCTTGCTCGAAATGAACGTGTCACAGGGCTGAACATTACACTGAAAGAAGTAGATCAAAATACTGAGAGCATTACAATAACACTTGAGGGGGACGATCTCGTTTTCGACTCCATCAAAGAGATTCTAGAACAAGCAGGAGCAGTAATCCACTCAATAGATCAAGTACTTGCAGGGAAGCGATTTGTTGAGGAAGTTCCTCTTCAACCGGAGAACTCCTAGACGCTTTAATGACGACCGGACAGTTGGTCACTAAGTTTCTTGCTCTCTTCCTCAATCTTACGTCGTACAAGATTATGGATGTCCTGTTCGAAAACATAAGGGACAATCTTGACAACATTACAGAGTCTGTCTACTATGCTATCAGCAAGTTTCGTATAGGAAGGTGGACTTCCAGTAACAATTCCACGAACAACTACCTCTCCCACGCTAGATCCAACTACAGAATCCATGACACTCGAGATTATACCTTGAGGATCCATGAAGAAGGGGAGATGTGCATTATCATGCAATGTTGCAAATCCTAGTTTTTCGACAATACTTTCAGTATACCACTCGAGACTGGACTCTTTCATCCTTAATTTGTTAGCAAATTCGGTTTTGGTTAATGGATTAGGATGGCTCCAAGGGTGGCGTGTGACCATATATAATGCAGCTCCAAAGAAAGGATCTACCTCTCGAGGAACGCCTTCCTTTGAAACAAATCTTCGTACAAGATCGAGGGCCATAGTTTCATACCTTTCATCGATCTTATTTTCCTTGAAAAACTCATGAGCATCCCGTACAACTTTGACGATTATTTGTGGGCTTGCAGCCAAGTGTTCATCGTCAAAGTGTATGGCCATTACCTCCGCTCCAAAATTTATCGGTGAACAAAGCGTAGCTTAAAGTGGTTTGGTTCATTTGTAGTATTTGACTCTTTTGCAATAGAAAGGAAGGTAAGTGGATTGGCGCCTTGACGCAGGGGTTCTATCTTGCGCGGTAAATTTTCTCTAACGTCCATCGAAGTGTTCTTTGAATTTCTTCTAATCTGGATTCCTCACCAAAATTCTTTATGAATATTTCATCAAGAATCTTATCTTCAGATTTAACCTCGAAATCAAATGCATCATCCCATTCAATCTCGCCATTCTCTACACGATGACGATCTTCCTGTTGGAACTTACCTAGGATATCCTGAACAAAGAATCTAGCAAAGGCTCCACGAGTGATGTTGTAAACTGCATGATCAGCCGGGATGATTCTCAAACTTTGTTCGATGACTTCAATTGTTGCAAGCTCTAAATCACCTGGCTTGTTTAACACTACGATATTTCGAGGTTCGCCTGAGGCAACTAATGTTTCAGTAGGTGTCATCTCTGGAGCTCGTACAGCAGCTTCCATTGTAACATCCGCAGTTTTGAAGCTGCCTTTTCCAATTGTAGAATCCAATGCTTGGATGAAATCTTCAAGTTGTTCAACTCTTTCTCGTAATCGGTCTAGCTCTTCACCAAGCTGGGTTCTTAATTCCAATAACACACGAATTTCGGGGTCTGACACTACAAACACCAACATATCACACGGACACTCTGAAAAAGTGGCCAATACTATATGTTTGATTGTATTATTAGAACTTGTAAGATTCTCTCGGGATTGGTGAGTAAACAAGAGGCTTAGAAAACATGAGCTATTCATCGATTTCTGCAACAGCGATAGCAGCATCAGGACATTCCATTTCACACAGTTTGCAAACCTTGCATGCTTCTAGGTCCACGACTTGGGGAAGGAAGAACCCTCGATTGTCAACTACTTCAGTCTTCTTCAAAACCCCATGCGGACAGACAGAGATACAAATATGACAGCCTTTGCAGAGCTTAGGGTCGATAACAATTGCTTTGGCTTTCTTGGCCATCGTGTGTTTCTCCGATTCCTCCCGCAATCTAATGTTCATATAACGATATTCATCAGAACTAAGAGAGCGAGCATTATATACGGTCCTACATGATTCTGTAATAGAAGGTGTACGAGGATTGAAACAATTCCTGGTATTCATGTGTTCAAAGTGCCGCAATTTCACAAATGCTCCAGTTAGTCAAAAACACAGGAGGTGTAGTTACTGCGGTACTATCATAGACATAACAAAAGCAGCTTCTGCGCTCTTTGACACTCCAGATTCAGCATCAGCAGCAGTGAAAGAATTCAATGCATCACGAGGTGGAGATGAATTTGAGAAGGCAGTTGAGAGATCGAGAGATCGAGTGCTAGCCTTGCTTCCAAAGGAGCGTGTTAGCCTTGAAGACATATATAGCAAAGGAGAAGCATCGAGGCCACCAGGTAAGAGAAAGCGGTTAATGCAACTGCTACAAAGAGAAGCAAAATCAGCTCCATGTTCATTGGACAGAATTGAAGATTTGTGCACAAATTATGAATTAGATTGGAAATGGGTAGAAGGGCAGCTGGAACGACTTGCAAATGATGGGACTCTTATCTTCCCCAGACCTTGGTCAATACAACTTGTCTTGAAAGATGATCTCAATGATCCCGACAAAATTGCCAGTAGAGATGTTTCAAATGAGATTCTAGTTCTTCTTCAGAGCTCCAAGAAGATATTGCGTGTTGTTGAAATCATCAAGAAATTAGGTAAGCAAGGCATCTCTGAAAACTCAGTCGAAACCTCTCTCGAGAAACTTATGCAAAAAGGAGAGATCTATGAGCCAAAGAGTGGCTTTGTCAGTCTGGTATGAGAGTTTCGATTAGTTGAATAGGGCTCAGGCATATGGGAATTTGAAAATAATGCCAATTGTAGAACTTGTAGCCAAGAAGACACTTGAGCTTAACCCAGACATAGGTCTTGATGTAGTTGATCTCATTGTTCTACTTTGGATGTATTCGAATCCATACGATAACAATCGTCGCCAGCTGAGTTCCATGCGTGCTGTTCTCAGAATGTCAGAAACCCTTCAAGTTCCTGGTGGTGGACTTGATGTTACGGAAGACGAGCTCACACAAATCGTTCTCGGTAGTCTTCAAAAGCTAAAGATGAAAGGACTTGTCTATCTCCGCTCTGCGGGAATCCATTTTATGAAAGGAACACTAACTGATGCAGGAGTCGATTTACTCAAAAGGTCGATCAAAACACCAGTCCTAAAACGTGTCACAGCCGAGTTTGGAGATAGTCCCTAGTTATGAAGAAATAATTTCGAACAAGTGACAATGTTTAAATGTAAAACTATTCCGAAACCGAATTGCTGCTCGTAGAGTCAGCTGTTTCAGAACGAATGGAATCAGTGCAGACGACTAGTTCTGCTCGCGAGAACAGTCTGCAGACGTGTGCCGGTGAGTTCTGGAGTGGCTTGTGGAGCACAATGATGACTTTGCAGCTTACCGAGTAGGCTCGATAAAGTCCGTATAGCGGAAGTGAGGCATAATGCCATCGTATGGATACTCAATCATAGGCATCGACCCGGATAGGACTGCCATAGCTAGTGGACGGAATATGCGGGTTTCACCAAAACAATGCAGAGAGGTCTGCAAACACATTCATGGAATGATGCTGGATAAGGCAATCGATCTACTTGAAAAAGTAATCGAGGAGAAGGCCTGGATTCCATATAGACGACACAAAAAGAAGCGTGGGCATCATCCTGGAATGAAGAGATGGGCAGCAGGTGGTCATCCTGTGAAAGCCTCAGAACAGATTCTGAAAGTCTTGAAGAATGCAGAAGCAAATGCGGATAACAAGGGTCTTGACATCGACCGTCTAAGGATTACTCACGCTGTAACGCAGCGAGGTCGAATTTACAAGAAGTTCATTGAGCGGGCATTTGGTCGAAGTTCGCCGTATTTCGAGAAGACATCTCATGTGGAGATTGTATTAGAAGAGGTGGGTTAAATGTCGGCTGTTAAATATTTTATAGAACAGAATTCCCGTAAACTAGCTATTGACGAATTCCTTTCTACTGAACTCAATGCCGCTGGATATGGGGGTGTAGAGATAAGAAAGATGCCCATGAAGTCCGAGGTCGTGATTCACGCCTCAAGACCCGGTGTCGTGATTGGTCGTCGTGGTGCAAAGATAAGAGACTTAACCTATATTCTTGAGAATGAGTTTGGAATAGAGAATGTCCAACTAGAAGTCAGCGAGATTGAGAATCCTTGGTTGGACGCCTCAGTCATGGCGTCACGACTAGCTAGGCAACTTGAGAGAGGCGTCCGCTTCCGGAGGATGGCCTATTGGATTCTAAGACGTGTGATGAGAGCAGGAGCCACTGGTTGTGAGATAATCGTCAAAGGTAAACTTTCGAGCCGAAGAGCACGTTATCAAAAATTCAAGCAGGGAAATATTGCGAAAACAGGACAACCTGCAAATGTCTTTGTCGATTATGCAAGTGACAATGCAGTCCTGAAACCAGGCGTCATAGGCATACAAGTCCGCATCATGAAACCCGAATCGAGAATGCCGGGAGTTATTCATATTAAACCACCAAAACCCAGGAAGAAGGAAGAAGTTGAGGTTGTTAAGAGGCCTGAAGAAGAGTTGGCTATTGAAGAAGCAGAGGTTGTTGAAGAAGCATTCGAGGGGATCACGGATATTGATGAATTACGTGAATTGGAAGAGCTTGATGGTCTTGAGCTTGTAGAAGAACCCCTTGAACCTGAAGAGAAAATTGAACCTGAACCAGAAAAAGCAGTAACCTCTGAGGAAGACAAACCTCAATCTGAAGATGAAGCTGAAGAGGTTTCTGAAAAGAAGATTCTGGAGGATCTAGAGGAATTAGACAAATTAGATGAGGGAGGTGCAGAGTAGTGCCAGGACTTAATACAAAGGAGATTAGAAAACTAACTCCCGCAGAGCGTCAGAAGAAGCTAGAAGAACTGTATAATGAAATGGCTACAATTAGAATTGAATCTGCAACTGGCGGAGGCACTGAGAATCCATACAGAATTCGCAACGTGAGGAAAGCAATAACCAGAATCCTCACAATTCAGCATGAAGAGGAGTTGAGATCATCAGAATGACAATTACTCCTCAAAACATCATAAGGCATGAACTTGTAGGCTTGCCGACACACATTGTAGAGTCAAAGGATCCCGGTCACGTGTGTAGAAAAGGCATCATCTTGAGTGAGTCCAAAGAGATGATCCAAATTGATACGGATACTAGAACCATAATTGTTCCGAAAGGAATCTGTGTCTTTGACATGACTCTCCCTGACAGTTCAATAGTTCGAGTAGAAGGAAAGCTACTCAGAGGAAGGCCGGAAGACAGAATGAAGAAACGCCTCAATAGGAGTTGGTAATCGTGACAGCGAGTAAGAGTAAAGTCCGTAACATCGGAATCCCAAATGTGGAACCTCCAGAGAAAACCTGTGATGATAAGAATTGTCCGTTCCATGGCAATCTTTCAGTACGAGGCCGAGTCATGGAGGGAACTGTCACAAGTACCATGATGCATAATGCAATTGTCTTTCAGACAGACTATCTCAGTCTAATCAAGAAGTACGCACGTTATGAGCGCCGCAAGTCAAAGAAGCTAGCACGCTTACCTCCGTGTATTGAGGTGAAGGTGGGTGACACTGTGAAAGTCGTAGAGTGTCGTCCCTTGAGCAAAAATATTGCCTGTGTCGTTGTTGCAGCCACGTCAGTTGAACAGGGAGTAAAGGAGGAGTAGTAAGTGTCAAGAAAGGTTGGTAGAGGAATCAGGAAATTCATGCCTCGAATTGCACGAGGTCTCCCGATTGGTGCAAAAATTTTGTGTGCTGATAACTCTGGAGCAAAAGAATTGCAGGTGATTACAGTCTTTGGTTACAAAGGTAAATTGAGGAAGCTTGGAAAAGCTGGAGTTGGGGACTTGGTAAATGTTTCAGTCACAAAGGGAAAGCAAGAACTACGTAAACAAGTGCTCCAAGCAATTATTGTAAGACAGAGAAAACCGTACAGAAGGCCTGATGGTACATGGATGCAGTTCGAGGATAACGCAGCAGTCCTGGTGAAACCAGGAGGCGAACCTCAAGGATCAGAACTGAGAGGTCCTATGGCTAGAGAAGTCACTCTCAAGTGGCCACGAGTAGCTGCGATTGCGTCTAAGATTGTGTGAGGGATGAATGATGGCAAAGAAACCAGTATCAAAATCGCCAAGAAAGCAGCGCAAACGAGTACAGAAGGCAGCAATGCATGAGCGAAAAAACATACTCAAGTGTCGCCTTGATGAGTTCCTGCAGGAAGAGTATGGGCTGCGTTCACTTGTTGTCAAGAAAGGAGACCTTGTCAGAATTATGAGAGGTCAGTTTCGTGACACAGAAGGGAAGGTCACACAGGTTAGTTACAAGAGAGGTGTAGTCTTCCTCGATAATACCACCATAACAAAAGCAGATGGAAAGGAAGCTTCTGTTCCAGTACATCCTTCGAACCTCATGCTTGTGAAATTGGAGTTGAATGATGAGAGAAAAGCCCTCATAGAGAACAAAGTAATGAAAATAGCGGAGAGTGAGGAGTAATGGCAAGAAGAGGTCAAAAAAGACACTTGAAGCGGCTACCAGCACCGCGACACTGGCCTATCAAGAGGAAAGTAACTAAATTCACGACCCGTGTAATTCCTGGACCACATCCAAAAGAACACAGTCTCACACTGGCAATACTTCTGAGAGAGGTTCTTGGATATGCGGAGAACATGCGTGAAGTGAAAGCAATACTCTCCAACGGTCAAATTAAGGTTGATGGCGTTATTCGAAAGGATGCGCGATTTCCGGTAGGACTTATGGATGTAGTGGAAATCGGTACATCAGGGGAACAATTCAGACTGCTCCCAAAGGTGAAAGGTGGTCTACGACTCGTTAGTATCGATGACACAGAGTCCAAGTTCAAACTTTGTCGGATTGAGAATAAGAGTATGGTGAAAGGTGGTAAAGTCCAGCTTAGTCTTCATGATGGAAGAACTTTGTTACTGCCGGATGGAGAGAAATCTTCTGACTATCATACTTTGGACACTTTGAAGGTCGGAATCCCTGAACAGAAGTTGATGAAGACTATCAATCTAGACAAGGGAGCATATGCTGTTGTTTCGCGTGGAAAGAACATTGGAATTGAAGGAAAAATCCTTGAAATCGAAAAGCGGCTTGGGACACACGCAAGCACAGTAACTCTCCAAGATCCTGATGGTAACAAGGTCCAGACAGCACTAGAGTATGTCTTTGTTGTTGGTAAGAGCAAGCCAGAGGTGGCTCTTGAAACCATTGGAGGTGGTTCATAGTGAGTATTGAGAATGAACAAGTATTCCATGAAGACTGGAAGACATACCCAATGAGAGAACCGCAAGTTGCTAAAGTCGTCATAGACATATGCACCGGTGGTGGCGAACCACTCACAAAAGCGGCCACCATACTCGAAGAGCTAACAGGACAGACTCCTACTCAATCAAAAGCCCGTCAGACTGTCAGGGATTTTGGTATTAGAAGAAAAGAACCAATTGCGGTGAGAGTCACTCTAAGGCACAAGAAAGCTGCGAACTTTCTTGTCAGAGCATTGAAAGCCAAAGACAATGTCTTATTGATTAAGAATTGGGATCTTGATGGCAACTTTGCCTTTGGAATTGCAGAGCATATTGACATACCTGACGTGAAGTATGACCCGCAACTTGGAATTCAGGGTATGAACATCACGGTATGTATTGAACGACCTGGCTTCAGAGTGAAGCGCAGAAGAAGAAGGAAGACGAAGGTTCCATACAGGCATCGCCTGACTCCAGAAGAGAGCATGGTCTTCGTCAAGAACAAGTTTGGAATCGAGATACTCGAAAAGGAGCGTGAGCGGACATATCTGTTCTGAGGTGACAAACGATGAGTACGAAGAAAGAACGGACCAAACAGCGCAAGAAAATGGGCAAAGGCAGCAGAATATGTGTCCGCTGCGGAACTCACCAAGCTATAATCAGATCATATAGCTTGAACATGTGCCGACGCTGCTTCAGAGAAACTGCGGAAAAACTTGGTTTCCGCAAGTACCAGTAAGGAGGCTTAACAAAAGAATGACACTACTAGACCCATTGGCTGATGCAATGTCAAACATCTACAACAGCGAAGTCGTTGGCAAACCCGAAGTGGTAATTGCTCCCGCATCACGGTTGATAGAGAAAGTATTGCAAGTCATGCAAGCAAAAGGGTACATCGGAGAGTTTGAACGGATTGATGATGGGAAAGCGGGAAGGTTTCGTATACAACTCATGGGCCGTACAAACAAATGTGGTGTGATCAAGCCTAGGTTCCCTGTTCGTCGGGATGGTTTCGAAAAATTCGAAAAAAGGTTCCTTCCAGCCTACAACTACGGTATTCTAATTGTCACAACTCCAGAGGGGGTTATGACTCATGAGGATGCCAAGACACGTGGGATTGGAGGAAGACTACTAGCATTTGTGTATTAAGGAGGTCTGATGAATGTCTGAAAATGCAGCTTATGAACAACGGATTGAAATACCCAGTGATTGTCAGATTTCCTTGGAAGATAAGACTATCACAATCAGTGGCCCAAAGGGCTCGCTGGAACGATCCTTTCCAGAACCTCAAACTAAAATCCAAACCGAAGGTAATGAGCTAGTCGTTACAACACATATCAATAGGAAAAGAACCAGAGCACTAGTTGGAACAGTGATAGCACATATCCGTAACATGCTTCTAGGTGTCCAACATGGCTATGAATACGAGATGAAAATCGTATACAGTCACTTTCCAATCTCTGTGGAAATAAAGGACAAAACTGTGATTATCAAGAACTTCATCGGGGAGCGAGGTACGAGAAAAGCGCGTCTGGTCGGTGATGTTGATATAAGAACCACAGAGGATGAAGTCTTCATTAGTGGAATCAATATTGAACATGTGTCACAGAGTGCAGCAAACATACAGCAAGCATGTAATATCCGTGATAAAGACCGAAGAGTCTTCCTTGATGGAATCTATGTCATCAGGAAGAGGAAAGGCGAGGAAACAAAATCAATAGTTTAGGAGAGCCAATGATATGTCAAAGAAGCCAGAACTGAAAGACCTGCCTGGTGTGGGACCAAAATTAGAAGAAAAGCTAAGAGAGGCGGGTATCAAAACGGTATTGAGCATGTCCCGAGCAAAGGCTGACAAACTCGCTGAAAAAGTAGATGGCTTGAGTGAAAGCGGCGCTGCAAAGCTAATTGAGGCTGCACAAGCAATGCTTCCAGACGCCACTCCAAAGAAGAAGACAGCTGAGGAGAAAAAGCCAGCAAAGAAAGCTGAGCCAAAGCCTGAGAAGAAAGTTGCTCCAAAGAAAGAAAAACCAAAGAAAGTTGAAGAGGAACAACCGAAGAAAAAGAAGGCTGAGCCAAAAAAGAAAGCTGCTCCTAAAAAGAAACCAAAGTACGAAGTGCCTCTTAGAGTAAAGAATACTGACCAGCGGATGTTGAAGATTGCTAGGGAGAAAAAGAAACGAAAACCTAGCTTCGATCATGAGCTTGCTCATAGATGGACTAGAGTAAGAAACTCATGGCGAAGGCCAAAAGGAATTGATAGTGCAACGCGTCAAAATCGAAGAGGGCGTGTAGCGATGGTTTCCTCAGGTTATAGAACGCCGAAAGCTGTGAGAGACCTCCATCCGTCCCTCTATGTTGAGATTAGGGTCCATAAACCATCCGATCTGGATGAA
This sequence comes from Candidatus Thorarchaeota archaeon, assembly GCA_048884945.1. GTDB lineage: Archaea > Asgardarchaeota > Thorarchaeia > Thorarchaeales > Thorarchaeaceae > SMTZ1-45. The sequence goes on along the minus strand of JBHLQJ010000008.1, from coordinate 5,534 downwards.
TTAGATCCAGAGTTGCACGCAGTTCGAATTGCCTCAACTGTGGGATTCAGGAAGCGTCAAGAGATTATTGCTGCAGCAGATGCAAAGCTCTTGAGGATTCTCAATCCTGGACGAGGAGAGGAAGTTGAAGAGGAAGATCTCTTCACAGACCTTGACTTGGAGGTGGATTAGTAATGAAACTTAGCACTCAAAGAAGATTAGCCGCAGATGTGATGAAGTGTGGCGAAACGCGTGTTTGGATGGATCCTCAATTCGATGATGAGATTAGCCTAGCTATAACTAGAGATGATATTAGACGTCTAGTTGATGAAGGTGCTATCCAAAAGAAACCAATTCGTGGTGTCAGTAGAGGTCGTGCTCGATTTAATCTTCGTCAGAAACGAAAAGGTCAGAGAATAGGGGCAGGAACGAAAAAAGGAAAATCGACTGCCAAACTGAGTGGCAAAGATCGATGGATGATGAAGATTCGTCCAATGCGGAAAGAACTTCGCAAACTTCGAAGTGCGGGCAAGATATCACCAAGAATCTATAGAGACCTATACCTCAAGGCAAAGGGTAATGCCTTCCGAAACACTGCGCACCTTAGAACTTACATCTCAGAACGGAGGCTGTCAAAATAATGGCTCAGGGACCAACATATAGGACAAAATTTCGACGGAGAAGGGAAGGCAAGACTAACTACTATCGTCGCAGAAGGTTGCTAATATCAAGAAAGCCAAGACTGGTTGTAAGAAAGTCAAATACAAACACAATAGTACAGATTGTCAATTCCTCTGTCATTGGTGATTCAACCATGGCTTCAGCGGTTTCAGCGGAGCTCGGAAAACATGGATGGTCTGCTGGCACGGGAAATATCCCAGCAGCATACCTGACTGGTTTCCTAGCAGGCTTACGAGCGAAAAGCCAAGGCGTGATGGAAGCTGTACTAGATGTGGGTCTGAATCCACCAGTCAAAGGATCTAGGGTATATGCAGCGTTAAAAGGTGCACTTGATGCAGGTCTTGATGTACCTCACGATCCTGATGTGCTCCCTGATGAAACAAGAATCACTGGTGAACACATTGTTTCAGCCTACGAGCACTTCGGAGACAAATCATCAATGTTCTGTGAATTAGGAAAAAAGAAGACGAATATAACTTCCATTCCCAAGAAGGTCGCGACTGTCAAGAAAGCTCTCGAAGATATTCCAACTCAACAATTGAAGAGAAAGAGAGCAAAAGCACCCGCAAAGAAAGCAGCAGCTGAGAAGCCAAAAGCAAAGAAGCCTAAGAAGGAGAAACCAACAGTCAAGCCTCCTCGAGCCATACCACGAAAGCCAAAGCCAAAGAAGCTTGTCGCTAGAGGAAAAGGCAAGAAAGGAAAGAAGGCTAGTACATAGGGGATGATATGTGATGAGTAAACAGAGAAAAAGAAGACAACCGCGTGCTGAAATCAATCCATTAGATGAATGGGTCCCCAAGACAAAACTTGGTAGGCTTGTGAAAGAAGGGCATATCAACTCCATAGAAGAGATCATGCGAAACAACTACCGGATTAGAGAGCCTGAGATTATTGATGCATTGTTTCCAGATCTTCGACAAGAAGTGGTAGATGTGACTCTTGTACAAAGACAGTCAGACAGTGGTCAACAGAAGAGCTTTAGAGTCACAGTAATTGTTGGGACAGGTGAAGGAGTTCTTGGTATTGGTGTTGGCAAAGCACCAGAGTTTGTTCCAGCAGTACGAGCTGCTGAATCAAGAGCGAAATTGAATATCACAATGTTCCGAAGAGGGTGTGGCTCTTGGGAATGCAGATGCCAAGACCCGCATAGTATTCCGTTCCAAGTTAGCGGAGCTTCAGGTTCGGTATCAGTAACTCTCAGACCTGCACCAAAAGGTACTGGTCTTGTCACAGCAGACGTTGGAAAGATAGTCCTCAGAATAGCCGGACTTAATGATGTCTGGTCAATAACAAAGGGGAGGTCGAGAACTTCATCTAACTTTGCAAAGGCCTTTGTTGATGCTCTAATACAGACCTACCGAATGCTTCCTCCACAGGAGTGGGGTACAACAGGAGTGGCTAAAACATGAGTGAAACAGACAAGATTGTACTGGCAATTCGTGTAAGAGGAGGAGTCAGAGTAAGACCTGAGATTGAGGATACACTGGACAAACTTCTACTTGGACGGTTACATCAGGCAAGGCTATTGAAGGTCTCTCCAAGTCTTCAAGGTATGATTACAAAAGCAAAGGACTACATCATATGGGGAGAACCCACTGGAGAGGTCGTTGAGAAGCTACTCTCAAAGAGAGGCAGAGTGTCTGGAAATGAAAGATTAACTGACAGTTATGTGAAAAAGAATTCGAAATATAGTAGTGTCAAAACTCTAGCCAAAGCAATTACATCTGGTGAAGCAGATGTAAGGGATGTAGATGGACTCAAACCGGTGTTCAGATTAACTCCACCCACAGGTGGATACAAGGGAAAGAAGAAACTTGGAGTTGGAATGGGTGGTATAACAGGATACCGAGGGGAAGACATCAACGGTCTTGCGCTACGTATGATATAAGGTGATAGAAATGGCATGGGATGATAGAGATGATGAAACTCGAAGGAAGCTCAGGCGCTGGCTAGGCGACTTCCTACCAGAGGAACTGTTCCGTCAAATCGAAGAGATGATGGACCGAATGATGAATGATATGAATCAAGGAACATTGTTCGACAGTGAGGTATTTGAAGAGATGCTCAGAAATCCTGAAGGAACCAATCCGTTTGTGTTTGGATTCTCCATGAAAATTGGTCCTGACGGAAAGCCTATAATTCAGCGCTTTGGAAATCCCTCAATTGATGAGGGTGCTGAATCAGCTTCGAGTCTGGAACCACTTGTCGATGTTGTTGAAGAGAACGACGAGATAGTTGTAGTCGCTGAAGTGCCTGGTGTAGAAAGAGATGAGATTAAAGTAAAAATCAAAGGAACCACCCTTACAATACATGCGGAGAATCCTCAGAGACCATATCACAAGGTCATCGAGCTACCTACCAGAGTCAAGAAGGAAGAGGCAAAATCAGCAATCCGAAACGGTGTTTTAGAGGTGCGTCTCAAGAAGGAAGAGAAGGAAGAGAGAGAAAATGCAGAAACGAAAGTCGAAAAGGATTAGCAAGATGAGGGGTGTCCGATCTGCTGGATATGGACGGACAAAAGGTCATAGAGCTGCAGGCCAACGTGGAGGTAAGGGCATGGCCGGTTCTGAGAAACATCACTACATCAAGGTCATGCAGGAGAATCCAAAGTACTTCGGAAAGTGGGGCTTCAAGCGACCACAGAAACTTGTTGATAATCTTGTGGCAATTAATATTGGGGATATTGATGAGGCTGCAGACAGGCTCGTTCAACAGGGTATCGCATCAATGACAGGCAAGAAGTATAATATTGATGTTTCAAAACTTGGTATTGATAGAATCTTAGGCTCTGGAAGAGTGACAAGAAAACTGAATCTAGTTGGCGTGAAAGCAATCACTCCCAGGGCTCGAGAAAAAATCACGGGCGTTGGAGGTACCATTGATCTTCCAGCAGAATAATCTGTCTGGAAAGCTTTAAAGGGATACTCCAATTGGAGCCCAAAACACCTCTGCAGGAGACAAATGCGAATGCCTAGTAGGTTCCTCAAAGCATTATCCCCCCTCGTACGGATAATGCCCGAAGTCAAAGCGCCTGACAGAGACGTCTCGTTTCGCGAAAAATTTGTATGGACCGCAATTATCCTCATAATATTCCTGATCATGTCACACATGCCACTCTATGGTGTTGACAAGGGAGTGGGAACAGACTATCTCTGGGCGATGCGAGTTATTCTTGCTAGTACACGTGGTACCTTGATGGAGCTTGGAATCGGACCTATTGTCACTGCAGGACTGGTCATGCAACTGCTTTCAGGTTCAAAGATTATCAATGTAGATTTCGGAGACCCAGAGGACAGAGCACTGTTCACCGGAGGACAGAAGGCCATTGCTATGATCATGACTGCCTTCCAGGCGATTGCTTACATCATGGGGCAAGCTTATGGCGAGCTACAGCCCAACGAGGCGGTATTGGTCTTCCTGCAACTATTCATGTCTGGACTAATCGTAATCCTGATGGATGAGCTGGTGCAGAAGGGGTGGGGTCTTGGTTCTGGCGTGTCACTCTTCATCATGACCAACGTTGCAGGTCAAGTGCTATTCAACTCATTGAACTTCATTGATCCCGAAACTGCAGCACCACCTGGTTACGGCCAAACTTCAACGGGTCTGCCAAAAGGAATCATCGCAGCTCTGTTCAGTAACCTTCTCAGGTCTATTGGAATCGGTACAACACAGGGTGAGCCAGTAGAGTGGGGTTGGTTCCTTGTAAGGAATGGGTACGACCCTAGTGTACTGTCGCTGTCTGTCACATTCGTCATCTTCTTTGCAGTGATATGGATGGAGTCTGTCAGAGTAGAGATTCCGCTTCAGTACGCCAAGTATCGAGGGATGAAAGCAAGGTATCCGATCAAACTGCTCTATACCTCGAACATTCCTGTTATTCTAGCTCAGGCACTCTATGCTAACATCCTATTCTTTGGTCAGATAATTGCTGGAGCGTTCAACCCTGATGGAAATAACCCCTTCTTGAGCTGGATAGGCGTCTTTGAAAGAGAACCAGAAACTGGGCGAATGATTGCTACACAGGGATTAGCGAAATATATCACGCCACCTCAGGGGATATTCCGTCTTATCGAAGAAGGGATGGAAGGATGGTTGCATATTTTTATTTACGCCGCATTAATGATTCTGCTCTGTTGGGGTTTCAGTAAGATCTGGGTTGACATCTCAGGTATTGCTCCAAGGGATGTATCACGACAGTTACTCAACTCAGGATACATCATTCCAGGATTCAGAACCAGCGAGAAAGTTCTTGAAAGACTGCTTGAGCGCTATATCCCGATTGTAGCAGGACTAGGGGGCTTCCTCATAGGAATACTTGCTGCGGCTGCGGACATCATGGGAGCACTTGCAAGTGGAACCGGAATATTGCTTATGGTTTCAATCATTAAGCAGTACTATGAGCAAATTGCAAAAGAACAACTTGCAGGTATGGGTGGCGAGGGAGTAGCAGGGCTCTTAGGCATAATTTAGATGGAAATAGAAGGGAGCCAGAAACTCCCTTCGTAATCTATTCCTCACATCAAATATTTCTAACATAATTTAAGATGGATAGTCTTAGTTCTTTTAGATAGAACAGACCTCACATCTGGCAAGGAGTGAACAACCATGGACAATTGGAGAAGTAAGCTCAGATATGACCCAATTCCATTACTAGGGTCCGCATCAAACGAAGCAATAAGATTCCAAGTTTCTTGTGATCTCTTTGATGAAAATCTAGGCTCTGTAAAGCATCTATGGGAATTGAAGCAAGCAAAAAGACTACTTAGTAAACAACAAGAAGATGGTTCATGGCGGTATCCAAATCCAAAATTGGACATAAGATCAATCAAAGGATATAATCAAGTGGAGACCTTCAGAAACTTAGCTATACT
>JBHLQJ010000007.1:0-25329 GCA_048884945.1 Candidatus Thorarchaeota archaeon | reverse complement strand
TTTTAGTGTCACCGGCTATATTGTGATTCGCATAACTACTGGGTACATTGTTGGATTCTATTTAGTAATGAATTTTACATGATTAGGATACATCTGTCTTCTTGCACAAAGCTTTGCTGTAGCGATATTAGGTGAAATACCCACTGTCGAGAGAGCTCAAACTTGGGCTCACAAGTTTGTGAATAGCGATTCTTGAAAGTTCATGAATTACTTGCATTTTTGCTTTTGATGACAATACCCATACCGATGTCATCACCTCTAGTGCCCCTAACCAGGACACCATGCTTATGGTGCATCGTGAAAGCGATAAAAACCAATATTTCTTTTCATTGCGGTTCAGGCGGTAACAAAACCTCGAAGAACTCCAGGGGAGGTTCAGTTGGAACTTCAATCGTAGCAGTCCAAAGAATATCTGAGCCCATTGCTTCTATTTGATAACCAAATGTACTTAGACGCAATATGTAATGTAAATGAGCAATTAGGGTAGAAATAATGTTTTCTGAGTTCATATATTCGGAATTATTCTTCTCCGGAATAGAGAGTTCCACTTCTATCGTATTGACTGAGCCTTCAAATAGTCGAATAAGAATTATTCTAACCCAATCACTGCTAAACAAGATAGACTGTTTTCCACTATCAGGATCAATATTAGAAATATTGAGCGGAGTGGCAATTGCTTGCCTATACTCCTCTCTAAGTTCTAAAGCTGTCATATTAAGACCCACTTTCGACTCGATGCAGCTTCAGAAAACGGTCTTCACTCTTTTCCGCTAACCTTGTTCAGACCTGCGATACCCAGACAGAATAATGCAATTCCGACCATCGCAATATCAACAGTTTGGCCAAGTAAGGGTAATACAATGACTGCGACACCCATTGCCAATGCTATTGCGTAAAGAACCAAGAGGACAATCTTTGTCCCTGACATTTGAGTAGACATTTTTACATATTCTCCTAAATTTTCAAACCAGTTTTTCTGGTACCATTGCCTAGGAATAATAGCATATTATTTGATGGGAATGATCTAGTGCAAAATTCAGAACTTCGTTGATTGAAGATTCCCCAAAACTGAACTATTCTTTTCACAAATTGGAATTTTCAAGAAATCATTATTCACCAAACGAATCCTGTAATCTATTTATCTAGTGTGAGAAACTTATTCTGTAGCCACTGACGTCTTAAATCTGGAAAGCTATAACTTTCAGTTCCCATTATTGGCACCACAGATCGCACAAAATGCGTAGTTTTAATGTGTTCGATTATTGGGTTGATGTCTTTTACATAGTCAACAACAAATGCGCAGAACATGACTGGCTCGGATACAGAAATGAGAGGGATCCAGTAGGAAACAGGAAATGAATTATTGAGCCAATCGAGGATTTCCTGCAACTCTGTCTTCCGTTCATCCCATTCAATTCTTGCAAGAAAAATTAAACCCCCGCCAGCATTCAGACGTAATCTGAGTGTGAACCATATCCCGTTGCTTTCAACTATTTTTTCAAGGATTCTACGCACTGTCTTTGCGGAATAGCCTGCGCATTCAGCAATCCTACCTAATTGCATTCGTGGGTCATCAAATAGGCAACGAAGAATCTTGAGTTCACTTTTTGAAAATTCGACCTTTGCCCCTTTCTCAATGAATACTTGATGAATCTCTACATCCTTTACATGATCAGTGGTTCTAAGGAATTTAGCTAGTTTAGCTAATCCCTCTCTTCCGGTGTAAACTGCAAATATGATGTAGCTGCCTCCTGAGAGGGGACCAACTTCATTAATCATATCATTATTACCAAGATGAGTTATGAATTCCTCAATATCTTCGGTTCCTTCTGTAGAAACCAATGCCATGGCCCATTCTCCATCGATATTTGCGAGATGAGGCTCGAGACTAAATTCAATTATTCCGTCATCGAGATATTTCCGAATCCGCGTCTTTATAGCGTTCAAGGTTACGCCATTCTTCCTGGCAATAGATTGGTAGGACTGCCTGCAATTCTGAAGTAAATCCAGTATAATCAGCTTATCAAGCAAGTCCAACCAATTCACCATTCCTAATTGACTATTTGTGGACTACTTGGTTCTAGAAAGAGTAATTGAATATATCTTTTTAATTAGAAGACATTTGAAAATCCAGATTCTTGACAGAAGAAATTGTCAAAATGCCTTTATGCAAGAATAGCGAGTGCTATCGAATACATGAGGATATGATTTGATTGATGAGTGTGCAAAACAAATGACCTATCTGTATCATCGGGCACTAAGCATTGCAGAACTAAACCCGGAAGCTAGACAATTCATTTCTCGCGCAACTAGTCTTATGCTTGTATACAGCTTCGCTGTTATGCTAACAAATACATTTCTGATTCTGCATGCCCTAGAGTTTGTAACTCTCTCCGAGCTATCATTAATACTAGCAGTACAATTCACCATACAGGCATTTGCGAGTTATCCAGCAGGTGCTATTGGCGATTGGATCGGACAGAGATGGATTCTCTTTTTAGCGGCACTCTCTTATGGAATAGGGTTCGTAATCCTATCGCAGTCATTCAACTTCTTAACCGTCTTGTTTTCTTTCATTTTCATAGCATTGGCACAGAGTCAAGAAGCGGGGACATACATTGCTTGGTTTGACAACAACTACAAACTTTACTCTACAGAAGATAAAGACAGGCGCATTTATTCTCAATTCTATGGAAAGTTCACAATGTTTAGAGAGATCATAACCGCGTTATCTTTTATTCTAGGTGGATTAGTTCTTACATTCATTAGCCGCCAGCTTATGTTCATAATTCAGGCAGTACTGCTCATAATAATTTCATTAATGCTTCTAAAATATATTAGAGACCATAAGAATCTCAAACGGGATAGGATGAATCTAAGAGTATACTATCGATATCTTAGAGGGGGGATGATGAAAGTCGTTCAAAATAGAACTCTTGGACTAATGGTTCTGGGTCTAATGATTTCCGGAGCAGGATGGGCAATCTGGAGTGGTTTAATCCTCTTTCCATTTTATGCTTCCTATGCGTTCACGGATGCAGGAACCGCATTACTGCGATCAAGTATATTCATACTTGGTGCTCTTTGCATAGGAGTTGCTGGAGTGGTATCGAAACGGATAAGCAAGTTACAAAAATGGCTCGCTGGTGCAGTCCTCATGACTGACGTATTATTTTTCCTTGGAATCTATACCATGGTATTGTTCAATCCAGCGCCACCCACATTTGCGTTGATGTCATTTGTTCTTGTGATTCTGACCTTCACACTAGCATTTGGACCAAGATACCTAGCTGATGTTTTGAGACCGCGATTCTATTTGGATGTGATTCCAGATGAAAATCGTAATGCTGTCTACTCACTCATTCCAACACTGGTAATGATTGTTAGTATTTTCGCTGTACCTATAGGAGGAGTGCTAATTGAGATATGGGGTCAAGAAACCACTCTATTGGTCCTAGCATTCAATGGCTTGGTCGGTTCTAGCATCACAGCATTCGCTATTTACAAACACAAGGTGGAGAAAGAGATTACTGGAGAAACCATTTCTTTGTGTTGTCCAATCTTCCCAAGTACAATGCTTGATACTCAAACAATTGTTCCAATATCAATGCCATGCTGTTGGTCGTTTGATCCAGTAACAGAATACATTTGGAACCAACTTAGAGAAACTGCTCTTGCGGATAAAGTGATTTCACAAAAGGAAGGAGAACTCATTGACAGAATCATGCTTGATATTCGTGCCTATGGAGAGGTTTTGGAAGAAGCACTCAAGGATGGAAAAATAGACGAAAAAGAACAGCAGTTGATGCTTCAAGCTCGTGATAGAATTTGGATAGAAGCAAATAATATGGTGGCAAAACCAACTTATATGAGTGAGGACTCAAGGCAAATTCTTGCTACACTAGCTGATATGCTCGAGTATATTGATACCAAACGAATGTTCCAACTGTCAAAATACGAATAAATATCTAAGTCAGATTGTTAGTAGGTTTGTGATATCTGGAAAAATTAATGTTGGAAAGAAAGCGTGAGTCTGAAAATGCGAGAGAAGAGTCGGGAAGAACGGTTCGACGAGGTGTTCCAATTAGTGCTTATTGTGGTTGCACTCTCGTTTGATATACTATGGACAACTGGAAGAACTCCTATTGCTGAAATTGCAGTTTTTATTTATGCTCTGTTTTTTTGGGCTTTTGGCAACCTAAAAGGAGGGATTTGGGAATACCCCTGCAAGCTAGGAAGTTTCAATCTATCGATTATGTTGTTGACAAACTTCTACGTCCTCTCGATATTCGATAGCCTAGCAATCTTGCTTTTGTGGGAGATTGTAGTTGGCGTTATTGTCTTGCCAGCTATATGTTTTACTATTACAGTTGTTTTGATTTTATACTTGAAAGAAACAATTGATTTTAAGATCACAGGCTATATCGTGATAGGTATAACTTTTGGATATATGATTGGATTCTATTCAGTAATGACTCTTCCATGATTAAGTTGCACCAGTTCCAAGATAGAATCACTCATCCTTTACAAAAACTAATACATAACGAAAAGAATTACCTAACTAGTGCTTCAAGGTAAAACCAGCTTGCTTTGCCCATTTTATAACAGTTTTCAGGCAAAGCTCTGCTGCAACAACATTCTCACCAAAGGAGTTATATGACTAACACTCGTTAGTCAACTAACACATGTTAGCTAATATTAAGGTTGCGACATTATGACCAGTGAAGATTCTACAAAAAAGCAGATTCTCAAGTCTGCATACCAATTATTTGTCGAAAATGGATATAGGGGCAGTTCTATGAGGGATATCGCGAATCATGCTGGGATCAAGGCTTCATCAATCTATAACCACTTTGAGAATAAGGAACAGATCTTTGAGGCGATATTCATAGAGCGACACCCAATATTCAAAATTCTTGAGATTCTTGATAGTATTGAAGGTGAAACTGCAGAGGAGCTGCTAACAAATGCTGTTAATCGACTAATGAAAGAACTTCGTAGCGAGCCAACATTGCTCAATCTCTTCTTTGTTGAACTCGTGGAGATGGATGGAAGGCATATCCCTAGGGCAATAAAGACAAACTTTCCAACAGATTCAAATTTCATTAAACGCATCTATGAAAAAAAGTCGGAAATCCGTGATATACCAATTCCAGTCCTGATTCGTTCTCTCATCGGCACAATTTTTTCTAACATCATGTTCAATTGGTTTATTGGTGACACCAGCTCAAAAAGATGGGGAACAACAGCGGACATGACAGATGTTTTTCTCAATGGGATTCTAAAGTAGCTGGCAGTTCAACATTCTTGAGGACTCGTTCAAATCGAGCTAGTGCTTCATCAACAATTGCATCATCATCAGCTATACTTGTATACATTCGAGACCCAGCAAGGGTGACTATTCCCTCCGCCATATATGCAGCCCCCATTTTCTCCATGAAATGTTGTCTTACTTGAATCTCTTTTAGAATGGCTTTGATTTTTAGAGGGTTCTTATGAATCTCCACGAACATGGTGCCTGAGGTTTCAAGGTGACAGATTGCTCCTTGATTATATGCGACAAATGGCAGGGACAAGTCATCAATGATATTTTCGAGACCTCTAGTTAGCCGGTCTCCAGCATGCCCTGCCTTTTCACAGGCGTTGGTCCGTTCGATCTCTTGAATAACGTAATAACCTGCTGCTGAGCTTAATGGATTTGCAGCTAGAGTACCACCAACATACGCTCTCTTCTTCCCGCCCTCGATGCCTGCTGAAACATGTTCCATGAGGTCGCGTCGGCCGCCAAGTCCTCCCGCGGCTGGATATCCACCTGCAACAACTTTTCCAAAGGTTGTAAGGTCAGGAGTGACATTGAAGTATCCTTGAGCACCAGCAAGACCTATCCTCCCAAAAGTGACTACTTCATCAAAGATGAATAAAGTATCAAACTGATCGCATAGCTCGCGTATCTGCCTATTGTGGTCCTTGTCAACAGGTCGAGTTCCAGACTCAGGACCAACTGGTTCAACAATGACTGCTGCAGTCCCTCCCAGAATTCGATTCCTGGATAGTTTCTTGCGAAGAGCATCTATGTCATTTGGAAATACTTCATGGGTATGCTTCCTGCATCCGCCAGGAATACCATGTGCCTCGTAGCTACCGGTACCGGGTATGTGCAAACCGTAAACCATCTGATCGCTCCATCCATGATATGCACCACCCATTTTGATGACCTTCTTTTTACCAGTAGCTAAGCGTGCCACACGAATCGCAGCCATGACAGATTCAGTTCCGCTACCTAGCATCCGGAACAACTCAATCGATGGCATGTGTTTATTGATCTCTTTTGCTAGTTTCAATTCAAACTCTGAGAATAAACCAGTTACCGGTCCCCTTTCATTGATGAGCTGAACGATTTTGTCTTTGATAGGTTGATAGTTATTACCAAGTATGATAGGGCCGCCAGACTGTAAGAAGTCAATGTACTGATTACCATCAGCATCCCAAAGGTACGCTCCCTCAGCTCTGTCTATTACTATGGGAAATGGGTAGTTAAATGCGAGATTATGCTGGACACCACCAGGTATGAATTTCTTGGCTTCAGTGATCATCTCTTTGGACTTCTTACATTTCTCCTCAAAGTACTGAAGGTACCCACTCAAGGCACTCTGTTTGATTGAATAAACAGGAAGGCTCATCAGATTGTCAAGCTTTGCATAAATTTCAGCAGTGTTGTGATATTTTGAGATACTGAAGCCAGACATGATGCATTCTCGATATTAATCAATCACAGGTCATAATGAAAAGACTTGTGGATTTCTAAAAGATAGTGAGCATTTGCACTTTTTGTGAAGTATTTTATTGAACAATCTTCTACTCTAATCATCATTCAAGTGAGATTGAAAGGAGGTGAGAAATTATGAAGTATCTAATTGAATGGAATATCAAACCAGAGTATAGAAAAGAAGCAGCCAAAGCTGTTGAGAACTTCAAACAACCAAAGGAGCTGAAGACAGTATTTGCGGCACACAACAGAGTTGCATCAAATAGAGGTATTGCAGTTGTTGAAGTTGATGATGTGAAAGTTATTCAAAAAACGTTCAGTCCAATGTTAGATTTTGCAGATTTCACAGTCACTCCAATCATCCCAATATTCCCTGAGTCTGAGTAATCCAATCACCAGGTGGGAATAATCCTACTAAATGCAGATACTGATCCAAGAATCAAATAGAAGACTACATAAAAATAAGATAAAAGGAAGGAAACTTCAGATCTCCTTCCTTGCATAGATATATTCTCTATTATCTTGGCCAACAATTTCAACTAGGTTCCACTTCATGAGAGCAAGAAGATTTTCAAGGATGTAGTCTTTTTCCATACCAGTTGCTTTGGTAATTTCTGTTATTGTGGCGGGTCCATCTTGGATATCTCTCAGTATATGGCTCCTATCAATCTCCTCCCTTACTGTCTGTTCCATCAATTGATTCAGCCGTTCATGTGTTAGTTCTCCACGCTGGACAAGGATGTCTCCTTTACCGACAAGCCACCTAAGTCGCTCATCACCAAATGCAGTTGCTGCTGCTTCGAGTTTGTCAATGTTTGCGGTCTCTTTCATCTATTCGCCACCTCCTTCTATCGAGGATGGTAATAGAAATGCCTTAACCATGCTCATGATTTGCTCATCAGTTGAGTGTCGCATCGTTATTGCGTTGCTGGGACAAGCGGCAGCACAGGTTCCGCATCCCTTACATTTGGCTTCGGTAACGAATGCTACTAGAGGGTCTTTTGTCGTGACCATTCCAATGGCTCCGAAGGGACAAGCTTGAACACATGTATAACAAGATGAACAAAGTGTTTCATCGACCCATGACACTGTTGATTCGATTTCGACGTTCTTGCGAGCCATCAAAGAAGTCGCTTTTGCTGCGGCACCACTAGCTTGAGTTGCACTATCAGTCGCATCTTTCGCTGATTGAGCAGCTCCAGCAATCATAATACCTGCAGTGTGGGTTGTTAGCGGTGCGAGCTTGATGTGTTCTTCATTGAAGAATCCGTCACCTGAGCGAGTCAAGCTGAATAGTTTGGCAACTTCATCGGTTCCAGCTGGAGGCACCATAGCAGTCGTAAGTACCAACAAATCTGGTTGAAATTCGCAATATGTTCCAGAAAGCACATCTTTCCATTTGACGACAATCTTCTCGTCTTGTAAACACACCTTTGGTTTCTTAGCATGCACAAACTTTGAGAACATTACATGCTTGGAACGAGCTTCTCGGTATATCTCTTCGTGACCTCTTCCAAATGTGCGGAGATCGTCATAAAGTACCATTACCTCTTCAGTCTGATCCTTGATGTCAGATGCAGCCTTTGTCATGGCGGTGCAACAATACCTTGAACAATGTTCATGGCCCTTCTTACCCTCTTCACGAGAACCTACGCAGCCAATGAACATGATAGTCTTTGGTGGTCGACCATCACTTATTCTAAGGACTGAACCTGTCGACTTCATCTTCTCATACTCTGCGAGTGTAATAATGTTCGAGTTATTGCCAAACTCATAGTACCCCTCAGGAACAAAGGGTTCAAACCCGGTAGCAATTATCACAGTCCCGCAAGTTCTCTTCACTGTATTGCCTGTCTTTAGATTCTTAATCTGCACCTCAAAATTACCTATGTGGCCATCGAAATCGACCACTATGGAGTTCTTTAGAATTTCAATGTCCTTAATTGCCTTCGCTGCTATACGCATACGGTCAATCACGTCAACGGCCTTCTCATTATTGGGGTACATTGTGGAGAGCAGACGCAGATGACCTCCAAGTTCCGGCTCTTTCTCAACAAGGGTCACTTGGAACCCACGGGAACCCATGTCAACAGCAGCTCTTAGTCCTGTCACTCCTCCTCCCACGACAAGAGCTCTAGGTTCAACAGATACTGTCTTTACTTCAAGGGACTCAAGAAGTGCAGCTCGAGCTACAGCCATTCGAATAAGATCCTGAGCTTTGATAGTAGCTTTTTCAGGTTCACGAGCGTGACACCAACTACAATGTTCCCTGAGGTTCACCTGCTCGAAGAGGTATCTGTTGAGGCCAGCCTCTTCAACTACTCTACGAAAAGTCGGTTCGTGCATCCTTGGGGAACAGCTAGCGACAACAACACGATTGAGATTGTGTTCAGCAATCTTCTCTCGTATATGCGTCTGACCAGCGTCACTACACATAAACATAAGATCCACAGAGTAGAAAACATTCGGATAGTGTTGAGCAGAACGCGCAACCGATTCAACATCAATGGTGCCTGCGATATTGTGACCGCAGTGACAGACAAAAACACCTATTCTCGGTTGATCCTGTGTTTCCATCAAGCTTCACCTCCTCTTGCAAGGATTATACTGGCGCGCATAGCAGCTGCACTCCCTGCTGCAACGGAGTCAGGTATGTCCTTTGCTGATTCTGCGCATCCAGCTACATAGACTCCATTAACAGCTGTATCAACTGGGTTACTCGCTGGATACTGAATGGCAACGAATCCATCCACACTCAATTCTAGACCTAGATTTTCAGCAAGACCCTTCAAGCCTTTGGGAGGTAGAATTCCTGGACAGAGGACGAGAAGCTCATGTTCATGCTTTAGGAAATCTCCGGTTTCAGTGTTCTCTGCCCAGACGGTGATGTTCTTGGTCTTCGCAGCCTCCTCCACTTCTCCTACTCGACCACGTATGAATTTGATACCAAAACGTTCCTTAGCCATGTTGTAAAACTCTTCGAATCCTTTGCCATATGCACGAATATCAGCATAGTACACAGTCACATTCTTGACATTGTCATGCTGGAGTTCCTTGGCCATTACAGCATTTTTAATCCCGTACATACAACAGACTCTGCTGCAGTATGGAACATCCTTCTGCACATCTCGAGCCCCAACACACTGAACGAATCCAATAGACTTCGGAATCTTGCCATCACTAAGCCGCATCAAATTGCCACCAGTAGGCCCGGCGGCATTGATCAACCGTTCGTACTCAAGTGCATTAATGACATTCTTAAATCGACCATAGCCAAGTCGGTGATATTGAGAAACATCGAACAGCTCATAACCTGTAGCAACCACTATTGCTCCTGCAGGAATCTCAATCTCTTCATCTTCCATTGAAAGATCAATAGCCTCTCTCTGACAAGATTTCACACAGAGCTCACATTTAATGCAATTCTCACTATCAATGGTATAGACAAGTGGTGTGCTTTGTGGAAATCCAATGTATATTGCTTTTCGATATCCGAGGTTCTGATCAAACTCATTCCTAACTTGAATCGGGCAATGAGGTACACAATCCCCACAGCCAGAGCATTTGTCCTCTAGGACTTTTCGAGCTTTCTTGAGGACCTTAATCCTGAAATCACCAGCCTCACCAGATATACCAGTGACCTCACTATATGTCAATAGTGTGATATTTGGATGCCTTGATACCTCGCTCAACCGAGGTGTGAGAATACAAGCGCTACAATCAAGTGTTGGGAATGTCTTGTCCAACATCGCCATCACTCCGCCGATTGAGGGTGTCTTCTCAACAAGAACAACCCTGTATCCTTGGTCAGCAATATCAAGAGCGGCTTGCATACCAGCCACGCCGCCTCCAATGACCAATGCGGTTTCTGAAGGCTTCAGTGTGCTATAGTCGATTTTTTCACCTGCAACAGTCACTTTGCGACACCTCCTTCCTTAAGAGGATTCGGACCGAGCAGCCGAATCGCATCGGTCATTTCGGTGATTCCTTCAGCCCACTGCTGTCCTTCAGATGCGCTAGCCCAAAGGAGCTTGAGTCGGCTTGGATGTAGACCTATTGTCTTCATCGCCATCTGCAGAGCATCAAATCGAACCTGAGTCCGATAGTTGCCAGTTGAATAATGACAGTCTCCAATATGACAACCTGTGACCATTACGCCATCTGCACCATTTTTGAAGGCTTCAATCACCATCACAGGGTCAACTCGACCTGAGCACATCAGACGGATGACCTTTGCATTTGGCGGATGTTGGATACGTGAGATACCTGCGAGATCTGCTCCGCCATATGAGCACCAATTACAAGTGAATGCAACAATGCTTGGTTCGAATCTTTTCCGTGTCAATGTGTTAACCCTCCTTTTACAGATGCTGCTACTTTTACCTGCGGTATTACTTGCTGTCGACGATAATGCCGCATGTCAATTGCGTTCTTTGGACATGACGCAGCACATGTGCCGCAACCTTGACATAGCTCGAACATGACCCGACGCTCTTCACCTGTACCTGTTATTGCAGAATACGGACACATCTCAGCACATAGGTCACAGTCAAAACAGACCTCAGTATCAATCTCAGCATAGATTGGCTCAACATAGAAGACTCCAGGAGCCATCAAGGCTTGAGCGCCTGCAGCTGCTCCCTTCCCATAGGCAACAGCCTTAGGTATGTCCATAGGCCCGAGGACTGCACCAGCTAGAAATACACCATCCTGGAATGAGTCAACAGGACGTAACTTGGGATGTGCTTCCATCAGATAGCCATATTCCCCAGTTGAAACCTTCAATTTGCGTGCCAGTTCAGGAGTATCGTCATTTGGTAGAAGTGCAGTAGCAAGGACTACAAGATCGGTCGTGGTTTCCAAGCGCTCACCAGTATAGAGGTCTTCAGCAAGAACTACGAGCGATTTGGTTTTCGAATCCTCTTCAATCTCAGAGGGTCGACCTTTGACAACGACAACACCCATCTCTCGAGCTCTACGATAGAGGCCTTCGTATCCTAAGCCATGAGTTCGAATGTCCATGGCATAAACAGTGACCTCAGTTTCTGGATACTTTTCCTTGATTTGTATGGCCTGCTTTAGAGAGTTCTCACAACCAATATAGCAGCAATAATCTTGGTTAAACCGTCTATCCCTCGATCCAATACATTGCACGAAAGCAACTCGTTTGGGAACTGTGTGGTCTGACGGACGCTTTGGTTTTCCTTGAGTTGGACCGGCAGCATTTGTAAGTCGCTCAAGTTGAGCATTAGTGATCACATTTTCGAATGTTCCATAACCAAATTCACGTGTTTCAATCGGATCATGTACCTTGAATCCAGTAGCAACAATTATTGTGCCAACATTGAGTTCAACTATCTCGTCCTTTAGTGAAGGATCAATAGCATCCAGTTTACATGCCTCAATACATTTCTCGCACTCACAGCAGACGCCACAGCTCAAGCAACGGTTAGCTTCTACTATAGCATTTGCTTGGTCAAAACCTAGTTCCACCTCTCCGAAGGTACTTTTTCTTTTCGACATGCTAAGTGTGCGTACTACAGGAGCATACCCAAGTCTAATTGAAGCTTCATCGACTTCGATGTCCTCTATTGGTAGCAGAACCTCCTCCCGGTCTTCAATGAGGTCTCTTCCTTGGAAATATCTATCAATCGACTTTGCGGCTTCTTTCCCTGTAGCTACAGCCTCAACAACAGTACCACCACCACCAAAAACAGCAGCTCCACCTCCGAATACACCTTTGATGTTGGTCTGAAGTGTGATAGGATCAACTTCAAGAGTTCCCCACATCGAAGGCTCTAGACCAGACAATATTGAATCAGAAGTAACCTCTTGGCCAATAGCAACAATCACAGTATCGATATTCATCTTGAACTCTGAACCAGCGATGGGAACAGGTCTTCTTCTTCCTGATTCATCTGGAGTGCCAAGACGCATTTTCACACATTTCATGCCTGAAACAGTATTATTAGAAACCAGAATCTCAATGGGAGCAACAAGTAAATCAATCTTGACACCTTCATTCTCAGCTTCATCGATTTCACTTGCGATAGCAGGCATTTCTTCTCGTGAACGTCTGTAAACAATTGTGACCTTCTTTGCACCCAGTCTCACTGCAGTGCGCGCTGCATCGATTGCTGCATTTCCGCCACCTACAACAGCTACACTCTTTCCAATGGTGACTGATTTCCCACTGTTTACTCGGTCGAGGAAATCAAGTGCGTGATGAACACCTTTAGCAGTTTCACCCTTCACCTTCATCATTCGACTTACTGGAGCTCCAGTGGCTACAAATATAGCCTTGAAACCTTTGTCTTTTAGTTCCTTAATGGATTCGATTTTAGAGCCAGTCTGGATTGTTACTCCAAGTTTTTCTACTATCCCAACCTCATCCCGAAGCACATCACGTGGTAGACGATACTCAGGGATACCCCAACGTAGTAGTCCTCCTACCTCCTTCCTCGCTTCGAAAACTGTAACAGGATAACCCTGCTTGACAAGGTCATACGCACAAGCTAATCCCGCAGGACCAGCACCTACAATTGCTACGGTTTTCTTTGTTTTCTTCTTATCAGGTTCTATAGGTTCTACTTTGATTCCACCTTTTTCTCTTTCATAATCAGCTAAGAATCTGTGCAGATTCCTTATACTAACAGCCTCATCGTACTTTCCACGTTCACATTCTACCTGACAGGGATGAGTACATACACGACCTAGAATACCTGCAAAGGGAGAGTTCTTTCGATAGATCTCAAGAGCTTCATCGAATCGTTCCTCTTTGAGTAGGGTAACAAATGCTTGAGTATTCACGTGCGCAGGACACCCAATTTTGCATGGAGATGTTCCACGCTTATCTATTGTATATTTATTTGGAACAGCTTGCGGAAATGGTCGATACGCTGCGTGTCGTGTGGCAAGGCCAAATTCATACTCACTGGGAACATTAACAGGACATACTGCTGCACAATCACCACACCCATTGCATTTGTCATAGTTTATGTAGGGGGATTTTTTCCTGATCTTCAGACGGAAGTTCCCGACATACCCTTCAACATCGTCAAGTTCACTATAAGTCATGAGATTGATCTTTGGATGTTGTCCAACTTTGGACATAATAGGTCCAAGAATACAGATTGCACAGTCATTTTGTGGAAACACCTTGTCAAGCAGAGCCATTTGCCCTCCAATGGTAGGTCTGCTCTCAATTAGATGAGTTTCAAAACCAGCATTCGCAAGATCAAGGGCTGCGGAAATTCCAGCAACTCCTCCACCTATTACAGCAGCACTCTGGATGACATCAACGGCTTTTCTCTCAAGAGGCTCAAGATATTTCGCGCGCTCAACGCCCATAGCTACAAGTTCCTGAGCCTTCATTGTGGCAAGTTCATGATTATCCATATGAACCCAACTGACGTGTTCACGTAAGTTGACCTGGTCATACAAATAACGATTCAATCCTGCCTCTTCAACGCAGGCTCTGAATACAGGTTCATGAGTTCGTGGAGTGCATGAGGCCACAATAACTCTGTTTAAGCTGTGTTCTTTGATTGCTTGCTTGATGTTGTCCTGTCCATCATCTGAGCACGCGAATAACAAATCTACTGCATAGGCAACATCAGGCAGGGTGGCCGCATACCTTGCCACATCTTCACAATCAACAGTCCCTGCAATGTTGAGTCCACAGTTGCAAACGAATACTCCAATCCGTAAGTCTGATTCACTCATCTATGACCACCTCCCATTATTTTAGCAACAAGTTTGTCGGTCTTCACAGTGTGCAGGTCAAGTCCAAGCTCTTCAGGAGAATAGCCGAATCCCAGAGCAAGAAGTTGTGGAAAATGAAGTACAGGTATGTCAAGGTTCTCCATTGCAAACTTCCGTTTGATGCTTCTCTGGCCCATATCATGCTGTAGATGGCAGAGAGAACAAACCGTAACAATCCCATCAACGCCAGCTTCACTCGCATCCAAAAGTCGTTCATGCATGACCCGATCTGCAAGTTCATCTTGCACCCCTCTCAAGAGACCCCCGCAACATCTATGGCGGCCAGTATATTGAACGCTGTTTACACCAAATTGTTCGATTAGCTCATCAGCAAAGGTAGGTCTCTCAGAATACTCGATGTTCAACAGCTCGTGAGGTTTAAGCATATGACATCCATATCTGAGTCCTATTGAGATACCACTTAGGTCCCTCGTGGATTTTCTTTGCAGTGTGTCAGCACCAATATCGGTGTATAGGAAATCAACAATGTGACGAGTTTCAACATTTCCTTCATAATGCAGACCAACACTACGTAAGATATCATCGACACGCTCACGCATATCTGGATAGCGTGCCAAGACATGATTGACTCTTTTGTATGAGTGGAAACAACCACTACAGGGAGTCAGGAGATCAAGACCCATTTCTTCAGCCTTAGCAAGATTTCTTGCCGCCATTGCAATCGAAGTTGTCAAATCGAGAGATTGCATCCAGAATGGTGCACAACAGGTCTCATTGGGAATGTCTACAGTTTGAATTCCCAGATGCTCCAAGACTTTCCTAGTTGCGGCCTCATATCCTATTAGAGACCTTCTTGTTGGTACAAGGCAGCCCCATGCAATTGCTTTCTTCATTCAGATTCACCCTCCCTTTTCTTATTCGCAGCTATGATTTCCAATAATCCAGAGGTCTTCATGATTCCGTTCAGTTGTTTGACATCAGGGTCCTGAAGAGGTGGTAGTCCCAATTGCTCACGCATCTTGTCCACGACTCCAGTCCTTGCACTCACTCGACCATTCTTCATAACCATCTCAGCCATTTGGACGTAACCTGGTGCTGCATGCCCCTCTTTGCTAGCCATATTTCTAAGAACTGTCACGACATCGGTAAAGTTCACCTGCTGAACACATCGTTCTTCACACGTGAAACAAGCAGCACAGAGCCAAATCTGATCACTTGAAAGGACTTCATCCTTTAGTCCGAGAAGGACGTTTCCTAGGACCTTTCTAGGTCGATAATCTATCACCGACCCCACCGGACAACCCCCGCTACAAGCGCCACATTTCAAGCAGCGAAGAAGGCCTTCTCCCCCGACCATATCAGCGACTTCATATTTGAAAGTCGCCTGAACATCTTTGTCACGAACAGGAAAATCGCCTCTCCAACTTTGTTTTTCCGTTTCTTCCATTAATACCTCACACCTGATAATGATTCCAAAATCCGACTAGGGCTCGTTCGATTCATGTGCATCCCGAGGTCCTCGTCAAGGATGCCTAGAGCGGGACCAAGAAATTGTGGCAGTGTTAAAACTGGAATTCTATATCTTCCTAGTCTACCACTAAACTGAACCTGAGAAAGTTGTATTTCGCAATAGGCACAGGCTGTAACAATTCCCTCAGCTCCAGAGTCTCTTGCATTCCTAATCTTCTCTAATCCGACTTTACCAGCTAGACTCTCGTCCATGGATAGTAGTGGTGCTCCACAACATCGCATTTTCTCAGGATAGTCAATTGGCTGTCCGCCAGCAGCTCGGATCAATGTATCAATGATTTTAGGAGCTTGAACATTAGTAGCATTCAAGTCTTTGAAGGGTCGAGTCACATGACATCCATAATGGGCAGCTAGCTTGATACCAGCATATGGATTCGTGATTGCTGAACGAATTATTTCTGCGCTAATGTCTTGTTCGAACACATCCAAAAGATGCTTAACCTCAACTTTCTTTGAATACTCAAGACCCTCCTTTGCCAGTAGAGAGTTTACTTCAGATCTTGATAGTTTCCGACGGTCAAGCAGTCTTTTTGTGTACTTTAGAGAACCCGCGCATGCACCGCAAATTACCAAGACATCTTTGCCTTCCTTTTCAGCAAGTGCAAGAATTCTACCTCCTAACGCAAGGAATGCTTTTTCGTTGAGTGATTCGATGTACTGCGCGCCGCAGCAGTTTACGTCGTTTAAAGGGGTCACAGAAATTCCAAGTTTTTCCAAAACGATCATAGTAGCAGCTTCATATGCAGGAAGACGTACAGGAGCAACACATCCTCTGAATAGTACGTATTCCTTCATTCAGTCTACACTCCAGTGTCAAAGTATTTTGATTTCACATCGCTGGTGTATCGTTTATTGTGAGATAGTCGAGAACTCAGTCCGAGTTCTTTCCGCTCATCAGCAATAAAATCAGAATACGCTTCCTTCATCAACCATCCATCAGTCAAAATTGCATGGGCTGCTTTTTGGAACGTTCTTGGGATGATGCCTTCTTGGACTGCCAACTTCCTTACAATCTTGAATACATCAGCTAGTCTCACACCGTATTGGCAGGTATCCTCACAAAGATGACATGTCTTACAGATCCAAGGTTGGTCGCTTTGTAGAACTTTTTCTCGAGCGCCAACCAAAATCTTTTGCATCATCTGTCGTGGACTATATTCAGTACCAGATGCAACTGAACACCTTCCAGTACATATACCACAAGCAACACACTTCTCTATGAGCTCGCCTTCAGGCATTGAGCTCAACTCTTGGATGAAGCTTGATGACGGGGTGAGTCTGGTTCTTACCATCATTGTTCTCCTATTGAATCAGAGCTAGTTCCCGAGTGGAGAAGTTCATGATGTCGATGACACGTCGAATAATCGTCTTTTTTCGAAATTTTTGGAATTTTTAAGTCCGATGATCCAATTTCTCTCAGGTCCACCGTCCTAGTCAATTAACAAATACATTACACAATTAATCTATAACTATCATTGTCAAAAAAAGAACATGATATCTTTGTTTTATGATATTATTAGCTCAAACTAATACTAGAATTGTCGTATAATGTACATTATTTTAATAAATTATGACTGTGTTCTTCCTTTTGAGAATATGTTCCTAATGCGACATCAATCTACTGAATATATATCAAATCATACAAAGATGATTTTACTTAGTTTCAAATTAAGACAAAACTATGCACATAATAGTGATGGCATATGAGAAAAACATAATAAAACATGAACAATTTCAATCATAAATGTCATAGAATAATATGATTCTTATCATAATCTGACCCTATTAAACCATAAGCCCCAAATTCACACATAAGAATAAATTTTACATTAAGTGTCTATTTAGTAATTTCGTAAAAAATGATGATTATTTTAGAACACAAATTTGAAATTGATGTATCATTTCAATACTATTTTGTGCAGATGCTCAAAATACGGAAAATAAGCAAATGAGGGTTGAAAACAACCCTCGATGAATATATCGATTCTGAGCTCATAAAGTTTCGAATTCTATTTTCGACGAACTTGCTGACCCGTAACTAATCGATGAATCTCTTCCGATGTCAGAGCAATATACTCCGAATCCGGGAACATTGTTCGCTCATAACGATCTTGGATAATGTCTGCAAAGAACTTCGTGTACCATCTGATTTCGTCCTTGCTTCGCTGACGTATTACTTTGTGTTTCCTTTTTCGTGATAAATTACCTGACATCTTGTTATACCTCCTTGAGGACAAGACATCCAGATACCCAGTCCTCTCCCCCGAGAGGACAACACGAAAAAATGAAGCATCACGAGGAAGAGGACATAGCACTAGTTACCACTAATAATGTGGAACCAATACTGGTATGTCATTATTCCTCGCATTGTTGTAATCAGGCCTATTGTAACAACTTGATTTAAGCATTTACCTCCACGTATCCATCTGGAAACCCTTTTAGACAATTGAAGCGTATGTGAATAGAGCATGGCTGCTAGAGGACATTATAGTCTTCCAAGAACTTGTTGGGATGAGAGATTGTGACTGATACTCCACAAGAACAACTATCTCGTGCATCTGTTTTGTGTAAGAAGGGGGAGTACGTAGAGTCTCTTGAAATTTTAAAAGCAGTGGAAGCAAACCATGCTCTGAACGACCCGCTCGAGAGATTAGATCTTCTAATTCTCAAATCTGAGATTTCATGGAGAACAGGGAAACTAGATCAGGGTTTAGAAGCGATAAGTTTGGGTGAAGGAATTCTTTCATCAGAAGAATCCAAAGAGCCGGGAAATAAGAATTTTAAAATCCGAAAAGGAAGACTTCTTTCGCAAGCAGGCGTACTCCATTGGTATAAAGGCGACATTGACAATGCTATGGAATCACATATGGAGAGCTTGAAGATAAGAGAGAGTATAGGTGATAAAGAAGGAATATCTATCGCTTGCAACAATCTTGGACTGGTATTTTGGACAAAGGGAGAACTCGACGAAGCGACAGAATACTATCACAGGAGTCTGGCTATTTATGAAGACTTGAGAGATGAGAATGGAATTTCTAGAGTTCTCACTAATCTCGCTAATCTCAGCTCAGCGCGAGGAGAATTGAATCAAGCCTTAGATTATCATCATCAGAGTTTAGCTATAAAGGAGAGGATAGCTGGAAAACATGATATTGCAATATCACTCATTAACATCGGCGTCATTCATAGGTTCAAAGGAAATTTAGACAAAGCTACGGAATACTATAACAAAAGCCTAGCCATCCAGGAACATCTCAGCATCAACCCAGAATTCGCTCTTGCTCTACATAATTTGGGTGAAATATATAGCATAAAAGGTGAATTAGATTCAGCATCGGAATTTTACCAGCGTAGTTTAATGATCTATGATGCCATGGGTGCAAAAGAGGGGATTGCACTTACTCTTAGCAACATTGGTGAAATCCAAAGAAGAAAAGGGAATCATGATAATGCATTCGAATATTATCAACGAAGTTTTGCAATCTTCGAATCAATGAAAAACGTGAGATTGCTCTCAGATACATTAAGCAATCTAGTAGAATTGGCTCTGGATAACAATGATTTGAATCTAGCGAAAGAATACTTAGCGAAACTTGAGCAAATGGCTGCACAGTCAGAGAATATTAGTGTAAATCAGAGATTTCGAATGTCAAGTGCGCTCATACTAAAAAATAGCCCGCGAACCCGAGACAGAGTGAGAGCTGAAGAAATACTTGAGCAATTGGTCGAAGAAGATGTTGAAGATCATAGAGTAACAATCAACGCAATGATTCATCTCTGCGACTTACTTTTGATAGAACTCAAGGCTACAAGAGCAGAAGACATTCTAAGCAAAGTAAAAGATTTGACGACACATCTTATGACGGTTGCTAAAGAACAAGCATCGCATTCACTCGTTGTTGAAACCTATCTACTGCAGTCTAAGCTAGCTCTAATTGACTTCGAAGTTGACAAAGCCCGACAATTATTGGTGAAGGCAAAAACTCTAGCTGATGAGAAAGGATTGTATAGATTGAGCACTATTGCCAATAATGAGATTCAGACTCTCCAAAATGAACTGATGAAATGGGAATCTATTCTGGAAAAGAAGCCACCGATGCAAGAGTTGGTAAACCTCACCAATTTGGATGAGCTGATAAAGCGGATGGTTCAGAAGACAGTAGAAAACCTCGAATCGACAACCGACGCGAGAAAGCCGAAGTATAGATTGATACATAGAGATTTGCTCGAAGGTACTGAGAAATCAGAAAGAAGCATGTTCAGAGTGGGTATAGCTCAGATAGGACTCTCCAAAGGAGGGGATATTCTTAGTGAACTATATGAAGAGAAAGTTGATGGTTTAATTGGACTTCGGGATGAGTCAGTTGATATAACAAGAGAAAAGACAGAGAATATGGTAAAGAATGCACACAAAGAGGGAATCAATATTCTTCTATTCCCAGAGATGACTATTGACCTCAGTTACAAACAGCTTGTTCAGGATTTGACACAATTAGCTGAAGAATACAACATGTATATCATCCCAGGTTCGTTCCATGATCAAGAGTCAAGACGCAATATCTGTAGAGTCTTTGGTCCGCAAGGCATTCTCTGGGAGCAGGACAAACATATCCCTGCCATCATCCACATTGAAGGAAAGAAATTCATAGAGAGAATTGAAACAGCCAAAGACTCCAAGAGAACCATTATCTGTGACACAGAATATGGGAGGATAGCAATCGTAATTTGCCGAGATTTTCTTGATATGGATTTGCGAGTGGAACTGAAGAACTCAGAACCTCCTGTCGATCTTATCATAAATCCTGCATTTACTCCAGTTACTGAAGACTTCAAAGCCGCTCATTATGATGCAAGACGGTCAATCTATGCATACTGCTTCTTTGCTAATGTAGCTGAATTTGGAGGTTCGTTAATTTACACTCCTGAGAGAGAACGTATTGAGAGAAGTATACCAAGAGGAGAGGAGAATCTAATCTACAAAGATGTTGATTTGTTCCAGTTGAGAGCGGAACGCAAAAAATGGGAGGAAGAGCGAAAGAAACAGATTTCTTTTATCCAAAGTACGAGGGCATAAACAGTGTTTGTGAGATACGGTGAGATAATTTATGGCAGATAGTGACAATATAATTGAGCACTTGGTGAATCAGTTTGATTCTAGTTGGAAATTACTACGAGAAGCCATCAAGTATGTCCCTAATGACAAATGGACTATGGGCATAGAACCAATAAAGAAATCATGGGCTGAATCGAAGGGACGGAATATATGGTACTTTTCTGAAAGAGTATATCATATTATTCAGACAGTCGAGTTCTACTGCGCAGATGATCCAAAAAGTATGAAATGGGGGAGTCGGATTGGAGGAATTGAAAGGAAGAAAGAAAGTCCTGAAGAAACAGCTGTAAGAATAAAGAAAGAGGATATGCTTGAATACCTTGATGAGATTAAAGAAAAGCTTGAGTTGAAGCTTAGGTCTTTTTCGAGTGATGACCTTTTTACAACAGATGGTTTCTCCGAGTGGCAACCGTCTCGTCTTGCTAAGTTTCTATATACTATGAGACATAGTATGTGGCATATTGGTGAATTGAGTAAAGCCTTACGGGATTGGGATGGTGAGAGAGTGAATTGGCAGTAGTTGCCAAATGCAGTGAACTAAAAATTACATATTTCCAGATTTTAGGAATTTAAATGACAAGACTCTACACAAGTGGAAACAGCCAAAAGTCATAGCTGATAGCACAACTCATGCTTGAGGTTTCTTCTGAAACAGCAAAGAAGTTTATTCTTGATACTCAAGGACTTAGAACAAAGAGTCCATCAAAATCAGTCCTCAGCGTAGCTAAGAGAGTCCATAACATCCAGATTGACACGATGTCAGTTGTTTCAAGAAGTCAGAACTTGATTGTGTACAACAGATTTCCTCGATACAAAGAAGGAGAGGTCTGGAAAGATCTTGAGAAAGGAAAGCTGTTTGAATACTGGTCCCATTCACTATGTCTGATTCCCATGGAGGCATATCCTTTCTATGCTACGAAAATGGAGTACAATAAGACAACATCCAAGGGGTACTATGAAAGATTTGGGGTGAAGATGAAAGAAACGGTAAGAGAAGTTCTTGAACATATCAAAAAGAATGGACTGACCTCGAGCTCTGACTTCAAAGGTCAGAGTCTTGGATGGGGAGGCTCACTAGAGAGCAGGTCTATGCAATATCTACATTATACTGGACAGATAATGATTGCATTCAGGAAGAATTTCCAAAAGTTCTATGATCTAACGGAGAGGGTGCTACCATCCAACATCGATTCGACACCAATGGATAAATCAGATGTAGCACGTTTCTTGGTTGAAACAACTCTTCGGTCACTTGGACTCGGAAATTATCAGGACATTCGCTCATATCTGGGTCGATGGCCAACCCAATATCTATGGAATAATCGGAAGTCAGCTATTGATGATTATCTGGATGAAATGGTTATGGACGGAAACTTGGAAAGAGTAAAGGTTGAGGGTGTCAAAGACCATTATTATACGCTTAGTAAAAATGTCAAGAAGTTAGAGAAGATAGCGGCAAATTCGCTTAAAGATCCAGTTAAATTCCTTAGTCCTTTCGATAACATAATCCGTGAGCGTCACTACCCTCTCAAAATCTGGGGATTTGATTACAAACTAGAGTCTTATGTCCCACCAGACCAGCGCAAGTATGGATATCATGTTTTGCCTATTCTGGATGGGCCCGAGATAGTTGGAAGAGTTGATTCAAAAGTATACAGAAATGACAATCGATTAGAGCTAATATCACTATACCTTGAAAACGACTTTTGGAAGGATATTGCTGGTTTAGAGAGATTGGTGAGAGGATTGCACGAATTTAGAGAGTTTCATGGAGTAGATGAAATCTCAGTAGGTAATGTTACACCAGAAGCAGCGAGGAATATATTCCTCGAGTACGTGGCTCGATGAAAACTCATAGTTTCTTAAAACCCTCTCTGATCACAAGTTTCGTCATTCGATTTTTGTTCTTATCAAAATACTCTCTTACAGCGATAGGATCTCTTTTACTCAACTCTCGAAGCACCCATCCAGCAGCCTTTCCAACAAAGAATTCTTCATCTGATATATGAGGAGAAACGGCTTCGAGTATCTTACTAATGAACTCGGGTTTGTATTGGGTTTTCAGAGTAAGATAGAGAAATGGCAAAACTGAAGCTCGCCTTCTCCAAAAATTGTTAGAAGTGCGCCATGATTTTAGAGTTTCTTCGACCTTTGAATTCCGCAACAACATCGAACCAATGGTGGGTGAACAAAGTGGGTCGACAAGTCCCCATGTGTCTGCATCATCAAGCCATCTATCAGCAAAGTCTAGGGCTGTGTCTATGGGACCTTTCTTTGCATACTCTTTCAAAACATCGATAGCTGCTACTCGAGTTTCGAAGGTCTTAATTTTCCAAAGATGAGTCATAAGCTCAGGTAATTCCTCTATTTTTAGTCCTTTGATGTTCTGCTTCACAGTCGCGTGAATATCAGGAAGTTCGACTCCAATAAAATCCAATGAAGATGTCTTTAGATACTCAGCAATCTTTTCTTTTCTCTCACTTTTACTAAGACCTTTCAGATCATTAAAAATTCTGGCAGCTATTTGTTTTGACATAAAATCAATATTACACCTTGTGGAATTTAATAATAATCATGCGAGCAGTTGATGCCTATATCTAACATAAGTTGAAATAAGCACAATATACAACATTGCGTTTGTGGATAACCATGACTGAAATCCCTATGCCTGGTCCAGAGCCATATCAACAAGCTCCGAAACAGTCCGCGACGTCAGGCTGCTGCAAAATAGGTGCAGTAATCTGTGTCATCTTCATTATTGGAATGGTCGTCGTTGCAGTCATTTTCTGGGGTAGCTTAATGAGTTTCTTCAACTGGGGAGAACCTGTCTATGGCGAAAGGTCTCTAGCAAACTACAATAATCAAGACATTCAACTGTTCGGCAGTTATTACTACGATGAATTCTATGTTTCTAGTGCAGAAACCCGGACAAGCATGCCTCCAGATGTTCTCTTTGATATCAGTGTCGATGATACAGGCGTGGATATTGTTACGGTAACGATACATTTTGCCATCTATGAGATTGACAAAACGACATTTGATAGCATATCAACTTGGGCTGGTGTTGATCCGTATCTAGTACAAGAAGGAGACTATACGGACACAGCTTATGGTTACTTCGACCTCGAGAACAATGCAGCAACCTATGTCTGGGTCTTTTGGTTTGAAGCCAGTTCAAAGACTAGCGTGTGGACAGTAGATGTTGATTTGACTTTGAGATATAATTGGTAGAGAAAGAATCTCTCGAGTGTGAGGAGAGGTTACAGAACAGTTTCTCCTCCACCTTATTCTTTATTCGCAATGAAGCGCATATCGGCCCTAGTGTATTAATTTGAATCTGAAAATCTACGCATTTAATTAGATTCATATTATTTCAAATTGGTGTATAATACTGGGGACGTTTGATGTCGGATGGTATAGATATACAAACAAAGGGATTGTCAAAGAATTTTGGTCCGATAGTGGCGTTAAAAGATCTAAATTTAACAGTCAGTAAAGGAACAGTCTTCGGATTTTTAGGACCGAATGGGGCGGGAAAAACCACAACAGTTCGAATCTTGTCAGGACTTCTGAAACAAACAAGTGGGAGTGCCACGGTTTGTGGTTATGATGTAAGCACACAACGAAACGAAGTAAAATCCGTAACAGGACTGCTTCCAGAAACCCCTGGTCTTTATTCAAAACTCTCGGCTGTGGAATTCCTTGAGTTCATTGGTGCTCTTAATGATATGAGTGGAGAAATATTGGAAAAGCGAATAGATAGTCTTCTTGGATTGATGGGTCTTGAGGGAAGGCAAAACGACTTACTTGAGAGTTATAGTAGTGGGATGAAACAGAAAGTGTTGGTGGCTTCTACTGTTTTACATGAACCTCAACTTGTTTTCCTCGATGAACCAACTTCAAGGCTTGACCCTGCTGCCAGTGCGTTAGTTAAAGAAATTATCATTGCAATGGCAAAAGAGATGGATACAACATTTTTCATCTGTACCCATATGACCGACTTTGCAGAGGATGTTTGTAAGATAATTGGAATCTTGAATGAAGGCATTCTTAATACTCTTGGATCTCCAGACGAGATTATCAATAATGTTGGAGCAAAAGATCTCGAAGACGCATACCTCAAAATTGTTGGTGGAGAAGTGGATCGAACCAAGCTACTCAGCTGGAGGGATTAGGTCTGACCAGAAAGTGGTTA
>JBHLQJ010000006.1:0-28783 GCA_048884945.1 Candidatus Thorarchaeota archaeon | reverse complement strand
AAGAAACTCTTTCATCCAATGCAGTTCACAATGATGCATTTTAACGAAACAGGTTTCTCTCCGGACTATTCTGTAATTGAGAAAAGGGTGGTGTTGGGAGTTCATCCTTGTGATATACACAGTCTTCTTAGGCTAGATGATGTGTTCATGAGAGAACCTATTGATCCATACTACGCAAGTCTGAGAAGAAACACAGCCATTATAGGATTCTCATGCCTCCCCTTAGAGAATCACCTCTGTCAATCTACTGATACGGATATAGTAGAAGAGGGATTTGATTTGTTCTTCGTGAATCTTGGAGAGTTTTATTTAGTTTGGGTAGGGTCAAGTCTAGGCTATGATATGATATACGAGAGAGAGGAGTTCTTCGATGATGACGTGACCCACGATGACATTCAGATGTACGTTGATTGGCGTCAAAAACGAAATAGGATGTTCAAGAAGAGCTTCGATTTCGACAGCATGCCAGATATAATGGAACTAAGCCACGAAAGTGAAGTCTGGGACCAGTTTGGCGAGAAATGTCTCTCATGTGGTCAGTGTTCCATGACTTGTCCCACTTGCAATTGTTACAATGTGACAGATGTCTTCGATGTAACAAATGAAATCACTGGACGTCGTGATAGGAGATGGGACAGCTGTATGTTTGTTGATTACAGCCTTGTTGCGGGAGGACATAATTTTCGTGCTTCACGTGGAGAACGTCTGAGGTTATGGTACGGTCACAAACTGAAGACTTTCGGTGTAGATTACGGACGCCCGGGATGTATTGGTTGTGGACGATGTGTAGAATCATGCCCGGTAGATATCAACGTATTAACTGTTTCAGAGGCTTTGACAACAAAGGAGGTGCCAAAGCAATGAATCTGGTTGAAACAATTGAAAACCCATTCAAACCTAAGGCAGCTAGAATTGTACGACATTACGATCTTATCAAAGGTCATAGATTCTTTCAGGTTAGACATATTGACATGAAAAAAGCCATGTCATTCACCTATAGCCCTGGGCAATTCATAATGATGTCAATCCCAGGCATCGGAGAGTCTCCATTTTCCATTTCATCCACTCCTAGCCGTCCGGGCATTCTTGAGTTTGGTATTAGAAACGTAGGAAAACTGACCAGTGCCCTGTTCCAGAAAAATGACAATGATGTCATCTATATCCGCGGACCTTATGGAAACGGATTCAAATTAGACCAGATGATTAACAAAGATCTCATCATTGTGGCTGGTGGGTTGGGGGTCATTCCTTTGCGCTCGATTCTTTACTATGCTTTAGATAATCGTGACATGTTCAACCGTATCTTCTTCTTGTACGGATCAAAAAATCCGGATGAATTTCTGTTTAGGACTGAATTCTTCCAGATTAAAAAACGTCAGGATCTTGAGTGTTTCTATACAGTTGACAAGCCAGACAAAGATTGGACTGAAAATGTTGGCGTTGTGACAAAACTCTTCAAGAATCTTCCAGAGATAGAACCTAAGGAAACCACAGCTGTTGTTGTTGGTCCGCCAGTTATGTACAAATTTGTCATCGATGAATTTCTGAAACTCAAGATACCAAAGAATCAGATTCAGCTCTCTCTTGAGAGACGGATGAAATGTGGAATTGGTAAGTGTGGACATTGTGCTATAGAACATCTCTATACATGTATGGATGGACCAGTATTCACGTACTGGGACACACTGCATTTCAGGGAGTTGATCTAAAATGACAGCCGCAGACAAACCACTGATTGGTATCTATGGATTTACAGGTTGCGCAGGAGACCAGCTCTTAATCATCCACACAGAAGATGAGATTCTCAATCTATTCGGAGCAACAAACATACAATCTTTTGTTATGGCCTCAAGCAATCCGATTGAGGAGGCTTTAGATGTTGCATTTATTGAGGGCAGTGTTAGCACAGAGGAAGAAAAAGAGCACCTTCATGAGATTAGGGAGCGGGCGAAGATACTCGTTGCCATTGGAAACTGTGCAGTCAATGGTGGTCCTCAAGCTATGTACACGGGTGATGGTGGGTACGAAAAACGATTGAAGAAAGTATATGGAGAAGGTGTTGAGTTCGTATCTAAACCTCTTGAAGCAAAACCCATTGACACCTATGTTGAGGTCGATTACTATCTACCAGGATGTCCGATAAGTCAAACTCAGGCTTTTGCGCTAATATCTAGATTAATCCACGGAGCAGCTCCTGAACCTTACCCACATCCAGTATGTCACGAGTGCAAGCTTAATGAAAATCGATGCCTGCTTCTTGATGAGAGATTCTGTATTGGACCCCTTACTTTGGGAGGGTGTGGATCAGCTTGTCCTAATCATGGACTCCCATGTGTGGGTTGCTGGGGCCCAAATGAAGATGGCAACTTCCGTCAGCACCTCAAGATTCTGGAGAGCTTTGGAATTACCAGAGAGGAAATTATGCGTCGAATCAGAGGATTCGGAGGATCTAAGATAATAAAATTCATCGAAGACGGAGGTAAATGAAATGTCTAATAAGAAGAAAATCTCCATTGAACCCCTAGCCAGAGTAGAAGGCCATGGCGGAATTAAAGTAGAAATCAAAGACAACAAGATCAATAATGTCGAAGTTCGTATTCTAGAAGGACCTCGCCTTTTCGAAGAATTAGTGGTGGGCAAAACACCTCAGGAAGACCTAAGCATTGTCCCTCGAATATGTGCTATCTGTAATCTGTCCCACAAGTATGCGGCACTCAGAGGGTTGGAAAAAGCAATTGGTGTGAACATCGATCCAACCACTCTCATGTATAGGGAATTGATGCATCATGGTGAGATGATTGAGAGTCATAGTCTGCATATCTACTTCCTTGCGTTACCAGACTTTCTGGGTTATGACAATGCTGTTTCAATGGCTAGCAAATATGGTGAAGCTGTGACAAAGGCTTTGCAGCTCAAGAAGTTTGGAAATAAGATAATGCGAATTATGGGAGGCAGGATGATTCATGGTGAGAATCCGGTCATAGGGGGGTTCGGTAAGCTTCCTTCAAAGGAAACCCTCACTGAGATAAAGGAAGAGGCGATCAAATTCCTTGACTTTGCAGTATCAACCATTGATCTTCTAGCAGGTCTTAAGATACCAGACCACATGGAGAGAGAGACCCAGTTCCTGTGCTGCAAACCTCCAAGCGATGAGTATGGATATTATGGCGATATTCTTGTGACCTCTGATGGTGAAGAGTATCCTATAGAGAATTACAAGAAGGTCATCAAAGAGCGGGTTGTAAGTCATAGTTTTGCCAAACGCAGCCAGTATAATAACAAACCATTCACAGTTGGGGCGCTTGCGCGTATTCTTCTCCTTGGTGAGCGGCTCAAGGGCAAAGCTAGGCAAGCCTACGACAAGATAGTCACTGATCGGTGGTATCGTAATCCTCTGTTCAACAATC
Organism: Candidatus Thorarchaeota archaeon; assembly: GCA_048884945.1. Taxonomy (GTDB): domain Archaea; phylum Asgardarchaeota; class Thorarchaeia; order Thorarchaeales; family Thorarchaeaceae; genus SMTZ1-45. The sequence goes on along the minus strand of JBHLQJ010000006.1, from coordinate 25,376 downwards.
ATGCTCAGGCAATTGAGCAAATCTATTCTCTTGAAGGCATCATTGAAACAATAAATCAGCTTCTCGTGAGTGAAGATGCAAAAATTGCACAACCAACACAGGAAACTGGGATAGGTACTGGAGCTGTGGAGGCGCCTCGCGGTACTTTGATTCACCATTACGAGGTGAAAGATGGTAAAATCAAAGCAGCGGACTTTATCACTCCAACAGCTATGTTCCTGGACGATATCGAGGCTTTCATACGCTGTGGAGGCGAACAGCTACTCGCGAAGAGCAAGCGTGACAATATTGAACTTCAGTTTGAGATGATTGCTCGGGCGTATGATCCATGTATCAGCTGTAGTGCACATCTCGTTGAAGTCGTATACAAATAGAATTGCGAGTTCTCAAACTGTGAGTGCTAATTGTCTAGATTCACAGTTTCACTATTTCACATTAAGATTCAATATCCGTTCTATCATGAATTAGATGCTTAATCCAATCCAGTGGTGCTACTAAAGCAAGTCGCGGACCTGAAAACCGCATAACGCGTCGAATTTCTTCACGCATTGTTGGTCGATAGCAATGGACAGGACACTTCCGACAAGTTGGCTTGTCCTCTTGGTATCTGCACTGTTCTAGCCTTTGATGAGAATAATCTAAAAGATTCTGACATTCTAGACATAGAACTCCAACTGAGCTATGATGTTTCTTCTCACAATACAATCGAATCATTCTCTCAACTGTTTCTTTTTCTTTCTTTATCTTGGGACCAATATCAGAGGAGCTTGATTCATTGTTCATGTCTATTGTCACAACCATTTTTGGACTTGAGATTGACAAGCCTTTTTCAAGTGTAGGATAGGGACGCCTTTACGGCAACCCTTAAGATATGAATGACTTTGCACACTCCAATTCGTACGAGGTCAATCTATGGCGTCATATTGCGTGATGGTCAAGGGTCCATGCCGCGGGAAAAATTGTGACTTTTGGGGAAGAGTGAAAATTAGGAAGGCTTCAATCGAGGAACTCGCAGCAGGGATAAGAGATGTGGTCATAAAATGTCAGAGAGATGAATCAATGACGCTTGAAGATGCACTTCGTGAATATTGGTATCAAATTGGAGTTCGTGATTTAAAGAAACTGTGTGAGGAAGCGCCCGACCTCTGCGCTAAGATGAATGCCGCTGAGGTCCGAGCTCAAACCTAATCAATACTAGCTTATGTCAGCAGGCACTGGAATCATGTTACCTCTGTTGATCAGCCATTTTGAATCTAAAGATTTCTTCACTGCTTGCATTTCTAAGATGCCCTTTTCGCCATACATTACTTCTAGGAATGCACGTTTAAGTTTCCCAATGCCATGTTCTGCAGCTACAGTCCCTCCAAGTTCAATGGCTTTCTTAGCAAAGGTCATGTAGTTATCCATGCCTTGTTTCACCTCTTCATTGTTACGAGGAAGCATATTGACATGAATGTGGTTATCACCAATGTGACCCCACATGACATATTCCATTCCTTGCGCATCAAGGGTTGATATGTAGTAGTGCAGATAATCTCTGAGTGCCTCGTTGGGCACAGCCATGTCAGTACCAATCTTGTGAACATCAGGATACTGTGCTTTTCTCTGAGCAATTATGCCGTTGACTGTTTCAGGAACAAAGTGTCGAACAGTTTTCATTTTTGCGAGTTCGGAGCGATCCAGCCCAGCCCAGCTTGATTCTGAAGAAGTATTGTTTTTCATGAGAATCTCTTCAAGACCCATGACAAGTTCTTCCATGTTTTCAGGTGTAAATGAGAATTCAAAGAAGACAATTGCCTTTGTGTCTTCCTTCATGGCTGGTACTTTAATACCAGCTGAACCTGCTTTTTCTTTTATCATTTCAATGGCATGCGGTCCGAAATATTCCAAAAAGTCCATTTTTATGGGAGAATCAGGAGCACGAACATCATATACAAAGTTGACTGCATCATCAATACTGGGGAAAAAGGCCATTACCGTCATGATATTCTCTTCGAGTTTGACCAGACCAAGCTCGACCTCTGTTATCACACCAAGTATACCTTCAGAACCAACAAAAAGATCGATGAGGTCCATGTCGGGTTTTGCAAAAAGACCTGCAGCATTCTTCGTCTTTGGCATTGTATAGGTAGGGATGGTTACTTCAGCTTCAGTTCCATCACTATACACAATTACAAATTTCCCTTTGTCATCTTTTACTTTTCCGCGTTCAATATCCAAAATATCTCCATTGGATAGAACAACTCGGATATGACGAACCCAGGGTCTGACTGCTCCATACTTGAATGTTTTTGCACCAGAGGCATTGCAAGCAACAATACCACCTAACCATGCACTCATCTCAGTGGGATCTACTGGAAATGTGAAAGTATCAGCTTCTCCAAGGAAACGTTCTAGCGCCTTCTGTTGTTCAGGAGTGCTGTTCCCCTCAAGTTTAGAGAGCTTTTTAGATTGAATAGCATCTACAAAATCTTCAAGAGTAAGCCCACTCTGTGCAGCAACCGAGTACAAGTCTTCAGATTCATCATACTTCATGTATAATATCTGATTCATTTTCTCAAGATTTAATGCGATACCACCTAATGGAACAGCTGCGCCAGTTAGACCGGTTCTGCCGCCTTGAATAGTGACTGGTGTGCCACTTTCATATGCACTCTTCATGATTGTTACAACCTCTGCCTCTGTTGAGGGGAAAATGATTTTTTCAGCTACTCCATCGAAGGAGTGACTTTCATCATCAAGATAAAGTGCATATGTATCAGTAATCTCTGATTGATCAACTATAGTCTTAGTCTGAGAGAGATTTACAACTTCTGATGCTTGAGCAACAATACGGTTTGTCATTAGCAAACGTCCTATAGACTAGTTTTCGAGAGTACAATGACATAGCAATATCAAGGATTTGGTCTGGCAGTTCAACTAATTTCTTTTAAGGGAAATAACCTTCAACACACAAAGTGCGTGAGAGAGCTTGAGAATTGCCGCAGTTTCAGACCTTCATATATTACCTGACGGAAGTGATGAACTACTTCTGAAAAAAATCAGAGAACGTGTTGAAGAGATTGATCCGGATGTCTTTGTTATTGCGGGTGATATCAGTGACCGATTAAATGTCCTTTCAAACACTCTTGCTCAGCTTTACATTGATGGCTGCATCAACCTCTTTGTTGCAGGCAATCATGACATATGGTTTGAGGATGGAGGAGGACCAGGATCTCTTGAGAAATATTCCAAAGTTATCGGAGAGGAATGCATGAAGAATGGATTTTCACATCTTCCTGATGCTCCAGTCATTTTGGAAAGCTACGCGTTTGTAGGAAGTATTGGTTGGTATGACTATTCATTTAGACGTGAGGATTTAGACATTCCACTAAAGAACTATGAACAAAAAGAGTATCGAGGTGCGATATGGTATGATCTTCTTCGGCTTGACTGGGGATTCAATGATACAGAGGTCACAGAGTTGTTCAATAAGAAGATCAAGTATGATTTGAGTACCTTGTCAGGAGATTGCAAACATGTGATTTTTGTTTCTCATCACCTCCCATTCTCGGAACTAACAGTCTTCAAGAACAGACTACCTTGGGATTTCTATAGTGCATTCATGGGAGCTGTAAGTACTGGACAAATCATAATAGCAGATGGGAGAGTACGACTTTCAATTTCGGGACATAGTCATATCCGTAGCATGATTTCAAAGGATGGTTTTACAGCTATCACAGTACCGCTAGGGTATGGTCGCCCAGATTCCAAGCAATTGGATGCGTTTGTAAGAGATATAGTAGCGGTAATTGATCTAGATGAATCTGATATACAGGTTCATGATTTTGTGAGTGGCGATTTGTCAGCTGGACTCCCATTTTATCATCAAGAGAGGAACTCGACACATTAATGAGTAAGAGAAGCAACCGGCTGAACAAATGGTCTTTATGGTAGACCGAATTATGAATCTGATGTGACAGGTGACATGAGAAAGATTGGATGAGAAATCATTGCTTCAATTTTTATAGCAATCATGGTAGCAACTTCACTCATCCTTGTAGTTATCTTTCAGAACTTACCGATGGCGGTCCTTGTTATTTTCATTGGGAGCTATGTTCTAATCTCTACTGAGAGAATAAATCGGACAGCAATGTCACTTCTGGGAGTGGCATTAGCTGGATTAGTATTGTATGTCGGTCAAAGAATGGGAAATCCTCTTGGTGTTGACTTTGCTGAGCTCATAAAACATGTTGAGTGGGATACAATCATATTCATCATTGCAATGAGTATTATTGTTTCAGTGGCTGCAGCATCAGGCATCTTCCAATATATAGCACTAAGAATAGCAGCCCGAAGTGAGGGGGATCCAAAACAGCTCTTCATAGTCTTCATGGTCTTCATATCAGGAATAAGTCTCTTCTTCGATACAGTATCAACAATGCTGATTGCGGCACCTCTCACAATTGAGATTTGTAAAGCCTTGGAGGTTGATTTCAAACCGTTTCTCGTATCAGAGGCAATAGTATGCAATTTCTCTTCAATTCCATCAGTTGTAGGTGCTGTCCCTAATCTTGTGATTGCTGGCAAGACAGGTCTGAATGTCGGATTCCTATTTGTGACATTCATGCCACTTTCAATAATACTGTTTTTAGTCAGCTTGCCCATCTTTCTCAGATGGTATGGTTCCTCATTTGGAACCACGGATGAACATCGAGTAGATGCAGTCTTTTCAATTGAACCATCAACAATGATAAAGGATAGATGGGACTTCAACATCTCAGTAGGAGCAATTGTCTTCCTCGTGATTGGATTTGCTCTTGGTCCAGCTTTTGGTCTAACACCTGCAATGGTCGCCCTCATCATCGCGGGATTCCTACTTTTACTGGCTCACGAAAGGGCAAACGAATTCCTGAATAGAATTGGGTGGCCTACTGTATTCTTCTTGGTTGGTCTTTTCGGACTTGTAGGCGCATTGGACATAACACAATTGATTGATGCCTTAGGAAATGCTGTTGCAGGAGTCATCACAGAAGGCACAGTTTTCGCAACTGTATTCCTTGTTTGGATTCCTGCTATGTTGTCAGCATTCCTTGACAACCTGCCAGTATCATTGGTTCTTGCTCCAATTGCGGTTCGATTTGGAAATCCATTAGCTTTGGTTTTTGCTGTAAACATAGGAGGATACATCTTTACACCATTAGGATCGCCCGCCAATATGGTAGCTATTGGTCTTTCGGAACAACAACATGATCCTATTCCATTCATGGAGTTTGTTAAGATTGGTACAATTCTTGGAATCATACACCTCGCCATAGGTAGTGGTTATCTTGTTCTTCTTCAATTTCTATTTGGAATTTGAAACCTAAAATTGTGGCTGGTCAACTAATTTTTCAATCCTAATCTAGTAGGAATAAAGTAATGTACCGGTATTATAGAAACAAAGGTAGCCATAAGTATATGACAGAGACGTAAACGATGCAGGAGCCAGTAGGTACACTTGTGTTATTGGTCTTCATTGGGACATACCTTATGATTTCCAGTGAGAGAGTGAATAGAGCCGCAATGTCCATGGTAGGAATGGGACTTGTGGGACTGGTCCTTTGGTTGGCTTTTGTGGGTTCTGCAGGAACAATGGGTGCCGCATTTTCAACTCTGGTCGAACATATCGAATGGGGTACTATACTCTTCTTGATAGCAATGATGGGCATCGTTTCTGTGGCGCGCAACTCAGGAATGTTCCAGTATATTGCCTTGACACTTGTGAAGCCCGCTGGTGGGAATACAAAGCGTCTATTCACAGTATTCATCGTATTCGTGTTTGTGATATCTCTGGTTTTTGATACCACGTCTACAATATTGATTATGGGTCCACTAACAATAGAGGTCTGTAACGCACTCGAAATCGATTTCAAACCATTTCTAATAGCGGAAGCTATTGTTGCTAATTTTGCTTCAATCCCATCAATAGTAGGTGCAGTGCCAAACCTTGTGATTGCAAACAAGATAGTGGAGGAGGGAGTGACTGGTTTTGATGCATCTATCTTGTTTGTAACAATGATGCCTCTCTCTATTATGCTATTGTTAATCTCACTGCCTATATTTTATAGAATGTTCAGGGGCAAACTTCCAGATTCTGATGAGGAGGTAATAGATGAAGTCTTTGTGGTTTCCCCTGTGCACATGATCAGGTCGAGAAACGACTTCTACCTCTCTCTAACTGCTATTGGAATTCTTGTTTTAGCATTTACTTGGGGCCAAGGTTCGGGCCTTGAACCAGCTCTAGTTTCAATTGTTGTGGCATTCTTTGTTCTATTAATGACTCGAGAAAGAGTAGAGGACATATTATCAAAAATCAATTGGAATACGGTATTTTTCTTAATTGGAATTTTCGGGCTCGTCGGTGCTTTGGGTATAGTTGGATTCATTGATGATATCGGTATGGCTGTGAATACGATTGTATCAGATAATACTGGAACAGCAGTGGCGTTCCTAGTGTGGGTGCCAGCCCTTCTCTCATCTGTGATTGATAACATACCTGTATCAGTTGTCCTTGCACCCATTGCAGCAACCCTTGCAGCAACCTCACCCATTTTCCCTGCAATCTTGGTATTTGCTGTAAACGTAGGGGGCTACATTTTACCAATTGGTGCGCCAGCTAATATACTAGCCATGGCATTGTCTGAGGAAGAACATGATAGAATAAGCTTCAAAGATTTCTTGAAGATAGCAACTCCATTAGCACTGATTCATTTGCTTATTGGTACTGGTTGGTTATTCTTGATGTCACAGATAATTTAGATATCATCAGTACTAGGACTCTCAAAATGAGGGGTGGCGTCTGCCCCCGTTGTTCGTGCCGCCGGGAGGACGACACTGCGGAAACAGGACGCCAAACTATCTATATATCATTTGATTAAATAGGTTTAGTTATTGTCAATTCAAGCTCATCAAAGGCGTATCCTTATGTTTATAGAGGCGATTTGGACAGGCCCAATATTCATGGTCTATTGAGGTAACGAACATTGCCAAAACGAGCCAGATGTCCTTATTGTGATCGGTTATTCAATCGGGATATTCTGGATGCACACATTGAGAGATGTAGAGATCGAAAACATGCTAGTAACGAAGTGAGTATACAGAGAAAGACTAGGAAAATTATCGTGGATGGAAACAATATTGCATATCATTTGTCACCACATGGAAAGCCAAAGGCAGGAAATCTTGCTTTAGCATACTTCAGTCTTTCGGGAGCTGGATTTGAACCCATTTTTGTTATATCAGCGGCACTAATTCACAATATTGACAGTCCAAGTTCACTTGATTCATTCATGATGAGTGCAGATGTGATAGAAGCTCCGCGAGGAACAGATGATGATTTGAGAATAATTCAACTTGCAGAGAAACTCAAGGCAGATATCGTTACCAATGATAGATTCCTGAACTGGACAGATAAATTCCCATGGCTCATGAATCGTCTTAGAAGGTACAGAATGACACCTACAGGATTAATCTTAACTCAATAGGTTTGAAAAAATCAGGTATTCTTCGAAACGATTAAAATCAATCACGATTTGGCTTCAACTACCCTTTTGTGATAGCAATGAGGTGACACATGATGCAAGTCAATAAACTGAGAGAGATGTATCTGAAATTCTTCAAAGACAGAGGACATTCAGTCATAGCTTCTGCATCTCTTATTCCTGAAGATGACCCTACAGTGTTGTTCACTTCAGCAGGTATGCATCCTTTGGTTCCATATTTATTGGGGCAACCTCATCCAGAGGGTAAACGTCTAGCCAATGTTCAGAAATGCGTTCGTACTACCGATATTGATGATGTTGGAGATACAACGCATCTTACATTCTTTGAAATGCTTGGTAATTGGAGTTTGGGAGATTACTGGAAAAAGCAGGCTATCACTTGGAGCTATGAGTTTCTCACTTCAAAGAAGTACTTGGGATTCAGTCCCGAAAAACTCTCAGTGACTGTTTTTGCAGGAGATGATGATTCTCCAACAGATGATGAGGCTGCTGAAGGTTGGCGCAGCGTAGGAATTCCAGATAAAAGAATCTACTTTCTTGGTAAAGAGGATAATTGGTGGATTGCAGGAAACAGCGGACCGTGTGGACCATGCACAGAGATGTTCATCGAGGTTGACGAGATTCCAAAATGTAGTCCTGAGTGTCGACCAGGATGTTATTGCGGACACTTTGTTGAGGTGTGGAATGATGTCTTTATGCAATACAATAAACTTGCTGATGGTTCATATCAACCTCTGAAACAACGAAGTATAGACACAGGCATGGGTGTAGAACGTACTCTGGCAATGCTCCAAAAAGTTCCCTCAGTGTTTGAAACGGAAGTCTTTGCTCCGCTAATATCTAAGATAAAGAAACTATCATCCAAACAAGAATTCACAGAAAATGATGAACGCCTTATACGAATCATTGCGGATCATGTTAGATCTGCAGTTATGATCATGGCAGATGATAGGAGGATAGGTCCTTCTAATGTAGAACAGGGGTATATTGTGAGGCGACTCCTCCGAAAGGCGATTCATAGTGCAGATAGACTAGGCATTAAACAGGATTTCATGAATATCCTAGCTGAGATTGTTATTGACATGTTCAAAGATATCTATGGAGAAGTGGAGAGAAATAAAGAGTTCATCATGAATAACCTAACTGATGAAGAGGCGAAGTTCAGAAAAACCCTTACCAAAGCGCTCCGAAGATTCGAGAAGATCTTTCAGGATACTAATACTATAACCGGAGCGGATGCTTTCCTTCTATTCACTAGCTTTGGATTGCCTCTTGAGATGACGCGGGACCTCGCAAGGGAGAAAGGCATCAAAATCGATATTGATGAATTTACTAAGCAGTTTGAGGAACACCGAGAGATTTCGAGAACTGCGACTCAAGGCAAGTTCAAAGGTGGTTTGGCTGAACACACTGAGCGAATTGTGAAGCTGCATACAGCAACCCATTTGCTTCAGGCGGCACTAAGAAAAGTGCTTGGTGATGAAGTGACTCAAAATGGAAGCAATATAACAGAGGAACGACTAAGGTTTGATTTCACATTCTCAAGAAAACTGACTCCAGAAGAGGTTCAGGAGGTTGAGAAATTAGTGAATGATATTATCGCCCAAGACCTAGAAGTCACCCAGCAATTCCTTCCATATGATGAAGCAATTAAAAGAGGAGCTCTCGCTTTCTTTAAGGAAAACTACGGTGAAACCGTTTCCGTCTACTCTGTTGGTGATTTTAGTATGGAACTTTGTGGAGGCCCTCATGTTGAAAACACGGGTGTTCTAAAGAAGTTCAGAATCACACAGCAGAAGAGCATTGGTGCAGGGCTTATGCGCATACGAGCTGTAATTGAAGACTAGATTGCCGAGAGTTCTTATGTGGGTTTAACAAACAAAAAAGTAACCTTCATGACAAATTGAATAATGGTGAGCTAGAATAAGTTAGAATACCATATGGTGAGAGACATGGGTACATTTACCAGATTCTTTGGTTCAGGCGATAAGAAATTACAGGAGCGGGCAGATGAACTACTGCTTGATATTAGTAAAGGTCTCCAATCAGCTAGTGCAAAGTTATGTGTTGGGACTAAGATGTGGGTTGAAGGAAACATCGAAGTTCTAGAGGAGATCAAGAATGAGATAATCCAATTAGAACGAGGAATGGATGCACGAAAAGAGGAATTGATAGAGAATGTCTTGGCAAAGCATGCATACCTTCCTCAGCATACACAAGAACGTCACAAACTTGTTAGATTAATGGATAGTGTTGTTGATACAAGTGAACATGCAGTACGTATCATGTGGTTAGGAAGGAAAATGAAGCCACCTGAGGATGTTGAAAAATTAGGAAAACTGACATGGACTTGCACAGACCTACTCCAAGACGCTGTCAAATATCTGTACAGTGATTTTGAGAAATGTGTTGAGTATACAAGAAAACTAGACAAAGTAAGAGAAGAAGCTAGAGACCTCCAATTCAAGATACTTGAGGATTTATACACAGGCTCCAAACGTCCAGTTTCTGAAGTTCATCTATTCATTGAGGCAGTGCATTGGATAGTCAAAGTAGCTGTCCAAGCAGAGGATACAGGAGACTTCCTTCGTGAGCTTGCAGTGAAGTACTCCTAAAGGGAGGACCTTGTTCATTGGATCCCTTACTATTACTTGCTGTACTCGGCCTTGGTTTCGTCGTTGCATTTGCTATTGGTGGCAATGACGAAGCAATGAGTCCTGCAGTGGGAGCTAGGATCTTTTCTTTGAACGTAGCAGTCTTACTAGGAGGCTTGTTGAGTGTTATAGGAGCTATGACACTTGGTAGCGGTGTATCAGAGAAAGTGGGATCAGACTTAGTGTCACAACAGAGTATGACCCCCGCAATGGTCTTTGCAGTTCTCGTTGCTATGACAATTTGGTTATTGATAGCATCCATTTCCAAAGGGCTTCCAATTAGTACGACTCAATGTATCGTGGGATCTGTAATTGGCGTGGCTATTTCAGCTCCATTTCTTGGAGAACCAGGATGGGGTATTGAAGTAGTGTCCTGGTCAGTTGTAATGGAGATTTTTATTGGTTGGATTGTGTCTCCTTTGCTAGGATTTTTGATTGCGGGAGGTGTATTCTGGGTGGTCAGGAAATTCCAGGCTCGAGTGACCGGTCTAGCTGGACGTGAAAGACAAGAGCAGATTGCTTCATACGGACTAGCGCTTTTCCTAATTATCACAAGTTTGAGTAGAGGCGGGAATGATGTTGCTAATGCAGTTGCGCCTCTGGTTTCTCTTCCTGATTTTGAAACTGCAATTAGCTTTGGCCCTTTTCTTCTTCCTGGGATTCTCATCCCATTATTTGTTGGAGGATTAGGTATGGCTGTTGGTCTAATTGTTGTGGGGCGGAAGGTCATCAAAGTACTTGCTACTGAAGTAGTGACCTTGACTCCCACATCAGCGCTAGCTGCTTCTATTTCAGTTGCCCTAGTGATGCTTGTCGGAACATATATGGGGTTCCCACTAAGTGGCACTCATGTATTGGTAGCTGCTTTGATTGCTGTAGGGTGGGTTGCTCAGACGCCTGTTAAAACAAATCAAGTTAAGGAGATCTTGATATCTTGGGTAGTTACGGTTCCAATATCTGCAGTCCTTGGAGTCATTATTTTTGCAGTCATAACACCTTTCTTCTAGTTCATTCTTTCGATTCAGAGGTTAGAATTATAGAATAGGAAATGTTCTAAATTACCGGTATCTTGTGAATTAGAATAAATTCCTTTGCAAGTTTTCCGAGATTCTTGGCTTCATCCAATGAGAGATGAACACGATGGCCTGATTCTGGGGCTACATTTTGTGTTGCTTCTATAATCGCCAAGTCAGCATCACGTACGACTGCCTCAACGCCTGAGCATAGACGTGTGTCACCAGTGTAACCGATAATAGTTTCACCAACTTGCACTCGGAATCCCAAGGAGGGTTCCAGATTTCCAGAACCTGAATCAAACTCAAGCGAGAAGTGTTCAACTTCAAAGGACTTTAGCTTGAAGAAATCAGTGTCAAAGCCCGAACCCTGAGTAATCTCATGATACCAAATTTTGTACGGCAGGGTCTTACTATAGAGGTTTCGATATCCTTTGATTATAGTAATAACCTCCTCACAGCCAGTAGGAATCAATATGTTGAGAGGGTTTTTTCGTCCCATCATACGCATGAACCCAAAGAGTGAGTGAAGACCACCTATGTGGTCAAAATGACCATGCGAGATTGCTATTGGATCAATATCATGGACAAAATCAATGGTACTAGTAGCCAACAAGTCTCTGAGAATACCGTCTCCAACATCCAGTAGCATCATCTTGCCTGTGAACTTCGAAGTAAGCAATATTGTAGTGCTAACTCCTGCAGCACTGAAAGGGACAGACACTCGGACTTCATCATTTTCCCATTCCGATTTGTGACTATCAAACACACCACTAGTCATTTGTTACACAATCCCAGTTGTGAATAGCATTGTTTCCCAATGATAATTGATAATGATGTTATATGTCTTGACCACGACTTGGAAGAAACTAGAATGGAACGGGAATGACCCGCTCCATTCTGACATCTAATCATATCCTAAAGGATTGATTCTGGCAAGAAAGTTCATGAAATACCCTATGAAGACTGACACTACAAGCCCTGCAGTTGTTGTGAGAAGCAAAGTTACCCAATCAGGAGTAGCACCATAGAACATCTGCATGATTGACCAGTAGATGCCAGCTAGACTCATGCCTGCGAATGCGACCTTCTTCAGAGGGACCTTTACAGACTTTGTTTGTAAAGCCCCCATGTCAACTAGCGCTGCTGCAAGAGCACCAGCTTTGTCAGGTTTTAGTCTGAGTTTCTTACCAAGTTGTCCGACAGTGACTTTCGATTTTGGTTGGATAACACGTAGAGCTTTAGGTGCATATTCTGCAATATCTTGTGAGAAGTGTTGTATTGCTGCATTTGTGTCAATTCCACATTTCCCACATGTGGGAGCGTCCTTCCTCCATTTCTTTCCGCACTGTGGACAGTGTTTTCCATTCCAAGCACTGCTTGCAGCCTGACTTACTCGTCTTACAAGTTCATCTTTGTCAATCGATTCTCCGCCCTTCTTTGGTTTCCTACGAAGAACAACGGCTGATGGAAATATTCCTACATCTGATCCTCTTTTTGCGCCCTTCATTTTCCGTGCTGCAAGAATCCCTCGTTGAAACTCATCAAGAGAAATAATCAATGAAAAGATGGCCATCACTGCAAAACCCGCTGTAACAAGTCCAGTGACTGAGAAGAGCACGCCAAAACCGGTTGGTCCAATTCGAAGAACAAAGTCCTCGCTAATAGTTATGTTAACACCAGGTGAGGATGAATTAGAATATGTAAATGAGAAAAGGCCTGTAATAGTACCTGAAATCAGTGTTATGTTGCCGAAGGTGAAAAGTGAAGCAAGTGATATTGGGCCCAAAGAGAAACTCGCAGTTGCACTATCAGGAATTTCGCCATAGCCACTCATATCAAATGGTGGGGGATTTATGATGGGTAAAGACAAGTAGGACATCTGGAATTTTGCTTCTTGAATTGTTAGATTGGTTTCCGTGAGTATAGTGACATTGATTGTTATCGGATCAAATACATCAAGTGGGATTGGATTTGCAGCATCGGAAGTAGCCGCATTTATTCCATTCACTTCAAGTAAGAAGCCAAGATTATTATCGCCACTCCAACCAGCGGGGGGTGCTGCTTGAATAGGCATAAGCACAGTCGATACCCATAGGCAGGTGATTGTGAACATAAAGAGAAAATGTGGTAGCATTTTTCGCATTCTATCTTACCTCTTCAAGGCTCAAGTAAGAAGATACGATAGGAGCTCTGCCTTTAACTGTTGTTTGCTTTGAAGTCTCCACCCATTGCCTCTTCGAGCTCTTTGTCAAAATCGTCATCATCAGGTTCGAAAACTACATGACGCTTTGGTGTTTTATCAGGCAAAGGAGCCCAATTTGAAATAGCCCCCAAAGCATAACCACCAAAGAATGAAAGTATTATGAAGAGCACTTCATACGTATTAATGGCAATAGGAACTAACTGTACATATGTGAAAAGCAGTGATGTGATCATCCCACCAAAGAAACTGACAATAACCCCCAAGCCAATACGATAGGTGAAGTTAAGGTCATCCATGCCTCCAATCGAATATCCAAAGATAATTCCAATGAGGATTCCTGGAGCTCCTAAAATGGTAAAATCCCAATATTGCATAGACTCATCTCCGCGGCATGACTCAATAAGGAAGAGCGTGCATTAATCCTTTTTTATGAACACAGAATGATTGAACAGTATCACGGAATTACCAGCCATTCCAGTGTACAACTTCAGAAAAGTCCTTCCTCGTTCTTGGAGCCTTCTCCTTCTCTCTTGATCGTTCATCAAGCATCTCAGGATTTCCCTCATAACCGATGAAGACAACCGTAACGATGCGATATTCCATAGGGATCCCTGTTACCTCTTTGAGCATATCCTCATTCCATCCTGCAGTGGGGTGTCCCAAAAGCCCAAGATGAACTGTCTGAAGAAGCATGTTTTCAACTGCGAGACCAACATCCATCATGAAATATGGTAGCCCATGAGACGAACATCCTCCATCTTCCTTTGCAGCGACTAAAATCATGACTGGTGCGGCTTTAGCGTATGCATTCCCTCTACTTAGTGCTTCATGAGCTTTTGATAGAATCTGGGGGTCTCTCAAGACCACAAAGTTCCATGCTTGGGTATTCGAACAAGATGGAGCCCAGCGGCCTGCTTCTAAAATGGAATTTATCATCTCATCAGATACTGGTTTAGCAGAAAATGCTCTACCGCTACGTCTCTTCATAATTTCCTCTAAAATCATTAAATCCCCACAATCCTCTTCCCTTCATCACTATTTGAGTGTCATGGAGGTGCCACAGTGTTGAGGAATGTCCCGGTGGCCACAAACCGCCCCCATCCAACAAACTAGCTGATCACCTTCGATATGCATCTCTCTCCCACAATGAACTGGTACAGAAACCTCTGCTCCACACTTTGCACAGACAAGTTTTCCCATCTATATTCCTCTTTAAGTTTTAATTATTGTTAATTATAGTTAAAGATATGAAGTTTTTGAAAACGGAAGTGGGAGGAAAGTAGAATTTGTCATTTTCGACTATACTGTGAAAATGACCTTCATTGACCGAGAGAAGAATATCTCAAGAGGGATAGTACTTCTCTGGATCTTCAGAGTATACTTTCTCCTTTGTCTTATGAGCGCCTGGTGTATCTAATTCTATGTCCCGTTTTAGAGATCGGTCTTCCGACAGAATTTCACTGAATACCTCATTTTGGATGATCAGTCTCTGGACTTCATTGCTCCCAGTCCAGATAGTAGCAAGTCTAGCATCACGATAAAGCCGCTCAATTGGATACACATCGGTATATCCTATCCCACCAAGAATTTGCATCGCTTCGTGAACAGATGTAAATCCAGCCTCTGTCGCAAACACTTTCGCTTGAGAAACCTCTTTTCGGCACCACTCTCCGGTATCTGCCTTCTTAGCGGCACGATAAACAAGACCTCTAGCAGCATCTAAGGAAGTGGTACAATCAGCCACTTTGAAGCTTATAGCTTCAAATTTCTTGATAACCCGTCCGAAGGCTTCTCTTTTGTCTGCATATCGCACAGCAATCTCGATAGCGGCTCGACCCATTCCAATTGGACCTGCTGCAGAGGTCAACCTTTCAGGAACCATCATGGCATTGAAAATCGAAGTCCCATCATTCAGTTTACCAACTAAGTTTGTAACAGGTACTTCAACATCGCGCATCACTATTCTTGCAGCACCCATACCGCGACAACCAAGGAGTTCGTACTCTTCTTCAACCTTGACGCCCATATCGCGGTCTACAAGAAATGCACTTAGTGATTCATGGGGCGGAGCTTCAAAGTTTGTCTTGGCATATACTAAAAAGTAATCAGCTCCAACACCACCTGCAACAAAACGTTTCTCGCCATTAATCACAAAGGTGTCGCCATGTTTAATGGCGGTCGTATTTGTACCAAAGAAATCTGACCCACCTCTTGGTTCAGTCAAGCCTTCGCCACAAATCTTCTTCCCCTTTAGAGTTGGAAGTAGATATTCCTTCTTTTGTTCGACGTTGCCAAATTTGTTGATAGCCTCACCCACAATACTTGGCAGCGAATATGCACAACCAAGAGCAATTCCAAGAACACCAATTTCCTCAAGTGCAACCATTTCGGAAACCCAGCCAAGACCACGGCCTCCATACTCTTTCGGAAAACGTAGTCCAAGGAGGTTCTCTTTGGCCGCAGCTTTGATGAATTCATATGGATACTCCTTTTCTTTGCTGTCCATAGCAAGTATTAGTTCAGGGTTGACCTTGTCCCTTACAAACCTACGAACTTCATCTCGTATCTTTCTTTCAGTTTCATCTAAAAGAATATCAAACATTTACTAATCTCTCCTTCCCTCTAGTAAAGAGTCGAGGGTGTCGTCTGATCCACCTACTCGCTCAATACTGATAGCCTCGACAGGACATACAATCTCGCAAACAAGACATAAGATGCACTCATCCTCTTTAACAGGGTCTGCTATTGAGCTTCCAGAGTCATCATGTATTAGTACAAAGACATTAGTTGGACATGCATAGATGCATTTCTCGCAACCGTAACACAGGGAGAAGTCTACTCCTACAAGACGACCATGAATACTAGCCGCTTCTTTTTGCGAGGATTGCCAAACAGGATGTCCCAGATGTTCTTTGACAATCTCCCATGTTTCCCTGAATGTCCTATCGATTGGCACGAGAAAAAAGTATACAAGGTTCCTTTTAGAGAATATGGAAATCTAGGCAATTTGCTCCATAAGCTCTAGCTTTAGATTAATTTTATAATCTTTAAGTAGCTCTGCTAGTCTTCTTGCTACAAGCACCAATTTATCCCAGAGTTCTTCAGCACTTTCTGAATTATGTAGTCTAAATTCGATATCAAAATTGTGAGGACCATAACTAGGCACCCAGCCGGTTATGTCAGCTAGCGTAAACAAGTGAGCACTTGATCTTGTGTAAGCTCTCTCATCAAACATCACATATGGCAAATATGGTTCCCTGTCAGGGTGGTCTCTCGCTAGTCCTGAACAGCTCTGTGTTGTTGAAAACCCTAAGTCATTTAATGCTTTGATGTGGATTCGTATTGATTCATCAACTGAATTGAGGAATTCTTCTGCAGGTTTAAACCTATGAAATGGACCTTCCCAATTCTTGCGGTACCAACGATTTTCATTATATGCCCAGTCGGTGCTTGGGTAAATCCCATGTTTCAATTCCTGTCGATAGTCCTCAAGAACACTCATCACTTCATTTGCGACTTCTAGTAACCTTATCCATGAGAATAATGGATCAGACCGGTTATCTATTCCATAGAGAATCACGTTGTCTTCTGAGTCCAATTCAGGCATCCACTGAGATGCATCAGCAATCGTGAAGAGATGGGCTTCAAACCCAGGATAGCTTGTTCTATCAAATTCAATCCATGGTGGGCCCTCTAGGATTTTAGTTAGAGCCAAATTGTAGTGGTTCACCACAAGGTCGAATTTAGAGAGAGCTTTGATGCTCCTCCTAATCTCACTAGAAATCATATAGAAGCTCCGAAGAGTTGCCTTGGGATTCAATTTCACAAGGATGCTTATCTACTCTTTATTATGTATACAAAGCGATTAAATCTTAGCTAATCAACTTTCTAGACTGTTGGGAGATGGAATCATATGACTGAAAGATTGATGAAACTAGTAGAAATTCAGTCCGTCATCGATAATAATCCCAAACAAATTCCTACTGAAACCCGAAAACAGTTTTGGGAGATTGTACGTCAGATTAAGAGAGACCCCAAACCTGATGAACTGGAGGTATTTAAAGCATCTGAGATACGAAACATTTTGTTCGCAATAGATCGGGGCAAAACGTATCCTCTTGTTCCAGTATTATTGTTAGAAACTATCTTAGGAATATTAGCGCTGTGGGGATACGTATGGGCACTGGGGACGCCACTGATTTGGAGTGAGATTGTTGAATGGGATGTATCGAGCTGGATTATCTTTGGTCTACGTTTTCTCTTTGTGTTTGCAGTTATCGCATTTCTCTATCCCATAGGTCGAGTCATTGGGGGAAAATGGGCTGGTATCAAACTTGATGGAATGTGTAGAGATCAATACTATGAACCAACAGTAAAAATCGATTATGTGACATTTCTGAAGGCTTCAGCATCAAAGCGAAAGTGGTTTTTCTTCTTTGCTGGCTCATGGACAGTAATTACATCACTATGGCTTTGGATTCTTGGTATGTTTCTTGCGTGGGATTATACTGCCCTTATTCCTACTGCTGTCTTGCTGCTGTTTGAGGGTTTGGCCATTCTGAGTGGAAATCCTTCACACAATAGGGGCGAGATGGGTCACTATAATCGTGAAAAACGGATTGAGCGTGAATGGAAGAATAACTTTGCAAAATTAAATGAAGCTAAGTGATTCGAATAACAGGTTCTTCAGTTCTAAGATTTCTTTTTTCGTTTTAGCCAATCTGTCATCAAATCTGCATCTTCAAGCAAATAATCAACTACACTTGGCCAAATTGTTCCGTCATCTCGAGCTTTGTTTTCGAAGTTATTAGTGTTAATCCATTCCGTAAGAGCTGACTTTGTCCTAATTCCAAAGACATTCTCACGATTATCTTCAAGATAACCCAGAGTAACTAAAGCCTTCTGAATGATTGCTAGCAGGTCGCCTTCTATCTTTACAAGTAAGCTGGGGTCTTCACGAGAAAGAAGGGTCATATCGTATATATTAAAGATTCGAACAAGTTCGTCTATTGGACTTGGATGTTCATCGACTCGGACGTCTACATACCTGTCATTTCCACCCTCATATCCACCTTTCTCACGGACAACAAGAATCGACGCTGACTGCATTCCTCGTCGGTCTCCACCAGCAGCTTGTCCAGCAATGAGTCCTGCAAACAACTTGTCAATCAAATCGCCCTCGGTTTTTTCGAAGGCTTCCGCCATGTCAGTCACTACATCTTCACCCGCCAGAATATTTCCTTGACATGAAAAACCATCACCCACAATATGACCAGCCCATTCCATGCACTCCGTCCCGGTATGAGCAACAGCCTGGCCATGTGAGTCAACGATTCCAATTTGACGATGCGCTCGTCCCTCATCCCCATTGAGTAGAGTCTTCAAAGTTACTGATGCACTATTTCCATTTTCAAGAAGAGATAATCCGTTGGGTCCATAGCTGACATTTGCCCAAGCTTGTGTTGCTATTGCTCCAATATTGGCTTTGGCCCAAGGTACAACAGAGCCAACCGCAGGAAACTTTGATTGTACAATAATCCCGAGATCTCCATTCACCGGATCGCGAGCCACAATCGAAAATGTTGATGGATTACTCGTGTTTGACATCATTATGGAACTCCCTTTAATTACGAAAACTCATGTATGTCCTGATATTTAGACAATATGATTCACAGCCCTTGAAGGGTCATAATTTTTAGGGAAACTTTTTCTTTACAAAACCAACTCGAGTTGTAGGAAGGTCGGTGATAGTGGTATCCGAGATTTTCATCAGATATGTTACTACGAATGGCCTAGAGAAGACAGCCCGTTTCAAAACGGATGAAACAGGAATCAATCTTGATCTTCGTAATATTGCACAAGTAGATTTACTTCCACTAATTTGGTGCGAGAACCTCGAAACTCTATGCCTTCGAAATAATAGTTTGACAGAGATTGACCTTTCTCCTTTAGAGAAATGTGGAAAAAACTTGAAGTCAATAAAACTAAGCCATAACAGGCTTCAAGAGATTGACTTGGAGCCGCTTAGTTCCTGTCCTAATCTCGAGGAGGTCTCGCTAATAGAAAATCGTCTAAAACGAATAGACCTTTCTTCTTTGTTTCAATGTCCTAAGCTGAAGGAACTCGAGATTGACGATGATGTTGGGCTTACAGCTGATCTCTTACTTCGGTCTATTGGTAGTTGGCCCGAAGTCCTGATTGAGCAATATCACCGCATCCTGTGGAAGACGGATTCAACCTCATAGTGGCATGATATATCATATCATTGAAAGGGAGCTGATTCCATTGATACATCAATGCTAAGGAGGTATACATTATTGGACACTGAGCTCTCTGGAAAACATGTGATGGTTACTGGAGCATCAGGTGGGATAGGTTTCGAAGTCACTCAGATGCTACTCACTGAAGGTGCACGAGTGACAGGAACATACAATCATTCTTCGAAATCACTTGACGATATTCAGAGAAACTGGGAGGATAACCTCAAGGTTGTGAGAATGGATCAAACATCGGAAGATGAAGTTCGGATGCTATTCGAGGAAGCAAACCGAGCATTCGGTCGTGTTGACGTGCTCATTGCGAATGCAGGGATTGCCAACCACGAGGGAAAAGCAGTTCAAGAGATGACACTTGAACAATGGGAGAGAACTATCAGAGTTAACCTTACAGGTACATTCCTCTGTTCGAAGTACTTTTTTGCGAATTTACAGAAGTTCCCAAAAGACACCGCCTCACTAATTCTTGTTGGCTCAACTGCAGGATACTTTGGTGAAGCATGGTTTGTTGATTATTCTACATCCAAGTCAGCCATGCATGGTATGATGATGAGTCTGAAGAATGAGATAGTCCATTTGGCACCAAAAGGTCGTGTGAATCTTGTTAATCCAGGCTGGACGATGACTCCAATGGCAGAGAAGGAGTTGACTGACAAGGAAATGACGAGGAGAATATTGCAAACAATTCCAATGCGTAAAACTGCCGTCCCGGAAGATATTGTTGGAGCTATACTTTTCCTTGCATCAGACAAGCTTGCAGGTCACATAAGTGGACAGACAATCAATGTCGCTGGAGGAATGGAGGGACGGGTTCTATTCACTTTAGAAGAGATTGACATGCAGAAGGACTAGTCTTTTGTATGTTTACGGAATGTCTCTGTCCTTTTCCGTTCTTTTTTCTTGCCTTGCGGAAATGGCATTGAGGTGTCCCTTATTGCAGGAAGATATGATTCGCTTACAATATCAGTAGAATCATGTGCTAGAAGCATTGTAGGTTTTTGTGGTGTTGGAGATGACCCGCGTCTTTCTGTTGATAAGAGAACAAGTAGTAAGCCACCAATGAGCATCAGTAGAATTACAACACCTAACATCGAACCACGTGTAGATATCTGCCCTGAAGGCACTTAATCTTTTTACAGCAAGATTGAAGTCATAAGATTTTATTGTAAACAAGTTTCACATGACTTCGTTTGATAATATTGCACTAGCTTATGATGATACAATAGATTGGAATGCGAGGCTTGCAAGAGAGATACCTTTCTTGAAATCACGCCTTGGCGACCCTAAGGGCAAACGAGTTTTAGATTTGGCATGTGGGACCGGAAGGCATGCTGTGGCTTTAGCTCTTGAAGGAGCGGAGGTCGTTGGGATTGATAATAGTGAGGTCATGATTTCGCGTGCAATAAAACATGCAGCATCAAATGGTGCTACATCCAAGTTTATTCTAAGTAGAATGGAGGAGTTCCAATCCATTGACCTTGGCGAATATGATCTGATTATCTGTCTAGGGAATTCCCTTGCGCTCCTTGATGATCTATCTGTATTAGAGGGAGTTCTATCATCTGTCTACGATGCACTAAAGGAGAATGGTGTTTTCATAGCGCAGGTACTTAACTTTGAAGAGATTCACAGGACTGGCTTCAGGTTTTTCCCACAGAAGAGGGGAAAAATGGATACTGGAGAGGAAGTAGTGTTTTCGAGATTTTATGAGCACACGAACCCTCCAAACTCATCGATTCTAGTGATGTCCGCTCAAATGAAGGTCAAAGGAGACTGGACTTCACTAGTTTCAACACAGAAAGTGCTCAATCTTGACTCGAACTTGATGAAGCGATTTTTAGCACAAATAGGATTTCGAGAAACTAGATTCTATTCTGATTATTCAGAGTCGCTCTTTGTTGGGAGTGATGACCGAAACTTGGTCATACACTCCCGGAGATGAGATTACATGTTTGTTTCAATGAAGAATAGAGTTGTGGTAAGGCGAAGACACCAACACCGAAAGACTTCGCCTTTACCACTCTCTCTAGGGATCAGGTCTAGAGAGATATCTGATTCCTGACCACACAAGGATACTTGCGATAATCCATTGAACGACTAGTCCTATGGCAGATATTCCAAACATCATGTTACCAGGACCAAAGAAATTCTCAATCATTCCAAAGAAATCGATGCCGGTGCCAATAGTTAGGAAGATATCTGCGAACATGACCCCCATGATTGAGAACTCTGCTAGCATAACAGAAGTAATCACATTCGCCTGATGAGCTGGGGACTTTGTATCCTCATAGTTTGGATTACGGGCTGTCACACCAGTAGCCATAAGCATTCCACCGATAACTGCAACATATCCAAGTCCTAGCAATATTGCCAGCTCAACAACAGTCATCTCAATGATGAAGTAGATGAGGATTGACGGTATCACTGCAAGAGGTATGCCTATTATAGCCTGAGATACAATCCGGCTCTTCACGAATCTTGATGCACCAGATGGAGCGCCTTGGATGATCCAGAGCTGATCCTTGCTCTCAAGGAATCCGGTACCAGCGAATGGAATTGAACCTATAAGGGACATCATCACTATCAACATCATAAAGAGTTCACTAAACTGGAAGTATTCAATATCCATGGATGTCATAATGACCGGCATTATAATCGCGAGGATTACGCCATAACCTATCTTTGATAGATTCTGTGCTTTCCGCAGAAAGTCCTTGATGTTGGTGACTAAAAGTGATCCAAAAGGTCCAGAGTTCACTCTTCTAATGCCTCTAAGAAACATGTTCTCTCGACCAACTGTTGTTACAACCTCAGTGCGTGCACCAGCTTCAATTGTGAATACTCTATCAGCTGCGCCAAGCGCTAAACCAACGATGCCTAGAGTAAAGCCTATCGTGAGAACTGAGGTCATAAGTAGGTCTAACTGCAATATGATCGAAAAGCTGAGTATCTGGGTGCTCGTCAATCCTATGCCATTGAATGTTATTGCGAGCCAGCTAATCAAGTCAGCAAACCAAGTTGAGGGGAGGATAAGAAATGCATTCATGCCCATCAACTCAGACAGAGTCGGAAGGAAGAACATCAACCCGTACATTGGAATGATGACAACTATAGCAACAACCATAGCTAATGCTTTAGCAATGTCGTTACCTCGTGATGAGTCACCAAGCCTTGCTTGAATAACACTTGTTAGAAAATTCGAGAGCCAGATTGTTCCCATTGCCAGTAGTATGACGACACCATAAACCAGTAACTGACCAAAAACATTGACCTCAAATGCCAACATGAATGGAGTCACTAGCAATGGAGCTAAGAAAACAATCACTAATCCATAAAGACCAAGCTTCCCTAGAAAGGTTCCAGCCATCATGTCTCTCGTTCGCACGTTGTTCGAGAGAAATATCTCCCACTGTCCAATCTTAATTTCCTGTAGAGCATATGATAGAGGGAACAGTAGTAGAACAAGCCAAAGGAATAGTCCAACAGTACGCATGAGTCCTGGAAACATCACCATGAGCATAGGTCGTAGCACATCCATGGGGAATAATGCGCCAAGGATTGCATTGTATAGCATTGGGGTAATTACTACTGCCCAAACAATGGCGAGTGAATACAGAAAGCTGGTGTAGAGCTTTCTATGACCCCTCATACTTGAGGACAATACCTGGAACTCTGCTTTCGCTATTGCCAACCAGGTGTGTACCATTAGCATTACCTCCAAGCTAGCAAGGTCGCTCGGTCCACGTGTCCACCCACGACTTTCAGATATGCATCCTCTAGGTTCTTTGTACCAGTAGTTTCCATGATTTCCTGAGGAGAGCCATGAGTGACAAGTGCACCATCATTGAGGATTCCTACCACATCACAGACATCTTCAACGAATGAAGTCTGATGTGAACAGATGAAGAAACTAGTTTCGGTTTCTTCGGCTAGGACAAGTATGATATCCTTTACCAGAGCGCTTGCTGCTGGATCAAGTCTCGAAGTGGGCTCATCCAAGAATACGAGCTTGGGCTCACTCAACAGTGTTGATGCAACCAATACTTTCTGCTTCATTCCAGAGGAGTAAGACTCTAAGAGATCGTTCTGACGACCTTCTAATCCGAGCATGTCAAGCATAATGTCAATACGCCTGTTCAGCGCGTCCCCATTTCTTCCATTCAGTGCTCCTATGAACTCTAGAAACTCTACAGCTGATAGCTTTGAATACAGTCCAGGAGACTCAGGAAGCAGACCAGTCACAGCTTTGATTTGATTGCGCTGTGTACTGACATCATAACCACATACTGTGGCATCGCCACTCGTCTGTTTCATAAGTCCAGATAGGATGCGGACTGTGGTTGTCTTCCCTGCACCATTAGGTCCAAGGAATCCAAACCTGCTACCAGCACGAACTTCTAGATTCAGATCTCTTACGGCATGAACAGTGTCGAATCTCTTGTTCAAGTCGTGCGTTTGAATAACAATCCCGTTATTTGCCATTTTTTTCCACCTGATGTAAACAAAAATTGTTTACCAAAACTAGGTAAACATTCAACAAATTTATATATAAACTTTCCCAAGATAGTAACAAGGAATTACCACAAAAAGTTCATATTGTGGTATGACTAACAACGCGGTGAATCAAGAATGCCCCAACTCTCAACACATGAAGCAATGGTCTGGGAACAGTTCCAGAAAGGACTAAGTACTACAGATATTGCTGAACAAAGTGCGGAAGAGGATTGGAGCCCTGCCTATGTGTCGCGAGTGCTCAATAGAGCACGAAAGAAAATCGCTAAAGTATTGAGTGAACAAGCGAGTAGTCATCGGCTTGATATAGAGAGCTTGCTTGACTACAAGGGAATACTCATCGGTTTTGATTACCAAGCAAATGCCCAAGTGTACATTGTATTCACAATGAAGCTTGGTGTAATAGTCTGGTACAAACATGACTCCTACGCGGGAAAACTCTGCCCTGAATGCCCGAAGGAGGCGGAGTGCAGGGAGACACTTGATACAATCATGGAAGAGTACAATATTACTCTCCGTCCCGATGAGGAACAACTCCCAATGACTCAACAATCAATTGCGATTTTCAACAAGCTCGCAGCAAAGGAAATCCCGCGTTATAAAAGAAAGGAGTCGTGATAATAATTGACTGTAGCAAACGGATTACAAGCAGTTTTGGAATCCCCTCAGGACGTGTCCCTTGGGAGAACATTCAAGCCAGAGAGCGCACTTAGAAACAAGTGGTGGTTCATGGCCATTGGTTTTGCAGCAGTGACATGGGCACTTGCTATCTTCGCGCTTTGGGGTACTGCTTGGCTTATAGGATATTTTGAAAGCTGGACTGCATACGAAAGACTATGGATCCTTGAATGGTTGCCAACCATAAGCATTTGGATTTGGATTGCTCATCTAGTATGGCTGATCCCGGCATTAGCAGGGATAGTCGTATATGTTAGGTCCATTGAATACACGGTAATCTCAGAGTCGGGTGAAGCATCGCCAGAAATTTATGTTCGGAAAGGAATCATCAATATTACCCGGAAACATGTACCATTCAGGACTGTCACCAACATAGCAAGCAGAGCTGGCGTGTTTGACCGACTGTTCAGGATTGGAACTGTAGAGATTCAGACCGCGGGTTATTCTGGTGGTGTACAGCCCGGAAACGCGGAGGAAAAAATTGAGGGTATAAAGTCCTATCAGGAGCTTACGCG
>JBHLQJ010000005.1:0-29082 GCA_048884945.1 Candidatus Thorarchaeota archaeon | reverse complement strand
AGCTGCAGTTATACTGACACTACCAGTCCCAGTAGCGCACTCAACACTGCCACCAAGACCTGTTGGTAGATCTACGATAACGGCTACACCACCAGTTCCAGCATTCAAATCGAATGTGGCATTTCCAATTAAGATAGCAGAATCAGTCATCACTAGATCAATTCCACCAGTTGTTGTCGTGAGCGAAATGTCTCCAACATGCGCTCCATCAACAAGGGTGACATCTATGCTTCCTGTTGAAGTGATAACATCTAACGTATAATTGACTCCACTGCCTAATGTGATATTCACGCCAGCAGCAGTATAATCGAGTCCGATGGTGTTACTCGTAAATGTCACTGAAGGTTCACCATCTCGTTCAAGGGTGGTATTCTGGACTTCTATGTCAATCTCGTACAACAGTGTCGCATTGTCAACAAATGTTATCGAAACACTGCCTACATCTAAATTGATGTCCAATATCACCGTATCAGTGGTGGCTCCGACTTCTGCATCAAAAGAGAAGTCAGTAGAAGCTACATTCCAATTAAACCAGCTAGTGCCAAAATAGGATAAAGCTCCAACAGCAATAGCACCTACGATTATTACTGCGAATATACACGCAACCATACTTGTGTTTCTTTGATAATTACTCATTGTTTATTCACCTGTCTGTGAGACTTCAGAAAAGCGTGCCAATTCTTTCTCAAGTCTCGATATTGCGAATCTTCTTCCAGAGCAAAGCGACGCACGATTCGCGACACATCGCCTCGTATTGAGGAGGCTAGCTTATCTAGACCATCCTCATTCACGATAAGATTGCGAGAACTTATCTCATTCTCGCGATTTATCAGCGCCGTCAGCAGCTCCACAGCCTCGCCAATCTGATCCTCTGGAACATCTATGCCATAGACTGAGAGACTTTTGATTATGGACTTCAGGCGCTTTGTAGTATCATCCCCAGTGGCTTGTATCATTTCGCTGATACCCATCCTGTACTCTCGTGCAGATGCACGGTAGTATCTTTGGACTATACCAGTCTGGGTCTGTTCTGTTCTTTCTTCAAAGACAAGTCCAACCTCCTTCAACTTTTGAATGTGGTGAAGGATGGTACCTGGATTCTTACCTGTTACTTCTGACAACTGTTTTACTGTCATTGAGTCTTTCACAAGATAGTCAAATACTATCTTTGCTCGAGTTGGCTCCATTAGCAACTTAATCAGATTCTTGTCTTCAATTACTTCCATGTCGTTGATTCGTTGTTTTCGTTTCTTGGAGCCATCCATTATTATACTCCTCCTATGAAGCTTGGACCATCCTCTTCCTCAATCTCTTGCGGAGTGAAGTCTTCATCATCTGCTGTGAGTATCATGTATACTCTTGTGAGACCTATCGATACTGCAGGTAGCAGAACGAATGCAATGATTAGTGCCATTGGGATTGCATATACTGCCATCAGAATCATAGCAGGTTCAAAACTGCCTATTGCAAGTGGAACGATCATCACGGGCAGTATAAGAACCACTATCAAGAGAATATATGAAATCCAGACTCCAAATACGCGATCAAAGTATTGGATGCC
This sequence comes from Candidatus Thorarchaeota archaeon, assembly GCA_048884945.1. Taxonomy (GTDB): domain Archaea; phylum Asgardarchaeota; class Thorarchaeia; order Thorarchaeales; family Thorarchaeaceae; genus SMTZ1-45. The sequence goes on along the minus strand of JBHLQJ010000005.1, from coordinate 27,521 downwards.
CATTCTGATTGATTTCTTAGTTGCCTCAATTACAGAATAACCGTCGATGATTGCAGGAAATATCATTGACATTAATCCACTACTAATTACAAACCAAATCACTCCCAAAGCTGAAATCAGGGGATTCATCGCAGTTGATGATCCCATGTCGATAAACGCAAAGTTGAGAATTTGGTTTCCGAAGAGCGCGACGGAACCGAGAATTACCAACATGACTGGTCCAAGGATAAATAGGAATAGTATAATTCCACCTCCAGCCAATGAGAAGAACTTCTTCTTGTACCAAGTGAAGACTCCTTCTGCAGAGGTTCCTTCGCTTTCTACAATTTCACGGCTCATTCCGAACAATGCTCCAGTGGCAACGAAAAATGGAGCCACGAATGGCAATGCAATCAGAAAGATGCCTGTAGCTATTGTCATGCCACCTGTAATAGTCCATTCATTGAATGACTCTGCCCAGATTGTAAAGGCTTCAAGACTTCCAGGGGATAATAAGATTGGTACAAAGACAAAAGCTGCGACGATGGCAATCAATATGATTGTTACCAATAAAACTCCAATTATCGCTAGCACGTAGGAAATCACGTTTTTGAATGCAAACTTAATGCTAATCTTCAGATCATCAAGAAGAGTTTGAAAGCTTGCGTTTTTCATTGTTTTTCACACCTAGAAAGATAAGAGGAGAGTGACTTGAAATTTGCCCTTCCAAGACACTCTCCAAGTTCATCACACTACACGATTGGCATATCGACGACACGCTGGGGTGCAATCTGACCACCAGTGAGTTCTTGATAGACCTTAACCCAGACTATCCTCACCATTGGTAAGAATAGTAGGAGCCAGAGGAACACCATGACCACAGTATAGAGTGCAACACCAGCAATGGCGGGAACAAAAGCCATTGTGAACATTGGGACGAACTCAGCCATAGCAAAGGCTGTTATGATTATGGGACCGAAGGTGGCTGCTAGTAAAAGCACGATGGCAGTCAGGACTCCGAAGACACGATCAAAGTACCGGATGGATAGAGAGAATGATTCCTTGACAGAATCCTGGACACCCTTACCACTAGCGACAGCTGGCCACACCATGGAGGTGAATCCTCCAGTGAAGTAGAGCCACACAAATGTGAATCCAGTGAGGAGATAAATGACTGGCCCAGTGATGTGGTATCCCATCGCATAAGAGGTGAGTCCCCAGGCAATGACGGGAGGTAGCACAACTATGATAGTCAGAATTGCACCTGCACCTGCAAAGGAGAGGAACTTGTGACGGAAATAGGAGAAGGCAAGCTCAGCCTTGGTTTCACCCTTAGTGACCAAGTCATGGCTCATTCCGTAGATAGAGCCACTGGTGATCAAGAATAGTGAAACAAGAGGAATCAACACGAGAATAGCAATCCCCCCAATAAGAAGAGGATTAGCAATTGCCCAGTTCGCTAGAGCTGTCATCGTGACTTCAGAGAATGGCGCGAGAACTACCCATGCTACGATGAGCACAGGAATTGCAACGATCCCAAGAAGGATTGCCATGACAATCAACATGCCCAAGTTAGCAAGGAAATAGCTAAGCATGCTTTTCCAAGCGAGCTTGAGGCTCGTCTTCATGTCGTTGAGAATTGTACCGAAAGTTGTAGACATTATATACACCTTGTAATTGTCGGCAAACGCTTAGCTTGTTACTTACCAAACGTTTGACACATATCAAACTATAACTTATTTGTTTATAAATTGTTTGGTAAGCGCCAAACGTACCAATGTTTGTCAAACATTAAGCGTTATTTGCTGTCTTTCGCCATTTGGATGAGTTTTTCTCGTCGATAGCTGGAGAAATACTTGTGATGGCCACTAATCAAAGCCTTTACGCTTGTAACGTGCTTATTCCGCCTGATTGAGCGGATAGTTTCAACAAGTTCAGTGATGTCATCAGCCACGAGAAGCGCATAGATCACCGGCTCAGATGCAGATTGGTAAGTTTCCCTGTGCTTAAGAGGGTAGTTTTTCTCGAGCCATTCAGCCATTGTATGTTGGGTGACTGCTTTCTCATTCCATAGAATTCTAATTATGAATGGCAGACTTGTAGCAGCCCCAAGTTCAACCAATGATACAAAACGAATTGCATTGTTCTCCTCTAACTCACCAATCAATCTCCTGACCCTTCGTGCGGTGAGTCCAGTTTTCTGTGCAATATCAACTATGGGAAGTCTTGGGTCTTCTAGGAGTGGTGCTAATACACGAAGATGTGTCTTGGTGAGATTCATCTTTTCCCCCCAAGTTCCGATTATGGTGTGCAATTCAGCATTCTCAACACTGTCAAGAGTCCGAAGGAATGCACTAAGTTCCTGCAATTCATGAGGACCATGATATTCAGCCACTAGAGCATAGACTCCATCGGTATAGGACGATGCAGCCATAATGTATTTACTCGATCCAATCGCATTAACCATCTCATCTTCGTCTCTAGAGCCATCAGTTGATAAAAGACCAAAGAGAAAGCTTGTGCCTGTCATTGCAGGAGACATAACAATCGAATAGCCTGAGATTACTCCTGATTCTTCCATATTCAGAATGCGACGTCGAATAGCATTGGCTGATATGCCATATTTGCGAGAGAGTTCTTGGTAACTAATTCGACAGTTACGTTGCAAATCAGTCACTATCTTTTTGTCCAGTTCATCCAAAGGCTGCACATCCAAGCTCAACAATCGATGTGGGTGTTAGAACCCAATCAAAAATCTTCGTTCGGAGATTTATGAGTTCCGAACTGAGCGCAGACTAAACAAGTCAGCCGATGCCTGATTGACGAACATGACTCAAAATCACTTCACCTGTTGTTGATCCAGTTGTAGCTTTTTCGTGAGTGATATGAAGTATCTTCTTAATTGACAGACTTCAATCCTTTTTGCGAATCGTACTGTATTTCACTTTCAAGTTCTGGTTCTGAAGTAACCCATTCGTCTACTTTCATTTTCTTCACGATATCTTCGAGGGGATATGCAACGCCGTTACAAGGCAAGATCATTTCCCATCAATAACATAAGTGAGGGTCTTAATGAGCACTCTGCAATGTAAATGGAACTAATATTTAAGCGGTGAAGAAAACGCTCTTTATGAACTCCAATCAAATTAAAGTTCGAAAACTGAACCACAATGAGTGAGTAGAATGAGGGAAGATCGTGCATCACCTAAGTGTGCCATATTATCGGTGTTTGTGGGATTTCTTATGATTGTGCTTACGTTGATACAATTCATCTATGACTTACTTGATGGAGTGGTTCGGTTTGAAGTATTGAGGTCTTTCTTTGGAGGTGTGGTAATGTTGATTCTTGGATTGTTGATATTTCGCTGCTACATCAATAGAGGTGCTTTTGACCCAATCTCGACATACCCATTCGAACATAATCATACAAGACTCTAGCCGTAGGACTAATCAGATTTAACAGTAATTCTGATACTGGGTCTGTTAATGATAGTCTGTCTGACAAGTTTCCCACCACTCCTAGATAATTGTGGGATGTCCATGTATATTAGCACCCCCGAAATAGCTATATAGTTTGAGTTAAATTGCTAAACTGAATTCAACCTGTGAAATGTCCAGTAATCTCGAAGATTTACACATCCACACGAACTATTCTGACGGGATATCAACTGTAGAGGAGATTGTACATAGAGCTGCATCTCTCAGACTAAAGGCAATTGCAATTGCAGATCATTTTTGGCCATCATTGGGGTCTCGGAAGGGAGGAATAAACCTCATCGAACAAAGACGCCATGAAATTCAAACATTTAGAAATGATCACCCAGAATTGAAAATCCTCGACGCTGCTGAAGTTGATATCCAGTCAAATGGCGAATTAGCACCTGTTTCTGGAGGCTTTGAGCAGTTTGACCTTATCATAGGATCATTTCATTGGTACACAGACTCCACAAATTGGGCATCAGCATTAGTCCAGTCATTAAGAAGAAATGAGTTTCATGTCCTTGGGCATTGGGATGGATATCTGTCTTCATATCGAGAAGAAGATGGAAGACTCGCTGCAGAAGCGCTAGCAAAGGCAGGTGTTGCAATCGAGCTGAATGGGCGGTACTCAGTTGAGCATATTGGATTTCTCGAGCTAGCAAAATCATATGGATGCTCTTTCACACTTGGAAGCGATTCGCATGATGCAAGTACAGTTGGAGATCTTGCCTTTCAAGAGAAACTTGCTGCTAGCATGGACCTTCAAATATTGCAAATTAATATCTAAGGGTAGTAGACCAGTCAAAACAGAAATCCAGAAGCCTTTTCACTGGCTAATTATACAAATAGAATCTTGGAGATGATTAGTGATGGGTGACGAACTTGTTTTCCCCTCAGAAGAATGGATAGAGATGTACATGGAACTCTTGAACAAGAACGACCGGTACGAAGATGCAGCAAAGACTTGGGAGGGCGACTTTGTCTTTGAAATCACTGCAGATGACGAGGTCGTGAAGGAACCAATCAGATTCTACATGGATCTTTGGCATGGCAAGTGTAGGTCAGCTAAAATGGCGGAACCTGGAAACACTGCAGAGTTTACATATTCAGGACCGTACAAGAATTGGAGACTTCTATTCGATGGAAAGATTGATCCAATCAAGGGAATTATGGCTCGGAAGTTCAAGCTTGATGGTGACATGGGGAAAGTCATGCGCTACACAAAAGCGGCCCTTGAGCTTGTGGCTACAACTAAACTGGTGCCCACGAAATTTCTGGATGAATAACTGAGAGAACTAATCAATCTCAGATGACAACAGGAGCCACACTGAAATGTGGTGGAAGAGGAGTGGACAGAAGAAAAGACCTGGACCCGGGTGTGCAGTATGGGAGATAACCCTGGCCTGCAATCTGAACTGTATCCACTGTGGTTCCGCAGCAGGTAAAGCTCGCAAAGATGAATTGTCAACTGAGGAAGCACTTCATCTCTGTGAAGACCTCAAAGGTATTGGATGTCAGGGAGTCGCACTGATGGGTGGAGAACCCCTACTCAGGCCTGACTGGGATATCATCTCAAAAAGAGTCCACGAATTGGGAATGGAACTCTCCATCATAACAAACGGCTGGCTTGGACAGAATGATGAGGTCACTCAAAAGATAGTTGATTTATCTCCAGAGTGTGTATCAGTGAGTCTTGATGGCGGAGATGCGTCAACTCATGACATGATAAGAAACGTTTCAGGCTCGTTCGATCGCGCTACCAAGGCTATAGATCAGTATGTTGGCTTGGGCCTTCCAACGTCAGTAATAACAACAGTCCACAAGATGAATCTCAAGAATCTTCCGATGATTCGCGAGTTCCTGAGAGGCAAAGGAGTAGCATGGCAGATACAAACTGCAACACCACATGGAAGACTGGAACGAAAACACGTGTTGTCTCAGGAAGAGTACTATTCAGTCGCATTATTCATTGCGGCGACTCGCAAAACTATGTCACAGGAGCTAATGGTTGCAGGAGCTCATGATATGGGATATTTCTCAACGACCCTCCCTGAGCTACAAGTTGCAGCATGGCAAGGTTGTCAGGCCGGTATAAGCACTTTGGGGATTCAGAGTAATGGTAATATTATAGGGTGTCTTGCACTCCAAGATGACTTCATTGAGGGTAATATACGAGAACGCTCGCTCAACGAGATTTGGAATGATGAGTCCTTGTTCAGGTACTCTCGACATGTGAAAAAGTCGGACATAATGGCACATTGCGCCAGTTGTGAGTATGCAAGCTCCTGTGGGGGAGGATGCACTTCTGTTTCTGTATCTATGGGCAAAGGAGCACATCAAGACCCATATTGTCTTCACTTCATTGAACAATCGATGAAATGACCAAAGCACGATTCAAAGAGTTTATTGGCAAAAATGCTGAGTATGTATTGGGTGACGTGATTGAGATGTGCTAAAGTGAGATGGATGGAAGTTGCATTTTGGAAACTTCGGTCCTACGTTCCCTTTAACCTCAAGTCAAGATTCGACTCCTTGATACTGTTGAAAACTCCAAATGAAAAGCAAGTAGAAAAGATGGTGTCATTGGGAGAGAGCATCGGACTGAGTAGTCAAGAGGTGCTGGCAACCTATAACCCCCCACAGAATCTAGCTCACTGGAGGTCTCGATTGACCCCCCTTACGACTTTTGTGATGGTTTTGGGGATCATCATTGTAGGTTTCTTGATCTTCGCTCTGTCAAATCCTAGCATTCCAATCAATAGTCCTCCGACTTCGACCTATGTCTTTGGATCACGCTATGGGACCATTCGTCCTGATGATTTTCGTTCATCAGCATCTGTTCCAAAGAGATTGTAGGAATTGTGATTCAAATTGTCAGCAGAGGTGTTTCAATGAATGGACCATTACCATCGTTGCTTCGGCCGAGGATAATGAAAATGAAACGGCTCCTTCCAAGCAGTCTATATATTTTGGTCAGTAGACTCAACTATGAAGAGGGACTAACAAAATCTCAACTCAACAAAATAAAACTACTAGGTGAGGGTGTTGGGCTCACTCAGGACGAGGTTATAGCAGCTCTCGATAGACCTTTGAGCCCCATGGAACCGGGTGGTAAACAGAAAATAGCAATATACTTCACTATGTTTGTGGCAACAGCTATGATCATCATTGGTTCGCTCTTCATATGGGCTGTTCTTGATCCGGAAACCGCTCCTATCCACACATATGTTCCAGGTACGTTTTATGGAACTATCCGGCCGAAGGACTTCGCAATTTTTGGAATTTCATGAGTCTAGAGGTGGTTGGTGCCCGCTCTGAAGTTGAATCTTGGTTGTGGTAAAACATACAAGGTGGGATACATCAATGTTGATGCTTTTGACGAATCTGTTGCAGACCGGGTCATGATGGCTTTTGATCTAGAGTTCGAAGACAACACCTTCACACATGTTGATTGTACACAGGTCCTTGAGCATCTTGGAGCTGCGAAATCTATCTATGCCTTGGCAGAGGTATACCGGGTACTCAAGCCTGGCGGCATGCTACTCATAGAAACACCAGATTTGGTTAGTTCATTCAAGACCTTTCTCAAGGGGAGTGAAGACCAGCGTAGTCAGGTGATGAACTGGATTTATGGTCTCGATATGCCGGGTATGTCACACAAGTACGGGTTTCCTGAAGAGCTCCTTCAAAGAATGCTTCAGGAAGCCGGATTTACATCTATTGAGATTTCACACATACATACGAGATCAACTCAACCCTCACTTCGTGCAATCTCAAAGAAAGTGGATTCAGAGATTCACCAACTAGTCAGCCATCTCAGAAAGGAGATTGTACGAGCAAATGTCATTGATCTCGACAATCAGATTGATGCGATAGAGAAGGAAACCATAATCCAAGAGATGGTTAAGACTGCGCTTGGCTCACAGGAAAGTGGTCAACTTCTCAGAGGAGTGGTGAGAATAGCTTCGACAAGTTGTCCGAAGATTGGCGAAGCCTTTATAGAATTAGGAATCAAGAGAGGTCAGTTATCCAGCGAAGAAGGCTGTATGTATCTTGGATTGATCAAAGAACTGGTTTCTCTTGAACTACCGAGAGTGATGACCTATCTCTTTCATGAGATGCCTATGATACCCGGACAGCAGGTTAAAACAATTGAAACTGTCAAGTCCATGGTCAGTAAGTCAGTTATGAAGCTACTCGACGGAGAGCAAACAGCAATTGAAGAGATTCGGAAAACAACTGGGAAGATTGAAGTTGATATTCAAACAGACTTGTTCTCCAAAGTCTTTCTTGAGATGACATCAGCTTCCCACTTGGCTCTTGGTGCAAAGGAGTTCGCTCTAGGACATCTTGAAACAGCTGAAACCCACTATGGCAAAGCAATGAGATTCAATCGTGATAGTGCTGAAGCTTATTGGAACCTTGCTCGATTGAAAGCACTAGAAGGTGCAATAGACGAAGCAAGAAAATACTACAAAGTCACTAAGGACTTGATAAAATTAAGGCATCCGAATTTACAGAGTGTTCTATGCAAGAGAATTGATGATGAACTGGAATATATCACAAAGGACCAATCAAATCATATCAACCGTCCAATTCTGTCATTGTATAGATGAATAGGGTGGTAACTTAAATCGGGCCATGTTGCTAGTGAAATCTATGGTACATATTCACACAGAACTCTGCGACACAGTCGGAATAAAGCACCCCATACTCCAGGGAGGTATGGGACCGTATAAGACAGAATCACTAGCCATCGCAGTTACAAATGCGGGTGCTCTTGGCGTTATCAGCTGCATAGGTATGGCAGCCACACTGATTCCAGAAGCGGCTCCTATTGATGCACAGAGATTGTTTGGCTCAGATCTCCCGGCTGTAATCCTTCAGAAATCAATTGAAACAGTGACAAAGCAGACTCGTTCGTCAGGCGGCATCTTTGGCGTCAATGTACCTGTAGCTGCTGAGTTTATTCTAGCATCCAAAATGTTCGTCGAACAGACTATAGAGTCCTGCAAAGCCGACTCAGATACTGAACGCTCGTTGAGAGTCGTTGTCACTTCAGCGGGAAACCCGAAGCCATGGTCAGTCCTCAAGGATGAAGGATTCATCTGGGTTCATGTGACGCCCTCTGTCTATCATGCAAAGAAAGCTGAGGCCGCAGGAGCGGACGTGATTGTGGCATCAGGGCATGAAGGAGGAGCACATGTTTCCTGGGATCCTGTGCATTCCATGGTACTTGTCCCAGCAGTTGCTAAAGCGGTAAAGACTCCGGTTGTCGGGGCAGGCGGGTTCTGTGATGGAGCAACTCTTGCTGCCGCATTATGTATGGGAGCTGTTGGAGTTCAGATGGGCACTCGTTTTATTGCTACTAAGGAAAGTGACTTTGAGCCCATGTGGAAGCAAGCCATTCTGAAGAGAGAGGAACGTCAGACTCTGGTGGGCCGAGGTCTCTTTGGACCAATGCGATTTCTCCGCAATAAAAGGGCAGAGGAGATTGTGATGCAGACATTGGAGGACTTGCCAAAATTCTATCTAGGTGAACCTCTTGACTCAAACGAGAAGATCCTAGAACTTGAGCAAACAGGATTCGATAACCTTCTCGATGCAAAGGAAGACACGGCCTTGATGTTTGGAGGAGAAGTAGTGGGTCGAATCCAAGACCTGCCAACTACTGCAGAACTCATAGACAGCATTATTCACGAGGCTGTAGAGGTACTTAGAAGTGCACCAAAGTTTGTGAGTAGCAAGTGAAAAAAGGCAGTGCGAGGAAATAAAGGGGCGCGATTCCTCAGTAAGAGAGGATATTGAACACGATGGAGAGATGGGAATGGTCTGGTGGTTCTATGTTCCAAACATCATTTTTGGAGAAGATGCGCTGAGCGAGCTTGAACGGATAAGTGGGAGTAAAGCATTCATTGTTACTGATAAAGTGATCAATACCCTTGGACTTGCGGAGAAAGTCTGTCGGGTATTGACAGAGAGAAAGTGGGAAGCAGCAATTTGGGATGGCGTGGAGCCTGACCCAAAGGTCTCTACAGTCAAGGCTGCCGCTGAAGCAATCAAGAGATTTGGCGCAGATTGGATAATTGCTGTCGGTGGTGGGAGCGTTATGGATACTGCAAAAGCAGCTTGGATCCTGTATGAGAAACCAGATGTGGAACTTCATGCGCTAACGCCTTTCGATGAACTGGGTCTTCGAACGAAGGCAAAACTGGTGTGTATACCAACAACCACAGGGACTGGGTCGGAAGCAACCAAAGCTATTGTGATTCGAGAGGACGAGACGGGTAGAAAATTTGCGACAATAAATCCTGAGTTAACTCCAGATATCGCGATATTAGATCCGGAGTTTGTAGTTGGACTACCAAAGAACCTCACTGCATATACTGGGATGGATGCGTTAACACACGCGGTAGAAGGATTTGTTTCGGTCTGGAAGAATGACTTCTCTGACGGTTGTTCACTACAAGCAGTAAAAATGATCTTCGAGTGGCTTCCAAAATCTCTTGAAGACCTATCAGACCTTGAAGCAAGAGAGAAGATGCTGATTGCTGCCTGCCTAGCTGGAATGTCATTTGGTAACTCACAAGCTGCACTTGCCCATTCACTAGGGCATAGTATGGGTTCTGTGTTAAGAACGCACCATGGCATGTCAGTCGGAATGGCACTACCCTATACAATTGAGTTCAATTGTATCGATAACGAAGACGTAGCAAAACAATATTCGCAACTTGCGAGAATGATTGGAGTTTCCGGTAAAAAACCTAAAGACACGTCAATGCTGTTTGCGCAAGCAATCAGGGAGTTTATGAAGAAGATTGGTAGTCCTACAAGCTTCAAGGGGGCGGGTATTAAGAAGAAGGACTTCAATGCAGCACTAGAAAACATGGTTGATTTTGCGATGATGGATACAAGCTTAACAATGAATCCACGCAATATTGACAGTGAAGAGATTCGGAAGATGTACAAATTCATGTATGATGGTACAGTTATCGACTTCTAGAGGGAGGACATCCATTTGTATGGTTATCGAGGAAAAATACTACGAGTTGACTTGAGCGCAGGTTCAACGTCTGTGACTTCACTTGAGGAAAAACTGCAGCGTCAGTTCATCGGGGGTGCTGGGTTGGGAGCACGTCTATTGTATGACATGATTGACAAAGGCACAGACCCACTGGGTCCAGATAATCCCCTAATCTACCTCACAGGACCCCTATGCGGAACTATGGCACCTACCGGTAGCAAGTCGACATTCTGTTCAAAATCTCCAAAGACAGGAATCCTCGGATATAGTACTGTAGGAGGACATCTGGGTGCAGACCTAAAGTTTGCAGGGTATGATGGCATCATCTTTACTGGTGCGGCTGAAAAACCATCGTACCTTCTTATTGAAGACTCAGATGTTGAAATCAGGGATGCCAAGCATCTGTGGGGAAAGGACACAATGCATGTCTGGGAGGTTTTGAAGAAAGAAACAGGCCACAAGAATGCGGGGATAGCGAGAATTGGCATAGCAGGCGAGAATCTTGTCAAGTATGCCAGCATCATTGTAGATCATAATAGAGCGGCTGGGCGAACTGGACAAGGCGCAGTAATGGGGTCCAAGAAACTCAAGGCAATTGTCATACACGGGACTGATCGAAAAGTGCCTGTTGCTTATGAGGATGAGTTAAGCAAGTATGTTTCAGAGTTGAATGAGGACAAAAAGGAAGACCCGACCTTTCGAATGTATTCTGACCTAGGAACCGCAGGATTTACTGATATGGCTAGTATGATGTGGGGTTCACTCCCTGCAGGGTATTATACAGTTTCTGATTTTGACACATACAATCTGAGTGGGACATCAGTTCGTGAAACGATTTTAGTTGGAAAGTCAGCATGTTATCGATGCCCCATTGCCTGCGGAAGGATAGTTGAGGTTCCAGAGGGCAAGTACAAGATGGACAAGTATGCTGGTCCTGAGCTCGAAGTGACAGGGACAATGGGTTCACTACTTCTTAACAACAATGTTGAGTCAGTTGCATTTGCAAACAAAGTCCTGAACATGTTAGGAATTGATACAATATCTGGAGGGAATACTATTGCATTTGCATATTATCTCTTCAAGGAAGGAAAGATTACCGCAGATGAACTTGATGGGATCTCGCCTGAATGGGGCGAGGTTGATGCAGGAATTGCTCTCGCTGAAAAGATAGCCAGACGCGAGGGAATTGGAAACCTCATGGCAGAAGGGGCTCTAGAACTCGGTGAGAAGTTTGGAGTCGCTGATCTTGCTGTTCAGGTGAATGGTTTAGAGCTGCCGCAGCATGATCCGAGAGGGTTCTCAGGACATGCAATTGGTTATGCAACATCACCTCGCGGAGCGTGTCACATGAGTGCTGATATGTACAACGTTCAGATGGGGCAACCCAACGAAGCCTTCAACATTGAGAGTGAAGACCGGTTTGCTAACGAAGCAGACTTAGTAGCAAGACTCCAAGATTTTCGTGCATTGACGAACTCAGCAGTTACTTGTAATTTTTATCCAATGGATGGAGATCAGTTACTGAAGCTCCTACAACTAACAATTGGCTGGGACATGGATGTTGAGGAGTTAGTACAGACAGGTGAAAGAATTTTCACAATGATGAGATTGTTAAACCTCAAACTAGGTTATGACCCAAAGAAGGAAACGCTACCTGAACTTATCTTGAGACCGCTTGAAGGAGCCACTGAAGGGCATGTACCTGACATTGAGGCGCAGTTGAAGAAATGGTATGGATACCGAGGATGGGACAGAAAGACAGGAAAGCCGCCGCAGAACAAGCTTAAGAAACTTGGTCTTGGAAACCTTACCTAAGCACCATGCGTTTCATGTTGGGTAGATCCTCAACAATCTCTTTCAGAACAGTGTAGAGAATCTCAACATCGATTATCTTAAGGCGCTCATCAGGTGTGTGCGGATTCTCCAGAGTTGGACCAATTGAAACCATTTGGATTCCTGGTATCTTCGATCCAATTATCCCACATTCTAAGCCTGCATGAATTGCTTCAACCTTAACCTCGCGACCAGTAATTTCTTCAAAATGTTTGCGAACAAAGGAAAGAAACGGACTTTTAGGTTCAGGGTTCCAACCAGGGTATCCAGGCTTTCTAGTGACCTGCCATCCACTAAACTCAGCAAGATCAACCACGCTCTGTCTAAACGCTTCAAGCTCTGAATCTACACTACTTCTTGTTGAGAGTAGAATTGATATCTCCTGACCATCAGTCTTTACTACAGCAACATTGTTTGAGGTCTCTACGAGACCATCAACATTGGGAGAGAATCGAATGGGTCCATGAGGAATAATATTGATTGATTGGATTACCCTTTTTGATTCCTCAAGAGAGAATGCAGGTTCTGCAGACGATTTATCCCAGTTGATCTGGATATCTGGTTCAAGTTCTTTATAGTACGCTTTAAGGTCCTTACGCGCTAAAGACAGCAACTCCTCTGCTCTTGCTGTGTTGTCTGTTTCTATTGCAATTTTACAAATTGCTTCACGAGGAATGGCATTATGCTTACTCCCTCCATTCCAATGACAGAGATGCACATTCATCTCAGATAATAGAGATGAAAGCATTCGCGCAACTAGCTTGTTTGCGTTGGCGCGGTGCTTATGTATATCGACACCAGAATGACCTCCGGAAAGACCTGAAACAATCATATTATAGAATGTGGCTGCTCCAGTGACTTTTTTGAGTTCGAGCTTTTTGACGAGTTCGGTGTCACCTCCACCAGCAGAACCTATTGTAATCACTCCAAGTTTCTCTGAGTCTAAGTTTATCATTAGTTTGCTCTTCATGCCCATTTTTTTAGGTTCGAGAGCAAATGCACCAACAAGTCCAGTTTCTTCATCTACAGTAACAAGTAATTCTAGAGGGCCATGTTCGACCTTTGGATCCAGCATCAGAGAGAGACCAAGTGATACGCCAACCCCATTGTCAGCTCCAAGAGTGGTGCCATCAGCATCCACCCAGTCTCCGTTATCCTGAACCCGAATTGGAATTGGACTACTTGAGAAATCAAATCCGCCCGGTTTATCAGTTTCGCACACCATATCCATGTGACCTTGCAGTAGAAGAGGTTGAGTTGCTTCCATTCCTTTTGTTGGACCTTTTTTGACAAGAAGATTACCAGCGTCATCCTCAACCACTTGAATATCCATTCCAAGGGATCTTGCACGTTCAGCAATCCAATTTTTCAGGTTCTCTCGAATTCTGTCTTCTTTTTTAGACTCACGAGGCGTCTTTGTGAAGACTTCCTCAAATATCTCCCAAACAAGTTTTGGTTCCAAGTTTTCAAAGACCACCTCAGAGAACCTCCGCATTCACAGATGACTAGATTGACTACTATAAGGTTTTGTCCATGAACAAACAGGTTTTTTTTTCCCATCAAGCTATATAGTTTTCCTTCATTCTGGAGGATGATGACAGAATGTGGTTTGACCCTACAATAACTGATGTGCTTAGAAACATATTACCAGGATTGGGTGATTTCTTCTTATGGGTATCAGAACTGGGAGGAGAGATCTTCTATATCGCTTTACTCCTAATAGGATACTGGGCATTTAACAAGAAGGAAGCCATTCTAGCATCGTATATACTCATTATAGCAGTAGTTTCTAACTTTTGGTTGAAAGTGATGGTAGCAAAAGACAGACCACCATCCAGCTATTGGCTTACAAGTGAACCTCCTCCAAATTATAGTACGCCTAGCGGTCACTCCCAGAACTCCGCTACTCTCTACGGGTGGTTCACAGCAAGGGTCAAAACTTGGTGGATGGCACTCATTGCAGTCATTCTCACAGTTTTGGTTGGCATTTCAAGAGTATACATTGGTGTACACTATATCGAGGATGTTCTACTAGGGTGGGGAATTGGAATTATTACTGTGCTCTTGCTCATTTACATGGAAAAACCTGCAAGGGAATATCTCTCGAGATATAAAGCCGAACACCTGCTCCTGTTGTTTGCGATTATCGGGTTTTTAATGACTTTACTCGCCTCGTTTCTCCCGCAACCTCCAAACGATAATTTTGGAGCGTATGGAGGGTTGATCATCGGTTTCACATTGGGCATCATTCTTGAAAGGAGATTTGTGGACTTCTCAACCCAGCCGTATGATGGGAAGCGCTGGCGTTTGGTACTCCGGGTTGTGATTGGACTAGTTCTCGTCATTGGAGTGATGGTACTACTTGCTCCGATACTTCCAACTGATCAGATTTGGCTTCGAACAATCCGATACGGTCTGATTGCACTCACTGGGGTCTTTGTCTGGCCATTCATATTCAAGAGAGTCAAACTATGAAACAATGCTCGGTAGATTCAATAATCAGGTTTTATAGAAGATGGATGTGAGCTATGATGAAGAAGGGAGTGAGTACACCATTTTTATCACCAACCTATCCGGGACCTCCGTATCACTACGATGGTGCTAGATTGTTTCTAGCAATGTTCAACCCACCAGAGGATGCGATACAAGATTTATTGCCAGCTCCACTACGACCCTCACAGATGCCCCTTGCAGCCCTGATGTTTGGAGAGATGCCTTGCAAAGAAACAGGGACATTCATGGAGTCAGGTTTGTTGGTCCAATGCGTGTTTGACAACCCAGAAACCAAAGAAGAGGAGGTGGGCGTCTTCTTCTCAATGAACTACGTAAACACAGATGTTGCACAGGTAGCAGGACGCGAGATATGGGGGTATCCAAGAAAGCTAGCTGATATCTCACTGGCTTGGAGGAAAGACACAATCACAGGTAAAGTTGTTAGAGACAAGACAGCCATATGGAAAGCAAGCTGCAAGATGGTCGATGAAGGTGCATGGATTGATAGCGGTCCTAACATCAATGCAAAGGTCATTCCAAGTCCATCTGGTGATGGTTATGATGTTGCAGTTTTAACAGCAGCATACCTTGAATATACAACTAAGAATGGACGCTCCGGCGAAGTAATAATTGAATTCCAGAGTGGACCTCGGGATGATTTGAGTAAAGTAAAGATTGATACTCCCATGATAGGGCAGTATTTTGACTGCGATATCTTTTTGCCACCAGGAAAGGTAGTTGGTAATCTAAAGCTGTAGAGAATCACAAATAATCTGTCGCTTCTTTCTGTGTCAACCTGTTTCCTGCGCTCCTCGCATAATGTCGGGAAATATTTACACAAATAAGACCAAATGGCAATAAAGTCACATATGCAAAGATTGGTCCTAAGAAAAATCCAATGCTGAGTATTAGTGAAAGACCTGTGAACCCGAGAAGGTTGGGCAACAGTTGAGCTCGAAGGATTGACCAACCCCTTATTGGCATTTGAACAGATGCACCTCTCTGTCTTGTTATCATCCGTTCAGCGCGGAAGTCACCACCAATCGATGCTGCATTTGCGGCTATACCTCCCGCTGCTTGATTGATCAAGACTGCTGAAATGATAATGACGGGTAGGTAGACCAATAGACTTGGAGATATAACGATAACAAAAATGGAAACAGCCGCACTCGCAATCAGAGCAAAGGGAGCAGAACTGTATACTTTTCCCATTACATAGTCATACATACTCAACGGTGCAAGCTGGAGATTCATCAAATTACGTCCCTCGTAAACAAGCTCGTAACCAACGAAGCTCACAGCATATGAAATCACAAAGGGAACCGTGATTGCAATGACAATGAATTGGGAAAAGCCCATTATAATATCACCACCAGCAAACATTCCAAAGATGATGATGACAACGAATCTCATTGGACCCATAAGATACTGTGCAAAGACTCGACCTTCCCGACGGACATTTGTTATATTGTACCATATCGACACACTTGTTGCAGTATTGAATTTGAAATGGGGAATTATTTGTGGATTCCAGGTATCATGAACAAGAGGAGTTTTCGTCTTTGAAGTTCTCTTGGATCCGCTCGCAAGCCAACCACTATAATGAGCGGTTTCGCTGACATATGCATTCAAGTTGACTAAAAGGATGGAAAGAGCTCCATAAAAGAATGCAAGAAAGAAATCATTGATGATTATTGGTGCCCCGACTAGAAAACCAAGCGATAAAGAACTTGTTGCTGCACCAGGACTGATACCAGACGTGAAGCCTAGAGCGTCTGCGATTTCAAAGAGGACTGGAAAAATATCAGCAAATCCGTCGGATAGAAAGATGAAGTAATAGTAAAGAGCACTTCCAAGAACAGCAAGGGAGGTGCCTAGGAACCAACCAATTTGTTTCAGCCGTCTTCGGCCTGCTAGAATTCTTGAGAAAAATAGACCCAAGAGACCTCCAATAGAAACCCCCAGTGTGGATAACGCAAGCATCATCCCAACAAAGACAGGAATAGAAAGGAATGCAAAAGCTGCATTTGACACTATGCTCAGTCCTATGAAGATAGGAGTACCGATGACAAGAAAGAATATCGAACTATAGAGAATCAGAATGACTGTTTTTTCGAGGAACAATGTTCGTAAAGCAATTGGCATTGTCATGAGGTATTCCATTCTTGCTGAGTTCCCAACCGTTGTGGCACTGAACATTATTGACCCTATGAAGGAGAACAATAGAAGGACATTGAAAAGAGAGGAACCAGCTCCGATATTTTCTGTGAGCAGAGTATCAAGAACCTCCCAGCCAATCTGAGGAACCAACCAGACAATACCGAGAATTACTATCACTCCAAAAGCTACTGCAGCGATGGGAGCAAAAAGTCTGCGCAGTAAATTCTTTTGTTTAGTTCGTTTTCCTTTTGCTCCAGATATTCTGTAACTTTGAGTCAAGTCTTGTTTCAGCAAGACCCATAGATCGTTGAGCGTCACTTGACGTCACCAAGATACTCTGCAATCTTTTGCATATCAGGTCCGCCAGTCAATGACAGGAATATCTCTTCCAGTGATCTCTCACCCTCTGCTTGCACTCTTAACTGATCCATTGACCCCTCAGCCACCATCTTCCCATCATCGATAATGCCAATCCTGTCACAGAGTTGTTCAGCAATCTCAAGAATATGAGTACTCATGAGAATTGTGTCCCCCTTTGCACGTAAGCCATTCAGTATCTCCTTAATTGTTGCCGCACCTCGCGGGTCGATACCAGCTTGGACTTCATCAAGAATCAGAACCTTAGGCCTGTGAATTAGTGCAGCAACAAGACTGATTTTACGTGACATCCCTTTGGAATAGGTTTCTATAAGGTCATCACTTGCATCCTTAATGTCTAGCAAGGTCAGAAGTTCATCTAACTCATCCTCACGTTCGGGACCTCGAGGAACTCTCCAGATATCACTAACATAATTTGCATACTCCCAACCAGTCAGACGCTCAGGAAGCACAGGTTCCTCTGGTACATACCCCATCATATGTTTTGCTTCAACTATCTCAGTTCGGATATCAAAACCCATCACTTTTGCTGTACCTTCTGTTGGTTTCAACAAACCGAGTAACATACGCATGGTTGTTGATTTTCCAGACCCATTGGGGCCAAGCAAGCCATAGATCTCTCCTGGACTCACCTGGAATGATAGGTTGTCAACAGCTATGAACTCACTAAACATCTTCTTTAGGCCAATGGCTTCAATCATTAAAATCGAGTTTTGTTCCTCTAAGAGCCATTTATGCCTTAGCATCCAAACATATTCAGTTTCATTTGGTAACGAATATAAGAGGATACAATTTGTACTTAGCCATGACACTTGAGAGCTGGAGACTTCTCGATCTAGGTCCGATTGCGCCTATTGAAACCCAAATTAATTATGATATGATTGCGCAAGGAATAACTGAAGGAGAGTCTGAAAACACACTCATCATCTGTTGGCCAGCCAAACCTCTGGTCAGCCTTGGATATTTTCAAGAAATTGAAGCAGACATAGACACCAAATATTGCGATGAGAATGATATATTCTACACTCGTCGGGTTGTTGGTGGCGGTGGTGTCTATCTAGATGATGGCCAGATGTTCTATCAATTGATTGGGCGGAAAGACAGTCCTACTACACCAAAGAGGATTGATGATTATTATGTTAAGTTTCTTGAGGCTCCTGTACAAGCATATAGGAATCTCGGAATACCTGCAGAGTTCAAGCCTGTAAATGACATTATCGCTAATGAAAAGAAGATCTCAGGGAATGGTGCAGGTGACATTGGCGACGCGAGAATTCTTGTTGGAAACCTAATCTTTGACTTCAATTTTGATATGATGGTGAAAGTCCTTAGGGTACCAAATGAGAAGTTTAGGGATAAGATTGCACAAAGTCTTCGTGAGCGGATGTCTACTATTCAAATACTAACAGGATCAATGCCTGATAGAACAGAGGTCAAAGAAGACCTTCTGCGACTCTATGAAGAAACTCTTGACATTGATTTGATTCCTGGGAAGTTCAACAGATGGGAGATTGAGAAAGTAAACGAACTCAAACCATGGTATACGTCTGACGAGTGGTTACACTGGAGACGAGGTGGAAGGATAGACGTTAGAACTGTTAGAATCTCAGCTACGACACGAGTAGGCACCTCTAACTATAAGGCACCAGGTGGACTCTTACGAATCACTGCTGAGGAAACAGAAGGAAGACTAAATGATGTAGTTATTAGTGGAGATTTCTTTATGCTCCCAATGGATGCTATATCTAACCTCGAGAAGTCGCTTGTAGGAGCAAGGACTGAGAATGGAGATATTCTCGAAAAAGCGAACAAAGCGTATTCCAAGTTCAAAATCGAGTCGCCTGGTGTTACGCCAAAAGATATCGAAACTGCTGTAAAACTAGCCTTTGAACAGAAATAAGCAGTTGCGGCCCTTCTGAACAATATGCGCAATGATGAGCTCAATTCCGCATTTATTGATTCCGGGCTCTCTCAGGAAGAAGCCATAAGGGTGTATGAGGGAGTTGGATTTCAGATAGAGAGGAGACAAACTGTTGGGTCAAGATCATCGTTCAGGATTTAGAGTGAGGGCTCCTGGACGAGTGTGTCTTTTTGGTGAACATAGTGATTACCTTGGATTGGATGTCATTGCAGCCGCTATTGATGTCACGATAAAGATTGAAGCGCAGCCCAGAGAAGATGACTTGATTGTTGTGACTTACACTGATCTCAAAGAGAGGGATGAATTTTCTATTGCAAGTGAGATTGGTTATAGAACGAAACGAGACTACCTTCGAAGCGCTTTCAATGTGATGGCGAGAAATGGGTTTGTACTGAATCATGGTTGGGATCTAGAGGTCAATGGAACAATACCCATAGCTGCAGGGCTTTCTAGCTCTTCAGCTTTGACAGTTGGAGGAATCAAAGCTATCATGAAGATGACTGACAGAAACTTACCCTCTGAAGAAATCGCACTAAGAGCATATGATGCAGAGGTGGCAGAATTTGGCGAAAGTGGCGGGACAATGGATCATTTTGCATCATCAGTTGGAGGAGTGATTTATGTAAATACCTTAGAAAACAAGGTTTACAGACTACCAGCAGAACTTGATATGTTCGTAGTAGGAGATTCAGGAGAGAAAAAGAGGGATACTGTCGGAGACCTCCGCTACATCAGGACAACAGTAGAGAGAGAATATGGAGAGATTGCTAAAGATCTTGAGTCCTTCGACAGAAGAGTGACACCAGTCAATATGATTTGTGAAACATTAGAGTTTAATCAGAACAAAGAGAGAAGGATGGCTATAGCGACACTTCATAATAGAGACCTCACACATAGAGCACTTAAACTGTTGAGTAAACCACTGCTTGATAATAATGAACTTGGGAAGATGTTAAGGGAGCACCATGAAATCTTGAGAAACGACTTGGAGAGGTCCACCCCTAAAATTGAAAGATTAATTGAAGCAGCCTATGATGCTGGAGCACTGGGTTGCAAGATTAATGGAAGCGGGGGTGGTGGATCGATGATGGCGTATGCAGTTGGATGTGAATATGAAGTAGCCTCTGCAATAAAGAGAGTTGGTGGAACTCCATATATCGTGAAAGTGGCTAATGGAGCAGAGATGGTCATAGTCAATTAAGCGGATTTAGCAAGTTCTTTCATACGAGCCTCAACAATGTGAAGGATCTCAGTCTTGAGCTTCGCGGAATCCATCAAGAGTTTCTTTACCTCATTTTCAGTCTTATCAACAAATGACTTGTCCTTAATATTTCCTAGATTTATTCTTACATTCAGAGCAGCACCTTCGATTGCTGCAATGAGCGCATGAGTGGCTACACCTGCATCCGTAATCGAGTTTATGTTTCCCTTCTCAGCTGCAGCGCGTGCATGGATTAAGGCACTATATGAGTGCTTCATTGTTGTTAACGGAACCTTCGCAGCTTCGATTGTTGCCTTCTCTATCATTGACGCCTTATTCTTAACTTCAGTAGCAGTTTCTGCTGGAGCTCTCATTGCATCCATTACAACATCAAACGCCTTGGAATCCTTCTCAATTAGGTCCATAAGGATCCCTCGATCGTATTCACACGCATGTCGATGTTCCAGCATCTCTTCTTTAATCCCTGCGAATTTTCTTCCAGTTATTGAGAGGCCGGTGACCATACAAACCAAGCCAGCCCCAAATGAACCTAGAGCTGCAGCTACGCTACCTCCTCCGGGGGTGGCACGTGCTCTACGGACCTCATTACCAAATTCAATCATTGACATCTCAGTAAATGTCTTCTTAGTGGGATCAGACCCGCCACCAAGATAATAGAGATCAAGAATCATTGATTCATCTAATTTCTCTGGCTGAATATAGTACCTGAGGGCATCAAGAAGTGCGAAGAGAGGCACCATACCAACGATTTCAGTTTCAATTACAGTAGCTCCAAACCTGCGTGCTTCATTTCGTACGACTTCAAGCACTTGATGTATCTTGGTGCGTTTGGGATGGGTTAGGTTTAGAGAAACCTGCACGCAATTCTTTGCAGGGAGGTCCAGCCCGATTCCTTGAACATTTGCAAAGCCACCGGTAGTTGCACGCACAGCATCAGCGCAAACTTTCGCAACGTCAACATTAGTCGTGTTCAGATTGAAGTTAATCGCAATCAAGAAGTTACGAGCTCCTGTGGCTGTAGCACCAGCTGTTGGATGTATTTTGCTCGGACCATAATCAGGATCTTTCTCTGGATTCGATCCGATTTCTTTCCTGAGCCCTTCAAATTCGCCTTCACGGATATTTGGTAAATCAACTCGGTTTCTGCGTGCCGCAGATTTTGAATAGAGAAAGACAGGAACCTTGCACTTTTCCGAGAACTCCTTTGCAAACTCCTTTGAGAGCTCGATGCACTCACCGATGGTTGTTCCATGAAGTGGGATAAATGGTACAACATCAACTGCACCCATTCTTGGGTGTGCACCCTTGTGTTTTGTCAAGTTTATTTTCTCAACCGCAAGCTCTGAAGCTTTTAGAGCGGCATTCTTCACCTGTTGCGGTCCGCCAATGAACGTGAAGACAGACCGATTGTGATCATGGTCAAATTCTACATCCAGAAGTCGAACGCCCTCAACGCTCTTAATGGCATCAGCTAAGGCGTCGATAATTTTCTTGTCTCGTCCTTCTGAAAAGTTGGGTACACACTCAACAACTTTCACAAGATTCACCCGTGCCCGCTCGGGGAGTCCATACACAAAAGCGTTTGGGAATGAGTCCTTACTGCACTATTTGCGATTTATAGGCTGCAACAACATTCTTCAAGAGCATCGCTATTGTCATGGGTCCGACTCCTCCAGGAACCGGCGTCACACACAGAGTCTTACTCTTCACACTTTCGAAATCAACATCTCCAAGAGGTGTGGCAACATCGATAACAACAGCACCTTCTTTGACCATATCTGCTGTGACGAAGAATGGATCAGACTCGTTTGTGCGTCGACCTATTGCACTAATTAGAACGTCAGCTTGTCTTGTGAAAGAAGGCAGATCCTTAGTTCTTGAATGGCAGACAGTGACTGTAGCGTTTCTGTTCAATAGAAGCATAATCAAAGGTTTACCCACAATTGTTGACCGATTGATAATTACAGCATGTTTACCAGAGAGGTCATTCCAGCCAATCCTGTCTAACATGGTGACAATTCCATGAGGTGTGGCTGCACTAAGATCTTCGCCGCCATAGAATAGACGATAAACATTTGCCGGCGAAAACCCATCAACATCTTTCAAAGGATTAATAGCTCCAATGATTGTTTTCTCGTCTATGTGTTTTGGCAAGGGAAGTTGTACTAGAATTCCGTGGACTGAGGCATCATTGTTCAACTTTCTAATTAACTCAAGAAGTTCCTCCTGAGTAGTCGTTTCAGGGATATCATGATGGTCTGAAAGGATGCCTGCTTTGTTTGATGCCTTATGCTTCATTCTGATATACATCTGCGAACCAGGGTCTTCTCCGACAATAACAGTTGCAAGCTTTGGAGAAACTCCATGTTGAGCAACGAGTTCTGTGACTTCGTTCTCCACCTCAGTTCTTATCCGATTTGATAAACGACGACCTTTGAGTTCATGGTCTTCACAGATTGGTTTTAAATCGTCATCAGACATGAACTCACCTCTTAGAATACTCCACTAATATTACCATCTGCATCTAAGTCCATTCCGTGCGCAGACGGTTCTTCAGGCAGACCAGGCATGAGACTAATGTCACCCATGCCAATAACGATAAACCCAGCACCATTACTGACATTGGCACTAGTGACTTCCGCATCAAATCCCGATGGTCTTCCTCTCAGGCTCTTTGAGTCTGATAGACTGAATTGAGTCTTTGCAATGCAAATTGGGAGAGTTCCATATTCTCGTTTCTCAAGAGACCTGATAGTCCCCCTGGCTGTGGTCGTATATAGAACATCTTTTGCACCGTAGATTTTCTGTGCGACTTTCAAGATCTTTGTCTTTATCGGGTCTTCTAGATCATAGGTGTACTTTATTTTCTTGACGGGTCTGCTTTCTATTGTTTCAAGAACTGCTTGAGCGAGTGCTTTCCCACCTTCACCACCTTTAGCATATACCTCTGAAACTTCCATTCTCCAACCTTTCTCTTCACAGAATTTTCGAAGTAGATCTATCTCCTCCTGCGTGTCATCTGGAAATCGGTTGAGTGCAACAACAGCAGGTACTCCAAAACTGCTGATGTTCTCCATATGTTTCTCTAAATTGGGAAAACCCTCTTCGAGTTTATCAAATCCATGATACTTCAGAGCACGAATTGTTGTGATTACAACGCATGCATCAACTTTGAAGGCCCCGGCTCTGGTAACAATATTGAAAAATTTCTCAGCACCTAAGTCAGCACCAAAACCAGCCTCGATTACTACATAATCAAACAGACGTAATGCAATATCAGTACCGATTATTGAGCTAGTGCCATGGGCTATGTTTGCAAATGGTCCAGTATGGATTATGGCTGGAGTTCCTTCTTGTGTTTGAACCAGATTTGGTTTGAGAGCATCCCTCAAGATAACTGCCATGGCACCTTCGGCTTTGACATCTCTTGCATACATTTCCTTCGATTGTTCAGAACGTGCGATCAGAATATCGCCGAGCCTTTTCTTGAGGTCTACATAGTCCTTTGATAGCCCAAGGACGGCCATAACCTCTGATGCTGAAGTGATGACAAAATTGTCCTCACGTGGAAATCCATCAAACCGGCCCCCAAGTCCGACAATAACCTTTCTCAAAGCACGGTCATTCATATCCACGTTTCGTGGCCAATAGGTTCGTCTCACATCGATTTCAGGCTGATGGTCATGATGGATATAATTGTCGATCATCGCTGAGAGTAAGTTACCAGCCGCAGAAACAGCAGGAAAGTCACCAGTAAACATCAGGTTAATCTGATTAAAAGGCTCAACAGTGGATTTGCCTCCGCCCGCTGCTCCTCCTTTTATACCAAAGACAGGACCCAATGATGGCTGCCTTAATGCCACAACAGCATTCTGTCCTAAGGCATTAAGTGCCATTGAAAGACCTATAGAGTTGGTTGTCTTTCCTTCACCAGATGGAGTAGGAGTTGTTGCAGTAACGAGAATAATCTTGCCTTTTCTTTTCCCAAGATTCTTTCTGATATTCAAGTTTATTTTCGCCATGTACTTTCCATAGTGTTCTAGATATTCCTCTTCAATACCAGCCTTCTTTGCAACATCAGATATGGGAATCACGATCTCACTCGTCCTAACAATTATCGAATATTCTTCACGGTATATAACACCTTGATAAAAGAAGCTCTACGGCAAAGTTGAGCGATTGCTTTGACTATCAGACTTAATTTACTTTGAAAGCACGTTGATTCATGCAGTCAAAGAATTTGAAAATAGTATTTGTGATTCTTATTCTGTCCATGTTTCTCCATGTAATGACCTCCACTGCTCAAATAGACAGACCAGTTGCTGTATGGCCAACCGAGGGGTGGGTAGTGTCAACTCCTGAGGAACAGGGAATGGATTCCACAGCGCTTGAAGAGGTCTATTCGCATGTAAGAAATTCAGGTGCTAGCATCCGGAGTCTTCTAGTTGTTAGACATGGATATCTTGTCGCAGAGGAATATTTCACGCCTATGCTCTATGATGTTAATGATACTCACATACTCTACTCAGTCACGAAGAGTGTAGTTTCCTCTTTGATTGGAATTGCCATCGATCATGGCTTCATAGATAACACAAGTCAACTGCTACTTGACTTCTTTCCGAATAGATCCATTGCAAATCTTAGCGCATGGAAAGAAGCTATTTCACTTGAAGATGTTCTACAGATGAGGTCAGGTTTCCAATGGGATGAAGATAACTACAACGAATACAATGATTTCTTTGCGATGAGAGACTCAGATGATTGGGCCCAGTATGTTCTTGATCGTCCAATGGCACACGAACCAGGTTCGACATTTTATTACAATAGCGGAAACTCACATCTCCTGGCGACTATAATCAATGTGACTACAGGTATGACACCACTTGCATTTGCTGATCAGTACCTCTTTGGTCCTCTTGGAATAACAAATAGACTTTGGTTGACAGATCCTCAAGGAGTCAATTTTGGAGGTTCAAATCTTGCTCTGCGGCCACGAGATATGGCGAAATTTGGACTCTTGTTCCTAAACAATGGCACTTGGGATGGTCAACAAATAGTATCATCGAATTGGGTCTATAGTTCTAGCCATGGTCCTTCAACCTCATATACAGAGACCAGTTATGGATACCAGTGGTGGCTTGACGATTCTAATGAATGGTACTCTGCCAGAGGATATGATGGCCAGTTCATCTATGTGATTCAAGAACACGATATCGTGGTTGTTTTTTCCTCTGACAATAGTGATGGTCCTTACGAGTACGATTGGTTGGTAAGTGATGGGATACTTGGGGCAGTTACAAATATTTACCCAAGCGAAAATCAACAAGACTTCCCCTACCTGCTTATTGGTGCGGTTTCAACAGGTGTTATTATTGTAGCTGCATTAGTGATTAGAGTTAGAAGATAGTTCTTCCAAATGAAGGAGTTCTCCAAAAGAACATAAGACGGGCGCACATAGAATAGTGTGGTTGATTGTTATGGAAAAGCTTCCACTCGATGCATTACCCGATGCACTACCAGATGCTATTGATGAGGAGAAGTATGTAGTTTGTACATACTATGTTGGACTCCCTCCATTCATGGATGCAAGGGAGTTGGCACATGCTGCTGCTGTTGAACAGAGTACAGGTACTTGGACACTCGTACCAGGTGAAACTCCAGAGGTTCGACGACGACATGTTGCTAAAGTCATTGGAGTCTATGAGGTCCCCCAATACGAGTATAGTGTTCCCAAGGATCTCGAAAGAAGAGAGTACATCATGCAAGTTGCTTATCCTTGGGAGAACTTTGGTCAGCAAATACCAATGTTGTTTAGCACTGTAATAGGCAATATCTCACTCTATGGGAGAATCAAGTGTCTTGATATGAAGTTCCCAAAGAGCTGGCTAAAGGGGTTCAAAGGACCGAAGTTTGGCATCAAGGGACTGCGAAAGCTCTTGAAAATCAAGGAGAGACCAATCCTGAATAACATGGTCAAACCATGCGTCTACACTTCTTGCCAGATGGGAGCAGATCTGGCCTATGAGGCAGCTGTTGGAGGAGCAGATATCATAAAAGATGACGAGTTACTTGCGAATCCTGATTTCAATACACTAGAGGACAGAATCCCACGCTTTATGGAAGCACTTGACCGCGCGAGCTCTGAGAAAGGTGAAAAAACACTCTATACTGTAAACATCACCGACAAGCTCCCACGAATGTTTGAGAATGCTGAACGAGCCCAAGAGCTTGGTGCTAATGGACTGATGATGAATTTCCTTGCAGTGGGGTATGACGCATTCAGACACGTCTGTGAAAACATATCCAAAGTACCGGTTCTTGCACACATGGACGTCACAGGAGCAATGACTTACTCACCCATCACAGGAATTTCATCCAACATTGTGACAGGGAAACTTCCCAGGATTTGTGGTTCTGACATCACAGTCTTCCCGGCACCTTATGGAAAAGCGCCTGTCCTCAAGGAACGTTTTCTCAATGTTGCACACGATATGATCATGCCTCTGCACAATATTGAACAAACAGCCCCGATGCCAAGTGGAGGAATTAGTCAAGGACATGTTGAGGAAGTCATAGACGATCTTGGATTGGACATCGTCATTGGAACAGGAGCAGGAATCCATGCCCATCCCATGGGACCACGTGCAGGTGCGATTGCCTTCAGACAAGCAATCGATGCGAAGATGCAAGGCATCCCTGTAAGTAAGTACGCAAAAGAGGAAGGACACGAAGAACTGAAGGCCGCCATGGACGCTTGGGGATCAGGTAGAACCGGGGCAGACCTATAGACCTGATGGTGACAACGTAGTGGTAGACCTCACGAAACCAATTGAGATTGCAGGTCTCAAGGTCAAGAACCGGTTTGTAATGCCACCCATGGTTCGAAGCCTAGCAACAGACAAGGGATTTGTGACAGATGCAGTTGTTCAACACTATGAGGAACGTAGTAGGGGCCAGGTTGGTCTTATCATAGTTGAAGCAGCTGCTATAGCTTGGAAACACCGCATAGGGATGAAAAACATCGGAATCCA
>JBHLQJ010000004.1:0-29571 GCA_048884945.1 Candidatus Thorarchaeota archaeon | reverse complement strand
CTCTCCCCTCAAATCTAATCTCATCTCCATTAATTACAGACCAGGGTTGACTAATATCAAAAAATCCTGAATTTGGGTCAAGAAGGTGCGATACTGAAGGGCGATTTGAGTAAAGGGGCGGCCGACCTGAACTTGGTCGCTTAGATTTTGTCGATCTTTCATGTCTTAACTGATTCACCTTCATAAAATTTAAGGCCATTGTCAGTGCATCCACTTGATCACTGAATTTCGAGAGCACATCACTTCTGGTCTGTCTAAGTAGAGTTATTCCGTCATTTGACTGATTCCTTGCATTTGTGACAGCTTCAGTCAGTATTAGATTCTTTGCAGTAATATCGGAGTGATTCTTCTCGATAAGTGTTGAAGATTGAGTACTCAGTTGTGTTTTAAGCTCTAAACCTATTGTTTCTAGTTTTCGTGAGGCATATTGATTTGTCAAACTTGCACTATCTTGGATGATTTTAATTGCTTCGTTCCTCTTTTCAGTCGTTTGTATTGATGCTTGTTCTAACAGGTTCCGGAATTCCTCAGACGCCGACTCAAATGATCGTTGAAAATCAGTGAATGAAGATGCTAACTTGTCAGCAACCATGCCATAGTGTTGATTGGTTTCATGTACAATCAATTTATCGACGTCAATGATTTTCTCAGTGATTTGATTGGGCATTGAAGTAAATTCATCAGTACCCTTTGCTATTGCAGAAGCACAGCTATTTCCAAAGCCATCAATCCTAGCGTGCACTTTAGATTCTGCGTCTTGTAAAAGCGTCGTCGAAATCTCTGCAAACCTAGCAAAATCAGAGTTTCCACGTTCATTGATGGACGCAAGAGCTTCATCTGCAGACTTTTGGAGATTTCTTTGCATTAGTGTCAATTCATTACTGAGTTTTGTACCAAATGTTTCCAGTGATGTAGATACATTGGATACTGTGGAGTCAACCCATACTGCTGCAGCATCAAAAGCCTGAGTTACTTCAGCTCTCCTTGCTTCAACAGCCTGAATAACTTCCTCTTTTGAAGAATTGCGATCTTTCACTCCGCTGGTTTCACGCTCAGAGAGTTCTGAATGGAACTCGTCAATTTGGTGACTTGAAGCCTTCACGCGTTTGGTTGTAAGTTGATTAATTTTCTTACTCGTGTCAGCTACATACCTCTGTTTGTGATCCTTCTGTACTGAGATGAATTTTTCAGCTGTGCTTTTTGCGGCTGCAGTGCTTTTCTCTAAAGCATCGGTGGTCACACCTCGAACATTATCCAAGCGCTCAGTGATTGTGTTTCTTGCACTATCAACACTATCATTGAATTCTTGAGTTACTTGGTCATAGTTTTCAGTAAATTGTTTGATGATACCTGTTTCCATGCTCCGCAAATTATCCTCTGTGGCAACAATAGATTGTTCAAGTTTTGAAAGAGCATCAGCCATACTCTCTGATAATTCATATCGCTTTTGTACTGCCAGGTCATCAAGTGAGTGCTTGAGTGAAGATACAGAAGACGCAACTTCATCTATTTTCAGCCCAAGCTCGGTGGAGTATTCTTGTTGTAGCTTCACAGAGTCGTCTTTTAGTCCAGTCATTTCAGATTTCAGGGTGTTCTTGAACTCCCCATGTGTCGATGCGATCAAATCACGGGCTTCAACTGTTTGACTTGATAGAAGACCATTGAATGTAGCTTCCATACTTTGCGTAAGAGTGATGAACTGACGTGTTATATCTTCGAGGTGTGTATGGAATTCTTCACGAATACCTAAGGCATGTTGATCAATCCGGTCTACTTGTTGTTTGATTACAGCATCAATCTCAGCATCAATCTTATCAGCTTGAGAGGTTATTGCGGTGACACTCTGATTCATTCTTTTATCAAGTCGGTCTCTTAGACGCTCGTAGAGCTTCTTTGAATCAAGAATCTGCTTCTCGGTGGTAGCAATGAAGCTACTAATGAGGTCTTCAAGTGTGGATCCAACGTTTGCCTCAAAGTCGTGTGTAGTCTTCTTTACAGAGGTGATTAATGCTTCATTTTTCGTTGACGTATTTTTGATAATTGAGTTAAAAGCAGATTTCAGCCGGCTATTCATGGCTTCTGCCATAGTATTCAATTCAGTAGATTCAGTTTGAAGAATAGTGGAGATATCATCAGAAGTTGTCTTTAGGTTCGTTTCAATCGATTTCGCAGTGCCTTGCACCCATTTGTCAAGCTCTGAATAGAGTGTTTTCGCAGCTTCATCGCAACCTGCCTGTTCAACATCATTCTGTTTTTGTAAAAGTTCAAGAACTAAGACACGAGTATCAGCGAGTGTGGTTTCGCAATCAGCTCCTAGATTAGTAGCTAATTCCTGAACTTGGTCATATTCTTCGCTAATCATTCCATTCAATTTCTCAATATGTGATGTGAGCGTGTTCTTGAGCACTTCGATATAGCTTGCATCTGTAGATGCCACTTGATTTAATTGAGAGGTTACGGATTGGGATGCAACATCCATGAAACTAGAAACCTCTGTTTTCCAATCATCAATATCTCCACTAACCGCATCTATGATTTCAGTTGCTGAGAGGATTCTATTTCGAGCAAACTCGCCAAATTCCACTGGAATCTTCTTGGCTTCGGACAAGACTAAGTGCAAGGACTCTTGGCCAGCGGAATAGGTTTGACCAAGTTCATCTTCGAGATGAGCAAGAAGTTCGGTGAGATTTTCAGACACTGAATTGAGAATCTCGACACCATTATCAGAAGCAGATGAGGTCATCGAGCTCAGTGCTTTTGTCATTTCCAGAGTGATATTTTGTAGTGCTTTAGAAGATGCTTCAAGGGCCTTCGTGACGGCATTACGAGCAACTTCAATGAGGGATTGAGCTTTTACTTCAAACTCAGATATTGACGTTAAAGTTGCTTTCCGTTCACCTTTCAACCATTTGTCAAATTCGCGGGAGATCCGTTTTACATCCTTTTCCAATCGAACTTGGCTTTTATCAATCTCAATTTGGAGTTCAGAGAGTTTGGCACCTAGTCGGTTATCCAGTGATGTGTCTAGCTTATTCATGATGTCTTCAACCTCTTCAGAAACAGAAGCCATCACTGCTACCGCTGTTGATTTGACTTGTTCAATTCGACTGCTTACAAGCTCAAACATGTCATCCTCATATTTAGCAAGTGAGTTTCTTACAGTATCTAAGGATTTATTCTGAGAAGCGACAATCTTCTCAACATTATTGTCAATCTCCTCAGATTTAGAGCTGAAAGTCTTCTGAGATAGTTCTACTAAATTTTCTATCTCATTCAAGCTAGATTTCAACTCATCTGAAAGAGCTAGATACGGTGGCACAGGTCGATAGATTGGAACAATACCACTAATCTCCTTCACCAAACCCTTCTTTACAAGTCGTTGAAGGGCTTTCTCGACTGTTGATAGATTCTCTCCGGACATAAGAGAAATCCCACCTGCAGTCATGTTTCCACCAAGGTATACAGGCAGAATAGCCTTGGACTCGGCATCTGTGATGCCAAGATTCTTTTTCAAAACGGACACCACTTCCGTTATTGTTGTATCACTCATTTACGCATCCCACCACTGACAAGATTAACCACATCTCAATATGGCTAATGCCAGTTCATTCTTGCTTCTCAAACTTTGATACTCGTATGAACAGGTTTCTCAATTGACCTACTTCAAGATTTGACGAGTCATCCCCAGCTATAACTTCAGCATGGATTTTGATTGAATCATCTGTTTCAGAAGTGTAGATAGTATCAAAGCCATTTACTGACCCACCTTTCAGTTGATTCTTTACACTAGATGGAGTAAGTCCCTCAACATCAATAGTGAGAAGCCACCAGTTTAAGGTTAAGTCGGTGACAGTTGATTTCAAACCATAATAGTTCGAGAAAATCTGACAGTAGAGGCTATACACCTCAAAATTGTCAATTCTATCGTGTCGAGGATTAAGGGTGACAATTCCTCTGGCAAAATCAAAGTAAAATATCAGATTATCTCCCTTTACAATCATAACATTCTCTTCATGTGCCGAGGAGAATCCGTTCCATTCTTTCTTGAATTTGGTTGTGAAATGACGAATGGAACTAACACCTAATATTGATAACAAATCTTTGATTGGAATTCGTCTATCAGTCATTTCCCGTCCTTTCTTTTCAAGAACATAACGACGAATCTGTTCAAGGTGTTGGCCGTAGCAAAACCCTGGTAGATCTTGTGGATTAACGCCAATATCGATGAGCGCATTCAGATAATTCCTATTCATACATGCAGGTCTCACGGTACAACCTAGTCGATCTTCTTGACACACTGTACACTTCTTCTCATGAAGCTCGATGAGCTCTAGTGCCAGCTGGGTATCTGCTGAGCTATCAAGGAGACTTAATCGTTGCGAGAATTCTTGGTTATGTTTCCTAACGTTCATTATCATCAAATCCACCGAAGTCATGTAACTAAAAGAGATGGAAAAATCCAACTCAATGAGTACCATTGTATCACTGAAGGTGAGTCAAGTTGCGCATTGTGGTTTGATAGAGATAAACCTTGTTTTATCAAACCATAAAATGAGATGAAAATCAAGACTGATTAGCTGCTGTCGGCCATTTCTTTAAGTTTTATTTTCCATGATTTAATTTCTCTACTTAGACTGGCTATATCATTCTCATTCAATGTTGCAGTGGGGGGATATGATTTTAGTTCTCGAGCACGTTTACCGAATTGGAATAAAACTGGAGTGTGTCCTTTAATCATAGTGGTGAGCTTATCGCGTACCGCTTCAAGCGATTCTGCCATTTCTGCGGCTTCAGTCTGTGGGACAACAAGAGCCATCAAGTTGTCCATCAATGCGTCAATTGTTGATGGCAAACTAGCCTTATCTAGAGCTTTAGGCTTAGGTTTCTCCTCAGGTTCAATCTCCGAAGGTGGTTTCTTCGTAGGTTTAGCAACTTCAGTGGATCGAGCATCTTGACTCTGAATGAAAGATGAGAGTGCATCTACAGCTTCAGTGACCTTTTCAATTGCTATATTGTATTTTCGTTCAATATCATCTAGTTGACGTACAATAATTCCTACAATCTCATTTGTCTCATCAAACTTACTAGAGAGATCCTGAACCTTATCTTCTATGGTAGAAAGACCAGCAATGTAATTCTGAAGATCATCTAGTCTCTTGGGGACAGCATCGATATCTGCTAAAGATATCAAAATGTCATCAAGCTTCTTTATGATCACTGTGGATTCTTTCGAACCCTCCATTTCTTTTACAGCAGAATCAATGCCATTAACTGACTTAGCAATATCGTCCAATTTCTTGGACTCTATTCCTTTCAAAGATGTAGTGAGGTCATCAAGCTTCTTATCAATCTCTTTTAGATTATCAAGCTCTTTTAGTTCCTCACGTAGAGTGGCAAGTTCATCTGACAGTTTATCTACTTTCTCTTGGATATCTTCGATGCCTACATCAATCTTCTCGGTGACCATAGCATCCCCTACTGAGGTGGCGATAATGTCCGTTTTGTGTCAGGGAGTGTAATTAGGCTTTCGGGAATGTAGTCATATCGGTGAAAAATAGAATTTTGGCGATAATTGGTGAGTTTTTTGCATTGAATTATGCATTCTTTGCACGAATTACATCGATGTTTGCATCATCAAGCATAGGAAGAACATGTGCTTTGTTTTCTGCATTCATACCTTTCCAATCGATGATAGCACATACTATAGGATTTGACGAACGAGTAATCATTTGATTCAGAACCTCATTTGTCAAACCATTTATTGCATGTTTTGGAGCCATGTGACCTATCTTATAGTCGTTCTCGAGTACTATCTTGTTAAACTTGCTTGCATAATGAGTGCCACCAAAGCCAATCACCGCATCTCCAGAGAGTGGTTCATCAATACAATCCATAACAGCTGCAGCAACAGCACTAGCGGCTTCCCGATGAGTCCAATATTCTTCTGAGCTTCCAAGCTCAATAAAAACAAGTGGCGTCATCATTGATGTAGGACCATGATGTGTGACTTCAAGCGATACATCAAATTCATTTAGTCCAAGACGGTTTCGTTCTTCTTTCAATTTCTTTAGCGCCTTTGAAACAAGTGAGGGTGCTGATACAGAAAGCTGGTGCGGCGCTCCTCCAAAGAGTGCTTCGGAACCAAGATTCCCAGTACTATGAACCAACAGTGCAGGTTTTCCTGATTCAGCACGATGTCTTGAGCAAAAGATGAAAGCTTCTGTTTCAAAATGATTTTCAAGATGGTCGCAATGGATCATATCGCGATTTGTGGTGATTATCTTGACATTCTCCCCCATCGTAAAAATTGGATTGCCTTCAAATGTTTCTTTTGATTGAGTGAACCCATAATTTTGAATAATTACGTCTTTGATTGTCATACTGGCAATATCTTGTACTGAAGTGACCAGAATTCTCAAAGTCCTCTTCCCCGACACATCTATATTTGACACATGTCTAGTAATGGTTCTAGACTGACTTCAATCTGTATCGTGACCTTCTCATTGAACGCACTAAAAATCTCTGTTTCTATACGATTCTTGAACTCCTTAACCTTATCAATTTGCTTTTTGATATCATCTCTAATTCGTAGTAAATCATTATGATGGTAATCTAGATTCTTTTTAGCCTCATTCAAAGCACTTTGGAGGTTTTCATTTTTTGCGTAAACATCAGAGCCTGCGTATGTATGACGCTTATTCTCAACCTCTTTTGCTTGATTTTGAAGATTCTGTAAACCACCGTTCTGTATTGCTTCAACTTCTTCTATTGCCCGCCTAGCAAGCCTATCTTTGAGAGGCAGCTTTCCTCGTTCTATTGCTTCTCGTAATCCGGATAGCCCTTCATTTAGTCCAGGATACCCTTCTGACTCTTCTGCAATTGCTTTGTAAGGATCTTCAAAATAATCAGTCAATGCTTTCTGACCTACTGGACTGACCCGAATGCCAGTATCATGCTGGAAGAATTTCTTTACCTGTTTCTTCAGTGGGTTGAGTTTCATTCTCAAAATACTACCAATATGCTCAGCTTGTTCATCTAGACTAAGAAGTTCTGCAACATTGGAGGTTTCAGAGAATTCTCTATATGCTTTCTCTGCAGACGCAAATTCAGATTTTGCGGTTTCAATCTTCTGGCGGACTTGCCGAATCTGTTCCTCAAAAATCTCTTTACTAAAAGTCAAATCATGTAGGGTCTTAATACGACCTCCAATTCGTTCGAGGTCCTTAACCCAACTAAATTCATACAATAGTTTGCTGATTTTATTCATTTCCCGAGCGAGCTCTTTCATATAGGTGTCGAGGGATTTGATAACATTCTTGTAACGTTTATCCATCCTCCGAATCCAGCGAGCACCAGCGCCCCATAATTCTTGCATAAAACGTTGAGTCTCAGCTTGCATTGCTTCTGTGTTTTCATAGGTTATCTCCTGACCAACATAAAAATCAGAAACAATCTCGTCAACCTTTTGTGCGAATCTTGTTGCTATACTTCCAGATTCGAGATCTTCATCCTCTTCATCCTTGAACTCTTTTGATAGCTGCTCAATGTCTTTCAAGGCGGTTTCTACAATTCGATAGCTCTTCTCAGCTTGCTTGATGAAGTCCTTGGACTTGTTTCCAAGCTGCTTCTTGTACCACTTCTGGAGTTGTTCGACATTGAGATTTGTCATATGAAACGCACCTGAACATGTCACGGGATAGTGAGTGGTTTATCAACTTTATGAACCACGACTTACTGGACTATCTCCGAGTAAGCATGACGTTTATATCAGGATAGAGATAGGTTTCATTAGCATAGGTAGCGTGATCGGTCATGTCTGAGATCTTGGAAACCGGCAACCGAAAGCCAAGGCTAGACCTCGCATACTGTGTCGAGTGTGTAACCTGAGGACGAGGTAGTCTGGGTTTCTTCATGAAACGCCTCAGTCTGATAGATTCCCGCGGAAAAGATCGACTGTTGCTTAGAAATCCAGCAGGGTATAAGGGTGGATTCTGGTTGACGTACTATGTAGATGAGATGTTCTGCATAGCTGCGTCTACTGAGAATGACTCCTTCTCTCTAGAAAAATCAGTGACTGGAAAAGGGATGCTTGAGGTATCTCTAAGTCATTCACCGTTACTGGATGGAGTACCAACGATACGAACGGACATTCAAGTCTGGAGTCATAACAAACCCATGCTGTTAATACAGCATACGACGACGAATGTGACTGAACAACCAATCAATAACATGAAGCTCTATGAATTCATGGACTTTGATGTGGGAGGTCCGGCTAGCTACAAAGACGATGTTGGTGTCTTTGAACAGGAAACCAGCACAATGCTGGTTTATGATGGGAACCCTCTGATTGTAGCATTAGCATCACATCCGGAACCAGACCGATGGGAGATCTCATCACCAACGAAACTGAAAGTCAGTGAAGAATTCCCAGATCTACAAAACAATCTCGAGCTTGGACCAATGGACGTGGCGATTGGACTTCAGTGGAATCTTGGAACTTTGGTTCCAGGAGGAAGTAAATCAATCGACATCGTAATCGCATCATCGACCAGTCTTGAAGAGGTCAAGGCGCTCATCCCTGACGGATGGAAGCTCTTCGAAAAGAAGATACGATGACACAAGAATGTAAAGTAACGCAGTTCTTGTAGAGAACCGGGCAGCACCCGATTTCTTCTTTCGAGAGCTATGAAAAAAAGATAGGAAGGGGACAGCAGGTGTCCCCCATATACTAGAGGTTGTCCTCTAAATAGTCTGCCAGCATCCGGGCTTCGTCTGTAAGACAAGCGAGCTGTCCTTTACTACTGAGTGTTCCACCAGTAAGCAGGCCCATATTCTTCAGAGAGCGTAAGTTCCACTTCACAGTGCTATATGGAAGAGTACTTCTTCGCGAAACTTGGTCCGCGAGAGCCGTCAATGTTAACTCGTAAAACTTCAACAGCTCGTTACTCATTCTTAGTACCTGCTTTTGCGTATCGCTCAACCTAGCTTCAGCTAATCTGAAGAACGATGCAGCAAGACTTTGAAAAGCAGTTGTGGAGACCTTACGGTCACTTAAGAACACATTCACCTCGTGACCTAATTTGGCAGTCACCTGCTGGATGGTAGTCACCTTTTGTGTTCGAGACCCGATATCGATGGGCAGTGGTTGTAGTTTCGGTACCCATTGCGTTTTTCACCTCGTTAATTTTGGGTCAGTTTGACCAAATGACGTTTGTACTTAAGTGTTGCTTGTGAAGCAACTTCCAGCCAATAGTTCATCTATTCAAGATCAGGCATTTCAAGACCCATACTTCGAAGCTTGCCAAACCCTTGACTGAAGAGACTCATGTGATGTCTGATACTCTCTTCCGCATCTGCAAGATCTGTAAGAAAGGGTACAAGTTCCTCAAGCCCCCCGGCTTCGTATTCCTCTTTCATTGAATGTATTGTATCACTCATTCCTAGCATTTCATCAGAAAGGACCTGTGTTAAATCAATCATAGATTGAACTACTTCACGGGCAGCAGGGTCTGGCATATATGGAAGGAAGTCCTCAAAAGCAACTCCGGCATTTCTGCATTTCTCCACTCTTCCGGGTATAATCTCATCATACATAGACTGCATCCAGCTAATTCTTTCTCTACTAGTAAGGTCTCTCAGATTCTCAAGGGAAAAATAGCCGGTATAAGGTCCAAATTCTGTACTCTCAAAATAAATCCAATCTTCAAATGCGTCAAGGACACGACGCCATCCGTCATGCTCAGACATGGGCCCACCTAAAAGACTGTTATCAATTGAGGTTATAAACTAGCGCGGTTGAAGAAATATGAAGATGACATCAAATATTCGTAGTTCCATAATTGAAATTCTTAAGCTAACAAAAGATGATGGAGAGTTAAAAGAAACTTGCAAATTGAATGATGAGGTTTCTGAGCTACTTGGGATAATGTCAAATGAGAAAATATCCATTCGTATTGATCGGACACACAGAATTACTCTTGCCAAAAGAGCTATACAATTAGGTGCTAATCTGTCTGACATAATTGAACTCCTAACTTGGAAGGATTTTGAGGGATTTGTTGCATCTATCTTGATTGAAAATAACTATGAATGTGTGGAGAGTTTTCGCAGAAGAGGAAACTCGTTAATCCAAGGCATGGAAATTGATGTTATTGGCGTAAGAGGCAATACCATCGTCGCTATTGATGCAAAGATGTGGGGTATTAGAACCGGAAAAACTTCAGCTCTTAAAATGGCTGCAGAAAAACAGAAAGATAGAACCCAGGAATTGAAAACTGAGTTGAATAATCTGTCCAAAAGGGTTCGAATGCTAAAAGAAGGAAAATACCAGCTAATTCCTGTGATTGTGACTTGGCTGGTAGAAGAAGTAGAGTTTCATGAAGGTGTGCCAGTGGTACCTATTTTCAAATTTAATTCATTCATTCTTGACATCGATCAATATGAAGATCTCATCGTTACGTACACAGGTCATCATCATATTACATCAAACTGAAACAGAGTATTTGTGACCGTATCCATCAGCAATTCGTCTATTTCAAGTCGGAATATGTCATGAGCCTCTTTAATAGCTGGATAAGTAAGAAGATTCGCCTTGGTTGCTTTTGTCAACGACTTAACCCGATCCTCGGGGCTTTGAGGAGAAGAATTCTCAAAACCAGCTGCAGCTCGTTCGAGTTCCTCTATTACTGGTCGAAGTGAGGGATTTGAAATTGTATGCGGATGTAGTGAAGCAATCCCCACACTGCATGACGGACCCTCTCCTTCAAAGTTGCCGTGAGCAACAATAAGTATCCGTTTTGTTTCGTTTCTGGATGAGAGCCATTTTTCAAAGAAATGGTTCAGTTGACTAGTTTCATCTCCATTGTGACTATATTCAGGGATATATCCGCCTAGTGTTGAGATTGACATTGGAACACCCTTTTTTGTGTTGGGAGGGCGAACTCTAGAGTCTGAACAGATTAGAACGAGAAGGCTATCATCTAATTCATCGGGGATTCTAATCCTATGCATGAACTTGTTCTCATATTCATAGTTACGACCCTTTCCATGAACTATGATTTTTACTCGTCCATTCTCATAGTTTACTTGAAATGCAATAATTGGTAATGAGCGCAAATCGGGGTGTTGTGGAATATTTTCAATAGTTTCACGAACTATTTCCATTGACTCATCAATATCAAATGTAACAATAACCCCTCTCTTGTTGGGAAATTTACTATTGAAAGAAGCAGGACCCTTGAATAAAGTTGGAGCTAAATCAGGGGGTAGCAATGCATAATTTGGTACTCTACTCGCATGAAGTGCATCACCTTGACTCATACTGAAAAGCTGTAAATCCTGACCACTTCGAGTTATTGGAGAGATTAGAAGGAATTGAGGAGATTGTCCCTGAGAGGCAAGCTCCATACGAGCTAAAAGAACGGGATCCTGTTTGCTCTTAGCAACAACTTTCTCAGATAATTCCATTAACTCATTAATCATACAAAGCCACTCGTATACATTCCCTGTATTGAATTATGTTTGGAAAGTATTTGGGTTTGTCTAAATTCGAGAATTAGGGTTGTGGATAGTCCTTTTAACTGAGAATCAAATCCCAGTGAATAGTTCTTTTAGGTGATATCCATGTCCATGCTAAAATTCGGAGTCGTCTATCATGAAAACATAAACAATTGGGCAACCAAGAGTCTCATAGAAGCAATTGAAGCAAAAGAGCATGTTGCGAAACCATTTAGACTCCCAGATGTTTCTGCTCAGCTCCCGAACAAGTTCACTCATTTGGAAGATGAAGACATATCAGACATGGATGGAGTATTAGTTAGAACTATTGGATTCGGTACTGGGGACCAAATAACATTCAGAATAAGCCTGCTGGAGCATTTTGAAGATGCAGGCATCTATGTGATGAACCCTGCCTACTCTTTTAGAAGAGCAAAGGACAAGTATGCAACTTTGACAGCACTTCATAAGGCTGGAATAAAGGTCCCCAAAACCTACATTGGAGAGAATCTCGAGGCTGCAATCGAATTTGTAGACAAAGTAGGAGATGTTATCGTTAAACCATTGATAGGTGCACGAGGGATGGGAGCAATTAGAGCTGAACATCGTGAACTTACATATCGAGCTATGAAGTTCATTCATCAATTGGGTCAAGTACTCTATGTACAAGAGGTCATTGATAAGCCAAAACGAGACATTCGAGCTTTCGTAATCGGAGGAGAGATAATTGGCGCAATGTATAGATATGTTCCAGAAGGTATTGAGGGAGAATGGAGAACAAACGTGCATGGCGGAGGAAAGGCAGAAGTAGCTACTTTAACTCCGGAATACGAAGAATGTGCGATTAAAACTGCAGAAGTGCTGAAATTAGACTATACAGGTGTTGATATCATTGAATCTCCAGATGGCCCATGTGTGATTGAAGCAAATGCGGCTCCTTCATGGAGTGCTCTATCGAGAGTTACAGGAATTGATGTGGCTTCGTTAATTATTGATAGATTAATAGAACAATCAACCCGTTAGTCTTGCTTTCAATATCTCCTCAACTTCATCTTGGCTTAAAATTCTGAAGATTTTCTCTTTAGTGTTGATTCTGCCAATTTCGAGCGTCTTTGCTTTTTCATCAGGATCAACATCGGCCTTATCAGTCGCTTTCAATAGTCCTTCAATTGCTAAATCGAGCGCTCCATCTAGCGAGATTGAATCTTTGTACTTTTCACCAAAGAAATCACGAACTACATCAGCTTCCTTCCCAATGGCGGCCGCTTTCCATCCCCAAAAAGAACCAGATGGGTCAGTTGTATATAGTTGAGGACCATGATCGTCAATGCCAGCAACAAGGAGAGATACTCCATAAGGACGAACGCCACCATACTGGGTATGAAGTTGTTTTGTGTCGCATATATTTACAACTAATGATGAAACAGATATTGGTTCGTCATAGCTGAGTCTATTGATTTGAGCTTGAACACGAGCTTGGTCTATTAGCTTTCTAGCATCTGCATGCAGACCCGCAATTGCTGTTCCCACGTGGTCATCGATAAGTAGTATTTTCTTGAGCGAGTCAAGATCAGCCATTGGATGAGGAGCACGTTTCTCTCCTACTAAGACAACACCATTTGTTGCCTTAACTCCCACAGCGAGTGGTCCGTGACGTACTGCTTCTGTAGCATATTCTACCTGATACAGTCGGCCTTCTGGACTAAATACTGTAATAGCTCGGTCATAACCCATGCTCTGTGTTGGGAACATTGTCGAATATCACTCCAGCAAGTTAGAACGTAGCATCTTGCAAGATTCAAATCAAGGTCATTCCTAGGGCGTTTAAAAGGTTGTCTGTGTGTTCCCAAACGCTTTGTACTATCGCCAGTCCAGCTGCAAGTTAATACCACCGGGAATTTGATCGAGGACTGATTTTACCTCGTCAATATCAGGTTCCCAATATTCTTTCACATCATCTGGTCGTGTCCCCGAGGATTTTACATAGTTTTGTACTGTATATTCTCCCGCAAATCCCAGGTCATGTAACAATTGAGAGATTTCTAGAATTTCAGATGGTTTGGTAAGTCCACCAACATATGTTGTTCTTGGCCAAAATGCAACGGTAGAATCAAGAATCATCTTGATGCTCTTTTCGACTTTGGGCCACGGATTGCTGTGGACACGTGTCACATAACCATAATTTTCAGGGATTGTTTTAATGTCAAACCATATTGAATCCAAAAATGGAAGCGATTTCTCTAAGACATCAGGAATGGTTCCCTGAGTATTGAGATTAATATGTTTTTTATCATCAAATCGTAATTCTTTGAGTAAGTATGGTAGGTCTTTATGGATGGTAGGTTCCCCTCCTGTGATGCAGTAGCCATTTGTCAGATTCCCTTGGAGTTGTCGCACAATATCTTCAATTGCCATTTCCTCGCCAGACGTAAGCGC
This sequence comes from Candidatus Thorarchaeota archaeon, assembly GCA_048884945.1. Classification (GTDB taxonomy): domain Archaea; phylum Asgardarchaeota; class Thorarchaeia; order Thorarchaeales; family Thorarchaeaceae; genus SMTZ1-45. The sequence continues at coordinate 15,639 of JBHLQJ010000004.1, read as the reverse complement.
GATGATTTTGGCATTCTGACAGTATGAACAATCCAAGTTACACCCTGCAGTAAAAAGTACTGTTACTGGAATCCTAGGAACATCAACAAGACTAATATCAATTATAGATTCAACGCGCATGACCTTTCAATTCCATATCTTTCTAATTTTGGAGTGGTGTCTATCAGCCTACAGGAGATAATATTCGAGTAGTATTACTAGATTTCTTGAAGCTTTTTTCTAGAACTTACTTAAGATAAAACCTCTTGCAAACTTGTGGGGACCGTGCATATGACCATGGAGAATAAATGTATCTCTAGAAACGACATTCTTCAAAGTACATTGTTTCATATTCAAATCAAACAGTGTCAATATATTGATAACTTTCCGGAAGCCGTTACGACAGTTATTGATAACGCGGTGGGGAAGAAAAAGCTGAAGAATTATAGTGAGATTAAGAATAAACTCTATCGTATTAGAACTAACTTCTTCGCGATTAACAAAGGAAAGGTGAGAAAAAAGGACTTCTTTGAGGGTCTTTACGAACGTATAGAGAACCGGATTCGGTAACAACGCAGATTCTATCTCTTCTTTCTAGATTTCGCTTTCTTTAGAGTGACAATGAATTTTGAACCCAAAGCAGGTCTACCATTTACTCTATCTTGAACTTCAATTGATCCACCATATTTACGTATCATTTGAGATACTAAAGCGATTCCTACACCGCCGCCATGTTTTCTCTCTTTGAGTAGAGTGCTTTTTCTTAAATCACTGAGACCGGGTCCATCATCAGCTATTATTATGTTGTACGAATTAGTTTTTTCTTCGCATTCTATCCAGACTTGTTTCATTTCTTTTGGATTATGACGAGCTGCATTCTCCAATAGATTCCAAAGTAACTCGCCAAGTAAAACATCAGCTTCAACAATTAGATTCTTTTTCAGTCCTTGGACATGTACTTGGGCGTTATAGACTCGTTCTAAAACCTTGATTTTCTCCTTCAGAATAGGAATCGCATCAATCCGGGAGAGTGGAATGTACCGAATTTGAGCAGCACGTTTCACTTTAGTAATAAGCCGATTGCACCGCTCTACAGCATCAAGAATATCTTTTCTTGCGTCAACAATGTAAGAAGGAGGTACTTCTTCTTCAAGAAGTCCTGTACTTGTCATGATTACCTGAAGTTGGTTAGTGATATCATGACCTAGCAAATCTAGATAGAACTGGACTGTTTCTTCTGCTTCTTTCTGAGATGAGATTTCAGTGATTACCGCAAAAGTACCAATGAATTTGCCAGAACGTTCGAAATATGGAGTAGCGGAAATAATAGTGGGGATGATTTCTCCAGTTTTACTCACCCAATTCAGTTCATAGCTGTCTGAAACTCCAGATTTTCGCTCAGACATTTTTGTGTTGAATTCGTCTACAGTCATCTCCTCAGTAAGATCTGTCCATTTTTTACCAATTATCTCAGAAGATTCATATCCTAACATTCGGCAAAAGGCGTCATTCGTATAAACCAAGTTACCGGATTCATCATCAATTGCCAGACCATCATTCATAGTTTCAACTAGTAATTTATACCTTGTTTCAGATTCTTCAAGCGCATCCCTATTTTGGAGGAGCTGTGTTATATCAAGGTAATGAGCAATAGTTTTGGTTTTTCCATCAGGAGTCTGGAATATTTCTATTCGTCCCTCGAGAGTGATTTCTTTTCCATCTGCTCGTATTATATTGAATGAATACACTTCAGGGACTTGTTCCCCTCTTCGTCTACGCTCATATCTTTCTGTTATCGTCTTTACCGTGTCATCTTGCAAGAATTGACGAAAATCATGACCAATTTGATCTTTGCTTTTGGCACCGAAAATTCTCGCGCCTGGTTCGTTGATATATTCTAGAATATAGTCATCACCAACAATAGCTATGCCTTCATGCGCGTTATCAAGAATGATTTTTAGAATTGCCTTGTCGGCTAAGGGATTGAAAAACGACTCTCGTTTATCAGATTTATCTGATTTGCTTTTTTGAGCCCGTTTTCTAGTGCCCTGCGGTATTTCTTACATCCTCCAGCATCAATTTATCTCGGATTTGTTGGCTAAGTTGGGTCGTGTTGTTAATGAATTATTTTGAGATTGAAACAACATTTTCGCATTTTATGCCTTCCTAGCTTCTAAGTAAATTTCATCCAGGACTTGGTACTCCCTTTTGAACACCAATATATTGCTAGATGATGCATCTTAACAATCAATCGATTTAGAAAAGCCACATAGAGAAATGACCCATAAACAGTAAGCGACATATGTATGATAGAGAATTAACGCTTGATGCTCTTGATTGAGATTTCAAAACCCCTAAAGATTGGATTCAAAAAAACTTGTGAATGTCCTCCAAAACACATCAACTGCATGACTGCGAAGGAATGGATGCAATCACAGATTGCAATATGGGAGTTTCATTATGAGAAGAGAGATATTAGAGATAAGCATATTCACCCAGCTGTTTTTCCAATCGCACTTCCAGAGAAATGCATTAGATTGTTCACTCATAAAGGTGAACTTGTTCTTGATCCGTTTGTTGGCATTGGTACTACATTAGTAGCAGCCCAAGATCTTGGACGCAATGCAGTGGGATTTGATCTTAAAGCTGAATATATTGAATTAACAAAAACACGATTAACAAGTAAACAGAGTGAAACAGTTCAACTAGCGATTAATGATGATGCATTGAACATATCTGATTACTTTGAGGAGGAAACAGTAAGTCTATGTGTGACATCGCCACCATATGCGAATTTACTAAATAGAGCGCGTAAAAACAAGAGCAAACGTGGAGATCTCAGGGAAGACAAACATTTTCTTGAAGTACAACAATATTCAGAGGACTCTCGAGACCTTGGAACTATGGGTGCGGACCAATACGCTAACGTATTAGGGGATATCTTCGGCCGGATTCTACCTATTCTAAAACCAAAAGGAAATTGTGTAATCAATATCTCAGATTACTGGTGGAAAGGAGAACGTATTCCAATTCATGTGAAAGTAATTGAAACACTTCAAAAGGTTGGATATGAGCTTCGAAATACTATTATTTGGGACAGACGCAATATTGTAAACAAGGTTGGTATCTTCGGGTGGCCTTCCAATTTTATAACTCTAACAACAACTTTCGAGTATCTAATCCATTTCTGGAAACCTTCTAATTGAAACTTTTGCTTCTAAAATCCCAGAACAGAGAAGACCAATTGTTTGACCTTTTCAACATTATCTCTTACAACGCTCCATGTTTCTTCATCATCTTCAAATGGTGGTTCTTGCTTAGGTGGTTCATAATTGTAACCTGAGAGAACAGACATCACAATTCCAATACCCCACTTGAACGATTCATTGGTGTAACCGCCTCCAGCTAGGATCCCAAGGCGTTTGTGACTGAATCTATGAGCTGCATTGTGAAAGTAGGAAGTTATGTATTTGATAATATCAGTTGTTAGATTGAGATGCGCGAGGCGGTCTTTATAGTGAGCGTCGAAACCCGGAAGAAAGATGATGAATTCTGGCTGAAAGAAATCGACGAGAGGCGGTACAAGCTCATCAAAAGCATATCTATAGACACCATCACAGGAGTCCATAGGAAAATGCATATTGATGTTATATCCGCGGCCTACTCCTTCTCCAATATCTTCAATGTATCCATCATGTGGGAACATCCATTCTGGGTCTTCATGGAAAGAGATTTGCATAACTCCGGGATCATCGTAAAAGTATGTTTGAGTCCCATTTCCATGATGTACATCAAAATCAGCAATCAGGATTCTTTGATAACCTAGAGATTTCAACTCATACGCTGCAGCAGCTACATCATTAAATATGCAGAAGCCGCCACCCCACTCAAATTTAGCATGATGAAATCCACCAGTCGGTGAGAGGAAATGGTCTACTTTCCCAGAGGAAACAGCGCGAACTCCAGTTACAGTTGCACCTGACGTTATGCTCGCATTTTCGTAAATCCCAAGAAATCCAGGTGTGTCTATAGAAATCTCGCCCTGCCCAGTTTCAGATATTCTTCGAACAGCATCTAGATACTCTTTTGCATGGATAGTCAGTAGAAGATCGTCAGTTAAGGGTTCAGGCTGAAGAATCTCTACATTGGGTTGACTGAGAAAATCGTTCTCGGCAAGAAAGTCACGCACCATTTGAAAACGTCCAACTTTGATTGGATGCTTTGATCCAAAATCAAAAGTTTCCAGGCTAGGATTCCAAAGAAAGCCAACTTTGCATCTGTTTGAACTGCTCATCATCGAGCCCGGAGTCTATGCACACTTATATGGCTATGCAACAAGTGTTCACAAGGTGCAGAGAAGAAATTGAAGATTCGCTCGGTTGCTAATGTGCTTACTTCTGCGAATGTCTACTCCGTATATGTTAGGCAGAGAAAGGATGCCAGCACTCAGATATTTTCTCTTGATTATGGTGACCAGCTTAGAGTTTTTGATGCAAAAGGAATTCTTTGTAGTGCTAGAAAATGGAGCAGTAAAGTCAGATGCATTGCTGTAGCTGATATTGAAGGAGAAGGAAAAGATGCTCTTGTGGGAGGAGTAGGAAAAAAGGTACTTGTTGTGGACCATAGGGGAAGTCCAGTTTGGAACATCAGACTTGAGAGTAATATTGTGGCGTGTGATGCAAGAGATATCGATGGGGATGACGCAGCTGAGGTCGTCGTTGCACTAGAAAATAACCGAGTGATACTATATAATGATGACAGGGACACGATTTTCGCAAAAACAATGCGGGATCCTGTAGCTGATGTTTGGCTTGAAGACATAACAAAGGACACTGAATTAGAAGTGGTTGTAGCTGAAATGAGTGGCTTGGTCACAGTCCTCACCGCAGCCGGCTATCAACTAAAAGAACTGCAATTAGGTTCAAGTCTTTCAGTTTTTGCGGTACTTTCATTCAGTGATCGAATTTTATTCATTACAGGAGACCATTCTTCAACTCTACGGATTTGGGACATCGATGGCAATGAGATCGCGAGACTTGATGTTGAAGACATTCCCAGAGCGATGGCTACTGGTATTCCAGATGATATTTCAGATGTTGCTTTTCTTGTAGTTAGTACAAAGAATCGAAAGCTTAGCTTTTGGGAAGTTCAAGAGTCTGGAAAGGTGACAAGAACCGAGAAAGTGATTCTTCAGCAAATTGGTTCGACCAAGACTGTTCTTTACAGAAGAGCAATAAAATGCGGCAATTGTGGTGCACCTACTTCACCAGAAGCTGCAACTTGCACATCCTGCGGTGCTCAATTGGAAATGATTGAAGAGTATATCCTAGAGGAATATATCCAAGAAAGCATTGATTCAATCACATCCAAACACAACAAAATTAAACTCAAGGAACTTGACAGAATTCTTCGAAGGACACTTCCTAGACCTGCCGCCTATAATTTGCGTCGTAGTCTTCAAGCGATGATTCAGAGTGATGTAATAGGAGGCCATATTGATGGTAACACATTTGTGAGAACAGAGCCCAAGAAGAAGATTCCGGCACCTTCAAGGCAGGATATCCAAAGGGTGAAAGGAACTCTTCGAAACCTTCTCCGTGGAACTGATACATTGGACATTAGTCGTCTTGAACGGGAAACAGGAGTAAATCGAAGAATATTGCGGCGGACCCTTATCATCCTACTTGGTGAAGGAGCAATTCAGGGCTCGTTATCCGGGGATGAATTCACACTGGAACAGAAACAAGACCTCAATGATTTCGAAAGAAAACTTCTGGATGAACTTGGCACTTGGAGTGGTTAAAAACAGTTGAAGTTGAAATCATTGATACCGAAGATTGGTAAAATAGTGGTGGAGAGCTAATGAACATCTCAAAACGAATTGTAGTCACGTTTGTCGTTGTAGCATTGATACCGATTCTAGTGATTTCTTCATTATCGATAATTGCTATTAATGACGTATCTAATGCGAATGCTGCTGATGCTGCAGAGGAACTGAAAGCTGAAGAGTTAGCGAACTTGGTCAGGCTTTCAAATGACACTGGCCTTTTCATTGAAGAAAGATGGAAGAACTATGTCGACGGAGTCTATATGATGGAGGCCTACTGCGAAGATCTATTCAATGAGAGAATTAACGCAACACCACGATATAGCTATTATTGGGATTCGACAGAGGAGCCTAATTGGGGGGACTTGACATTTGAAACGGATCCGGATATTGTGACTGCATATTTTTCTGATTTCATCACATTTGAAACTGATTGTTATTACATGCCAAGGTTTGCATGGAATAACAACGATCCTCATGACCTATCTCCTGGAACACAGTATGCTTTGGATGTTTCATCCAATATGGTCAACATCTTTAGAGCTCTTCATGAGATGAATGAAGACTATAGATGGTTATACATGGGATTCGATTTAGGAATTTCCGACCAACACTTGTTCAGAAATTACCCATTCGATGACCTCATTTATTTCCAACAATATGATGATGGAAGTCCAAAACCACCAGAAGAAGACTACGATCCTAATGTTGAGGCGTGGTATACGAATGTGGCTTCACAAGATCCGAGTGATAACAGCATAGTTTTCACTGAGCTAAACATTGATCCTTCAGTTGGACTTGTGATATCTATGGGGAGACCAGTCAGGTACGATAATGGAACCCTAATTGGCGTTGTGTCAGCAGATGTTACAATGTTAACAATCAATGAGAAGGTATTGAATCTCGAGGTCCTAGAGAATGGATACTCATTTTTACTTAATCGTAACGGAGTTGTTGTTGCACACCCTCAACTTGGAACATTTGATGAACCACTTCCGATTGAAGAGCTTGAATTCGATAGTTCGACAAGTCCAGAGGCGGTTGCATTTGGAAATCTACTAAGCTCATCAGTTCTAGTAGAAGCCTCTGGATTAGTAGAGTTTCAGAAAGACGGACAAACTTGGCATATGGCTTTTGCAAATGTCACAAACACAGACTATGTGTTAGCAGTAGTAGTTCCAGATTCTGATGTAATAGGACCTGCTATAGCTATGCTCAACCTAGTGGGAATGCAAACTCTGATGCTCACTGTTGCTCTTGGAGCTGTTCTTGCGATAGTTGCAGGGGTTGTAACTATAGTGTCCTACCGCAGAGCTCATTCTGTAATTGAACCAATTACAGAGATGACCCGTCTTGTGAACAAGATGGCTCGGCAAGATTTCACTCGAGGCATCACAACTGCAGGTGCGTTGTACGAGGAAGTCGGAACTACAGTTGATGCACTCCTTAGTTTTCAAGAGGCTGCAAGATTTGGTAATCAAGCATTCATCAGAGGAGACCTAAACAGAGCTTTGGCAAACTATCAGAACCTTTTGGAAATCAGTCGCAGACTTCAAATTGATGTTGGCGAGCAAACAATGCTTCTGAACATAGGAAATGTGTTCAGGCAACGTGGTGATGCAGGAAATGCAATGGACTATTATGAACAATCTATGACTATTGCAAAGACCCTACTCGAAAAGACAAAAGAAGAAGGAGCAGATGAGAAAGATGCACTCATCAGAATTGCTTCGCTCTATCATAACATGGCTCTGGTTGAGATGGATAGAGGTCATTCTGATAAGTCGCTGAAGCTCTTAGAAGACGCTGAAGCCATCGACCGGACGGTTCAGAATCAATATGGTCTTGCTAGACGGTTTGATGCTATGGGTCTTGTTTTGCTGCGTGATGGTCGATACAGCCAAGCCCAATCAAGATTTGATGGGGCCAAAGAAATCGCGGAGAATATAGATTACCTGAGAAGTCTAGCGTACATCCACTATCACGAAGGAGAATTATATCAAGTCCAAGGAAAGTGGAAGAAAGCAGAAGATTCCTACAATGAGGCAATCTCATTTGGCCAGCAAACAGATGAGCTTTGGCTGGTCGTATTCGCGATGCAACGATTGGGTGATGTTCTTGATCAACAAAACAAACCCAGTCATGATATTCGAAGGAAAGCGGAGAAACTGAAACGCTCTATTATGTTCAAGAAAAGTGTAACATTCGTGATTGACTACTCAGGCAGCATGCAGGCTCAAAACAGAATCAGAGCTGCAGTCAATGGAGCTTTGGAGATTCTCCATAGTCAGGTGAATCCTCAAGATGCAGTATCGGTGATAGTTTTCAACTCATCATATAGGGAACTTCTTCCGTTGACAATAAAGGGTGAGCGTGAAGATGAAGAGAATAAAATAGTTAAAACTTTGAATTCCCTGAAATATCCAAACTATGCTACTGCCTTCTATGATGCTCTTGGAAGAGCACTAGAAGAACTTGAGAAAATAGAGTCCAGTGAACATAGGTGGGTTATTGCACTGACTGATGGACAGGATAACAGCTCCAAAGTGTACTCATTAGATGTTCTTGAGGGAATCCTCACAGAGGAGGATCGGATGAGGAGAAAGAAACCTCTTACCATCGAGGGCTTTATTCGAAATCATCATCTGGATGTTAATCTGCTCATAATTGGAGTGGGACAAGAGCTTAGAAACCGTGCGGATACTGATAGAAGGATAATCTCAAAGAAGACTGGACAGGCAATCACGACAGAAGAGCTGCTAGAATCAATATGTGAGAGAGTTCCTCAAGGACAGTATTTCTCTGTTGTAGACGCTCTAAATGTACGTTTAGAAATTGAGAGAGCATTTGAAAAGGTGGGTGTTTTAATGGCACAAATGGAAATTGGAGGGTCAACTGTTGACTACTAGGAGGTGAAAAAGGATGGCACAATCAGCTACGCAAACCAGAAAGAAAGGAAAATTCCGGACTAATGTAATTATCACCTTTTTAGCAATTTCACTAATTTCACTAACTGTAACAGGGGTTGTTTCTTTGACCTTTGTGAACCTAATAGGCAATTCAACGAGTGACCAAAGTTCCATTGCCCTACAGAATCAGATTCAAACAAATATGGATGGAACCGCACAAAAAACAGCGCTGGTGATAAACCAAAAACTAGCTAGTGCAGAAGGAATGATTGCTGCAGCTGCGGAGGAATTAGAAGCACTATTCAATCCAGGTTCCACCTATGAGTATCGAGATGTGTATTATGACCTCTTGTTTGAAGATGACTCTGTGTCTCCAGCACCAGCTGACAATCACTACGATCCCAATTATGGCCTTAATGTTTCCTGGGAATACAGCAGCTGGTACATAGCAAACACCGATTCAAGTAACTATAATTCCAGCTATGCCGATATTCCTGTAAACGCTGACAAGCTTGGACGGGTATCAAATATTGACTACATTTTCAGAGCAATACACGACCAATTAGCATTCAGATGGCTCTATATTGCGTTTGCAGATGATGGATTGTTCATTAACTATCCTGGTAGCATACTGGGGCCAATTTCAGATGCTGCAAGGATAGCTGAGCCATACGATCCACGAGGAGAAGATTGGTATCAGACAATCTGGGATGGAAATGGTGACATGGTATTTGTCGAGCCATATTATGATGAGTTTGATGGGGTGCTATTGATATCAATAGGAAAAGTTGTGTATCGAAATAGCATTCCATTTGCTGTCATCTCTGGTGATATCACTATAGAAGACATCAAAGACAAAATCATCAATGTGGAAATCCTTGAGAGTGGATACGCATTTCTCTTGGATTCTTACGGAGGAGTAGTTGCACATCCAGAGGTTGAAGATGACGAATACATAAGTGGAGTACCGAATCTCCTAGATGTGGAGGTAAACCCCGATTTCTCACCTGCTTTGACTCAAGCTAACGTTGACCAAATCACAAGTGTATCAGAAGGGGCTTCAGGAACTTTACGATACACGCGAGGCGGGGAAGAAAGAATCCTCGTATTCACTCAGGTTGGTAAAGGTGGCTACATCTGTGTGATCTCAGTGCCTTTAGATGAGGTCCTAGAGAGTATTCCACGTCTTGAAGCGAGAATCATAGAACAAAATGCAGAAGCAGCAACCTACATCATCATTGTGACCATAGGAGGTATCCTAGTAGCAGGAATAGTTGCGGTTGCCATTTCAAATACTATTACAAGACCATTGCAATATCTAATGGATCTCGCACATAGAAATATTGCAGCAAGGATAAAAGACCAACCGCTTAGCACCGGAGACCTTCGAGTAGATGCAACATACATTGCGAAAGATGATGAGATTGGCGAGCTCGCTCGGGCATTCCAAGGAATGCTTGACTCCATACGTGAAGAGGAGGAATAGTAACTCCTCTTCAAAGCACAAGGGTGAATGCAGTGGTAGATGATAATTGGTCATTAGATAAATCAAGAATAGTCTATGGTGTGAATAAAAACGACCTTCACTTCCTAGACATCACAAAGGAGGGTGATCTCTGTTTACGACTTCAAGAATACACTATAACCTTCAGAGAGATCATTCAAAGAATCAAAGAGATGAATGGAAATGAGTCAGGATACACTTCCTCATTCACCCTGCGGGTTCCTCAGCTGATTACATACCAGATTAAAAAACTAAAAGCAGCATTTCAACGGGTATTCAGTGAACTTGGTTTTGAAGGGAAGTTCATTGGGATTTATCCAGTCAAAGTCAATCAACGAAAGGATTGTGTAACTGCTGTTATTCGCTCTGATTCTGACTATGGTCTGGAAGCTGGAACAAAAGCAGAACTACTTCTAATCAAAAATGTCATCGAAAGCGAGAAGCATAGGCTCATAGTCTGTAATGGAACAAAAGACCCGGAGTATTTGGAATTAATCAAGCAGTGTATGAAAGAAGGTTACAATATTGCAATTTCCATAGAGTCAGTCCATGAGTCTCGTTTGATTGTTGACCGATTCAATGCCGAAGAAACCAATCTAATTTTGCGAATCAAACCATATCTGAACGTAGAGGGACACTGGTCTCACTCTACCGGAAGAGATTCCAAATTCGGTCTGAGTATTCACGACCTATATGATGTTGTAAAGCTACTGAAAGAGAAGGGATTCATGAAATCTGTTCAAACAATCCTTGCACATGCAGGCTCACAAATCACCAAAATAGAGTCTTTTGAGAAATTTGGTAGACTACTGACAAAAATCTATACAGAACTGAGAAACATGGGATTGTCAAATCTTGCGAACATTGATTTTGGCGGCGGACTAGCAATTGACTACACTAGTTCTCATATTTCAGACTATATGTATCAGTATGCTCATCTCCTAGTGTCTGGAGTAAATACACAGTTATCACAAAGTAAGAGTCTACACCCGCCACCAAATATAATGATTGAGTCAGGACGAGGGATTACAGCACTAGCCTCCATGGTTATTGTTGAGGCTCTAGAGGTTCGGTCAATATTTCCAGAGAATAGAAGAGAATATGTTTCTGAAGACGCAGAGGATTTTGAGAAGAAGACAATTGAAAGAATCGAGAGTGTTTCAACACTCGATGAGATTAAAGAGATATGGAATAGTCACCATGAGAAATACAGTGGGCTAAATCTTGATGGCATGAAGTACATCATGGAACAAGAGATGCTAACAGGAACATTAGAAGATGTAATGAGAGCTAGACTTGTCGAACTCAATCTAAAATCATATGAAATTGATGGATTAGTAAGGAGTTTTTGGCAACCAGAACATATTGTTGTGGGTAACTTCAGTGTCTTCAATAGCATTGCTGATCATGTGCTGGTGAAGCAACATTTCCCTGTCATTCCAGTTAGAGACCTCCATTTAAGACCTCAGACCACAGTCCGTTTAGTAGACATAACATGTGATTCAGATGGAGAGATAACTCAGTTCTATAAGCCACACACAGACGAAGTGTGGTTTACAAAAGATAACAGACTCCTGACTACACCAGGTGGATTGATGGGTGATGGTATTCCTGTTGGCAAACTAGAAAATGTACGCGGTTCTTGTTTTGTACTAGCATTGGCAGGCGCTTACCAAGATGCTATTGAGATGGACCATAATCTGCTCGGAGATCTCCCTGATGTTGAGCTATATCTACAGGAAGATGGTCATTGGGCGTTATCTTGGGTAACAGGTGCTGAGTCCATCGAGGATCTCTTGAGAGATGCTGGTTATGCCGATATCGACATGGATGAAGACCCATATATGTCGGACTAAATCTCGTGAAGCATCTTCTTCCTCTCAGTTTCACACTTCGATTCAATCACCGTGAGGTTGAATGACAGCTTTAAGCGATACTTGTTTTTCTTGTGCCTCTAGTGCTTTCTGTGCATCGTCTAATGAGAACCGGTGAGTCACTAAGGATTCGAATGGAAATCGCTCATAATTATCTGCTACTGTCTTGATCCCTGTATAGACATGCAAGGTTTCAGAACCCCAAACAGTTTTGATATCAAGATGCTTTTTGTTCATTAAGTGTGGATTAATCTCAACAGGTCCATGGTCTGTGTATTGACCACAGATTGTGTAGCTTCCTCCATCTCTAACTAGTTCTATTCCTTCTGGGATAGCCTGTGGACTACCAGTTGCTTCAAAGACAATATCTGGACCATGTCCGCCAGTTATCTCTCTGAGTTTTTCTTTTCTCTCTTCAAGTGTGGTTTCACCAATATTCAAGGTGTGAGTAACACCGAACTTCTCAGCAATATCAAGACGGTTTTTTGCTTTGTCCAATACTGTAACAGTTGATGCGCCATTCACGATTGCGAGAACTGCAATCATCAGACCGACGGGACCAGAACCCTGGATTGCCACATTCAGCCCCCATCGCATTGGACTACGAAGAACAGTATGGACCGCTGTAGGCATAGCACACCCAACCGCACTCGCACCATCAAAGCTCACATGATCGGGTAATTTCATTATATGAGTGCCTGGTGAAAGGTAAAGATATTCGCTATAACCACCAATTAATCTTGGAAATTTGGTTGAGTCCATGGTTATTCCATAGACCTTTCTATTAGGACATTTTGTTGGGGTTTTGGCAATTAAGCAATAGTAGCAAGAGAAACATGTTTGTGTGACATCATGGAATCCAATACGGTCTCCGACCTTCAACTCATTGCCATCAAGATCCTTGATTGGTTTTGGACCAATTGACTCTATTGTGCCAACAACCTCATGACCCAGAATTAGGGGATAAGGCACTCCCGCAAGTTTTCCTTGCCAGAGCCAGACATCAGTTCCACATACACCTCCGCGTGCAACCTTCATCAAGGCGGCTCCAGGTTCTAATTTTGGGATTTCATATTCTTCGATAATTAAATCTTCATTGGGTTTTGGAACAACTGCAGCTCGGCTAGTTTTCACCATAGATTCACGTTCCAGAGTTCGCTAGTTATGGTCTGTACAAACTTAGATTTAAACGAGTACGAATGAACAGGTCGAGATAACCAAACTTATAAGAAGTAATTAACAATCGTTAGGTGTGAAATCCATGTCGGATATGGAGCCAGTTGAGAGTCTAGATTGTGTGGGGTTATTCTGCCCGCAACCATTGTTCCAGACCCGAGAAGCAATTGATAGGCTAAAGCCTGGCGAAGTACTAGAGATGCTCGCTGATGATCCTGCGGCTGAGGAGGACATCAAGCGATTTGCTAAACGAACCGGACACATTCTATTGAGCTTTGAACGTCTCGAAGATGGAGTGCAGAGATTTCTCATTAAGAAGAAGGAGGAATAGCGTGTGAGTAGTATCTTATATGTGCAAACATCAGATGATCCTGAACGTCAATACTCTCCGTTTGTGCTAGCTCAGAGCGCTAAGGCAATGGACATTGATGCAAAAGTCTACTTCTTGGGACAAGCGTTGAGAGTTCTTCAACCAGGAGCTGCTGAAAAGATAAAGTTAGGTAGTTTTCCAAGTCTTAAGGAGATAATGAAGAAGACAGTTGAAATGGGTATTCCCATTTACGTGTGCGAAGCATCCAAACAGATGTTGGGATGGGAAAAAGTAGAACTGGACCCAGACCTAAAGATTGTTGGAGCTGCAACACTTAATGACCTTGCCCTAGAAGCAGATGCAACCATGTGGTTCTAGAAAAAGGTTGATAGAGAAATGAAAGAAGTCTATCTCGATTATCAGAGTGCAAAACCAGTCGATCCCAGAGTAATTGAAGGAATGACGAAGTATTTCCATGAGTCATTTGGGAATCCATCATCACTACATCACGTAGGAGATGTAGCAACAGAGGCATTAGAGGTAAGTAGGAGGAAGATTGCGAACTTTATCAATGCAGATGAGGACGAGATTGTCTTTACTTCTGGTGCAACAGAAGCAATAAACTTGGGAATCATCGGCTATGCCCTTAGAAACAAGAACAAGGGAAATCACATCATCATTTCAGAGATAGAACACATCTCGATACACAACATTGCAAAGTACCTTGAGAGGGAGGGATTTTCGATTTCAAAGGTCCCTGTTGACCAATATGGCAAGATAAACGTGCAAAAACTTGAACGTCGAATAACAGATCAAACAATTCTCATCTCAATAGGAATAGCAAGTAACGAGATTGGTACTATCCAGCCAATTCATGAGATAGGAAAACTTGCAGCAGAGAAGGGAATCGCATTTCATACGGATGCTGTTGCTGGTGAAGGACTTGTTCCTATTGATGTGAAAAAAGACAACATCAACCTCATGGCGCTCTCATCTAACGACCTATATGGACCCAGGGGAGTAGGTGTTATGTACATGCAGAAGAAATTTAGAGTGAACCCCATAATTATTGGAGGAGGACAGGAGAAGGGTCTCAGATCAGGCAGTGAGGATATTCCAGGGATAGTCGGAATGGGTATTGCAACAGAAATAATGCAGAAAGAGATGGATATGGAAGTGAAACGATTCCAAAAATATCGAGATAGAATGATCAAACAGATTCTTGAAGAAGTGCCTGATAGCCATCTTAATGGGCATCCAACGGACCGGCTTCCATCTAATGCTCATTTCAGATTTGATGGAATTGAAGGTGAATCCATTCTACTTTCGTTCAAAGATTTGGGAATATCTGTTTCAACAGGATCTGCGTGCACATCGAAAACACTAGAGCCATCCCACACACTAATCGCGACAGGGCTTTTGCATGAAGAAGCACATGGCTCGCTCCAATTGACAACAGGCAGATTCAACGTAGATGAAGACATTGATATAGTACTTGAGGTCGTGCCACAAGTAGTTTCACGACTAAGAGAACTATCTCCAATATACAAAACCAAGAATGGGTGATGTAAAATGAAATCAACCAAATATAGCGAAAAGGTTCTTGATCATTTCCGCAATCCAAGAAACGTTGGTACATTGGAAGGGGATGATGTTGCTGTCGGAAAAGTTGGAAATCCAACTTGTGGAGATATTATGGAGGTCTATATTCGCATCGATGGTGATATCATAACCGATGCTAAATTTAGGACCTTTGGTTGTGGGTCAGCGATTGCTACCACAAGTATGACGACTGAGATGGTCAAGGGTATGACATTGGAAGATGCGATGAAGCTTACACGTCAGGATGTGGCAGACGAGCTTGATGGATTGCCACCAATCAAGATGCATTGCTCAAACCTTGCTGCTGATGCTCTTCATGAGGCCATAACTAACTACAGGCGAGGAAAAGGAGAGCATGTCGAGAAAGTTGAGATGACATCTATACCAGAACCTGGATGCGTTGTTGGACAGGATGAGTTCCTAAACAAGGGAGTTTGGCTTACTGTAGATAACCCTGA
>JBHLQJ010000003.1:0-34983 GCA_048884945.1 Candidatus Thorarchaeota archaeon | reverse complement strand
ATTTAGTGACTAACTTCTAGTAAAATCATCCGCGAATTGATACTATAGCGGTATCAAGTCGAAACCATTTTCTGGGGCTTTGATTTTTTTTCTTGTGATTAATCATGATGAATAAGGTCCTGATTTGCTATGGAACTCGATATGGAACAACTACCGAAGTAGTTCAAGAGATGAGTAATACCGCTAGAGAGCTTGGAGCTCAAGTAGATGTTGTTCACCTTGAGAAAGAAGTACCCTTTCCTGAACCTGAAGAATATAGTCTCGTAATTATAGGAAGTGGTATTCAGGCTGGCCAATGGACAAAGCGCCCTTTACAATTCATTGAGCAGAAGCTGGAAGCCCTCTCCAAGACCAAAGTGGCGCTCTTTGTTGTAAGTGGATATGCAGGTAATCCTGACAAGGTCGCTGAGGCACAGGCTAACTACTTGGACAGTATGCCTGAGAAATATCCAGGGCTTTCCCCTATCTCGACTGCTTTAATCGGGGGTAAGTTTGAGTTTAAGAAATACAATCTTGTCGTTCGTGCACTTGTAAAGAGAATAGTAAAAAGCCAGTTGCCACCCGGTGAGGACGTTCCCGAAAAGATTGATTTTCGTGATTGGGACATGATACGTGATTGGATTAAAGAACTTGTTCAGTGAGTGAAGCCATGAAGATACTAAAAGTGATCAAGAATCACAAAAATGAGTTTCAAGTCCCATTGCTTGCCAAGAAAGGGGAGTTGGTTGAGGGAGAGGAGCGAGAAACCGAGTTCAAGGGATGGCTCTGGTGCCGCAATAGTTCTGGAGTTCATGGATGGGTACCAAAAACATACCTTGAATCCACATCAAAATCAGGACAGTATCAGTTTCTTCAGGACTACAACGCACGAGAGCTGACAGTTGAAGCAGGCAAAGAAGTCATTGTTCTGGATGAAGAGAGTGGTTGGGCTTGGGTGCGAACTCCACTAGGAGAAGAAGGATGGATTCCGTTAGAGAATCTGCAAGATTTGAAAGAAAAACCAGATTCTATACCTGACCTTGTAGGATAGCAACTTCTAGTAAAACTATTCGCCTATTATTATTGTATTGAGGGCTCTTTTCTCCAATGGTCGAGTGAACCTGTCGAAACGATTAAAAGCATCCCAAAAGGTGAGAGCCAAGCAGGTTCCCACCTTAGGGGACCGACTAACATAAAATAAGGAGAATAATGCCTTGTCCAAGAAAGATAAGGAGCACCTGAATCTGGTAGTCATTGGTCACGTCGACCATGGTAAGTCCACCATGACAGGTCGCCTCCTATACGAAACAGGCGCTGTTGACGAGCGTACTTTCCAACAGCATAAGGCCGAAGCAGAGAAACTTGGGCGGCCCAGCTGGGCATGGGCTTTTGCGCTGGACCGTCTGAAGGAAGAGCGAGAGCGAGGTCTGACTATTGACATCGCCTTCTTCAAGTTCCTAACTGACAAGTACTATTACACCATCATTGACGCTCCTGGACATAAAGACTTCATCAAGAACATGATCACTGGAGCCTCACAGGCTGATGTTGGTCTGCTTGTTGTGTCTGCAAAGAAAGGTGAGTTTGAAGCAGGAGTTGGTCCTGGTGGTCAGACTAAGGAGCATGCTTACCTAGCTATGACACTTGGCGTGCCAAGCCTCATAGTTTGTATCAACAAGATGGATGATGATAGTGTTAAGTACAGCGAAGACAGATACAAAGAGGTCAAGGAAGAAGTAGGTGGATTCCTAAAGAGCATCGGTTACAAACTTGACCAGATTCCATTCATTCCGACCTCAGCTCTTGATGCTGCTAACCTAAAGGAAAGGACTCCAAAAATAACACCATGGTATGATGGTCCCGCTCTTCTCGAGGCACTCGACCTAGTTGAGCTTCCACCAAAGCCCACTGACAAACCCCTACGAGTACCTATCAATGATGTGTATTCAATCAAGGGTGTTGGTACTGTACCAGTTGGTCGTGTCGAAACCGGTGTCATGAAGACTGGAATGAAAATCGTCTTTATGCCTCCGAACAAGACCGGAGAGGTCAAGTCCATCGAGATGCATCATGAGATGTTGCCAGAAGCAGTACCCGGTGATAATATTGGTTTCAATGTGCGAGGTATCGAGAGGAAAGATCTTGGTCGTGGTGATGTGGCTGGTCCCACTGACAATCCACCCACAGTAGCTACTGACTATACCGGTCAGGTGATGGTTATTCAACACCCCAGTGCTATCACAGTTGGTTACACTCCAGTTATTCATGCTCACACTGCTCAAGTTGCATGCAGGTTCGACCAAATCCTCCAGAAGCTTGATCAGCGAAGTGGCCAAGTCATAGAAGAGAACCCAGACTTTGTCAAGAAAGGCGAGTCCATGATTGCAAAACTGGTTCCTCTGAAGCCTATGGTCATTGAGAGCTACAAGGACTTCCCCCAGCTCGGTAGGTTTGCTGTTCGTGATATGGGAATGACTGTGGCTGTTGGTATTGTCCAGAAAGTCACAGCAAGATAGAATTTTCAAGATTTTAGAACCGGGCCTACATGGCCCGTGTTCCCTCTCTATTTTGGATTTCACTTTATAGATGTACGATAGAAGAGGTTAGAAGGGCTTGTATAGTAGTTTGTAGCAGAGTGCACAACATGATGAATGATGACTATTATGATCCATACCAACAAGAAGCTAGGCCATCTAGTGGGAGATGGTTAGTAGTTCTTTTGCTTCTCATTCTCGGACCCCTTGGTGTGATTGGTATAACTATGATATTGCCGCTTGAATTGATACCATTCTACATGTTCATCTATACCCCGATAGTGGTCTTCGGACTCTATGCAGCATATCAGTGGGCTAAAGGTAGACCTATTACACCAACAAATGTTTCAGAAGATGAAAGAATTTTGGAGTCTATGAGAAAACATGCTCTACCAGCTCAGGCAACTCCAAACTCTGAAATTTTCAGATGCCCCAATTGTGGTAATCAATTCAATTATGTGAATGCCACTCCAGTGGATGTGGATATTATTCTGTGTCCATTCTGTGATACGCGTCTTCACCTGAAATTATGAAAATGAATATTGGCGCTGGGGGAGGGATTTGAACCCTCGAGTCTTACGACACTGGATGTTTGCAGGACTGCTAACAGTTGCCTATAGCAATCCAGCTCCATACCAAGCTTGGATACCCCAGCTTGGTGCTTTGCGGACTAGAATTTTCTCTTAAACATTACCGTAGATTATCATTTTATGATAACTGGGAAGGAAGAGGTGCAGCGGATCCCTATGTATCGAATGTCCTTCCCACAGTGAGTTGGCTCGTTGCGTTTCTCATGGCAGCTACCTCTGGGGCTCCACCACTCATCCTTAGGGCTGTTCCCGCCAGGGCCTGACCCGGTTCGGAAGTCTAAGACAATCACAACAAACCTACGAATGTTGCTTTGTTCGTGACAGACTCCAGAGACTGCCAATCATGGTCCCACAGCGAAACTCGCCGCAGTTGGGTTTCATCCTCCACGGGGTTACTGATGCCACTAGTGCCATGTGGTTTCAGCCGCGGCAAACGGCCCATCCTGCCCGCTGCATCGGTGATTTTCTCCGAAGTGCCTAAAAACGTTGTCAATGGGAAACAATGTTCAAACAAAAGCCCCGCTGGCTCTTTTGATAGTGGTCAGTTCTTCAAGTACGTCTTTTTCTGCTGGTGAAAGATCATCCAAGAACTTCTTTCTGATTACCATTATGTGTTTGTCAGGAACATCAGTGTACAGAACATCCGTATTCTTCACTTGTCGCCCAATTGTAGGGCCTCGAATCGATACAGCTACCTCCATCCCATCTGTAGCCTCTTCTATATTCACGCTTCTGTCCTGAATCTGAAGGATTGTACCAACTCGCTTTCCCTCTTCATTGATCAATCCAGTTCTTGGTTTAATAATACCATGAACCCTAACACCAACAACAGCTGGATTGCTATGTCTAAACACATAATCCGGCATTAACTCGATTTTTCCTGGTCGAATGATGGAGCTAAGAGACTCTGCTTTTGCCTGCTCTCTTTTCACAATTAACCAAGCATTATACTCATCATAGAGTCGATAAATTACCTGATTCAAGAAAACCTCAACACCTAACTCTGCAGCCAAATCTTCAATGTCTGGTGCGAACTTGACATTGAACCCAAGAACCACAGCATTTAGAGGGTCTGTGTCACCAGATGCTTGAGCCTCAATGACATCTCGTTTTACAATGGGTCCCACATCAGCAGCTCTCACAGGAACCTTTCGTTCTTGCAAAAATCGAGTCACAGCCTCCAAAGAGCCCAATGTATCTGTCTTTAAAACAACTCCTGACTTGTCCGTTTGAATTCGTATTGCTCCGACTTCATCTCTGACTTTTTGTTTTATTTTTTCTAGATTCTCCAAGTCTGTAACTGCATATACTGGAGCACCAGCAACAGCTCCTTCTATATCTGGTGACACAATTTTAACACCAGCTGCTGCATGAACCTTGTCTACATGAGTAAATTTCTCCTTCGGGTCTCTAATCTCATCTAGTGGCTTTGGTAATAACAAGGCTCTGATTTTAGCTACAATTACATCATCAAGTCCACCAATCACTACTGTGTCAGTCTTCTTGAGTATACCTTCGTAAATTATTGTGTCTAGGGTGATACCTAATCCCGTTTCCTCTCGTACCTCCAGAATGGCACCTCTCGCTGGACCTTCGGATATTCTCAACCGCTCTTTCATATATTGCTGAGTCAGCCCTGAGAGGACCATCAGGAGCTCAGCAATTCCATCTCCTGTCTTGGCACTAGTTGGGACGATTGCTACGGTTTTTCTGAAGTCTTTCACACGATCAAATCGTTCTGATTGAATATTATTAGCAGAGAGAGCTCCTACAATCTCATAGAGTCTTCTATCAATCTCATTCTGCACTGTTTGACTCTGTGCCTTAATCGCTTCGAAAAGAGTCATCCCGGGTTTTTCTCGCCAGCCAGGAACCTTGTCAAGCTTATTTGCTGCTATAAGAAATGGAGTCTTCCCGGATTGTAGGATTTTGAGCGACTCGTATGACTGGGTAAGTGGCCCCTCATTGATGTCAATTACAAGAATTGCTATGTCTGCTATTGCACCACCCCGTCTTCTGAGGTTAAGATATGCTTCATGACCAGGTGTGTCAATAAACAGTAGTCCATCAATAGTCAGTTCTGTGTTAACAGTTTTTAGTAGATTTCCACAAATCGAAAGGATTGTTTCAGTCGGAAAGAATGAAGCACCAATGTGCTGAGTGATGCCACCAACCTCTCTCTCTTGAACTCCTGTTCCTCGCATCTTGTCAAGTAAAGAGGTTTTTCCATGATCAATATGTCCTAAGACAGTGACGATTGGGGAACGTAACTTGGCTTTACTTGTCATGGCTGGCACCTCACAAGGAATTGGCTGTTGGACACCGAGTTATAGTTATGAAAGTGTCGTTTTTACCAAAGTACGTCGAATGAAATGTGTTATATTCTTGCATTTTCCCGCGAAAGATGTAGATACAGAATTCATGTATCCCGTAGAGCAATAGGTGAAATAATTTGGAACGCTCGTTAGTAATAATTAAGCCAGACGGTACAGTACGACGAAGAGTCAGCGCATTAGTTCTAGAAGCCCTGTTAGATCGAGGCTACAAAATATGCGCATTTCGCGAGATGAAGGTCCCGAAATCATTAGCTAAGCTACACTATGCAGTTCATAGAGAGAAACTATTTTTTCCATGGTTAGTTGATTTCATATCTTCGGCTCCAGTACTGTCCATGATTTTTGAAGGTGATAACGTAATTCAGGGAGTTCGCGACGCACTCGGTGCAACCTTTGTCCAAAAGGCTGACCCCACATCTCTTCGGGGTAAGTATGGTATTTGGGCCGGAGTAAACATTGCACATGCTTCTGATGCTCCAGAAACTGCTACAAAAGAGATTGAGCTTTGGACTGGTAAAGGAGGTCTCAAAGAGTCCTCTGGTGCAGAAGAACAAACTAGAGCGTACATCAAGCAATACATCTCAGGCGATGCTGATTATACAATGGAGATTCGAAATGTTGTGAAAAACGCGATTGAGAATCGCGACATTTCGAATGATGTTCTTCAGTCTTTAATTCACTTTCTGGGAAAAGACTCGAGAGGAATATCTCAAGAAGATATCAATGCGCTGGCTTTAGCGATCTTTGATTTTGTAAAAGAAGAAGTAGAAAAGGCATAGAGGAAACCTCAGGTGGCATTGACCACCTTTGGTTTCACACTACGGTCGTTTGAATTATCTCGAAATCTTGCCGCCTTTCTCATAGTCTGCGGTCCATCGTGTGTCTCTCGGCTTATACTGGAGTTTGAGTCTATTCACCTTACACTTGTTAGAGCAGAACCAAAAAACCGCCCCATCTTTGGTTTGAACAAAAGCAGATCCTGTCCCAGGCTCAATATCCTTTCCGCAGAACGAGCACTTCTGTGTTCCTACCAATGGCTAGCGCCTCCTCATCTTACGGGCTTCACGTTCAGTTTCTCTTAGGATTAGGATGTCTCCCATTCTAATTGGTCCTTTCACGTTCCGAGTCAGGACTCGACCCTTGTCCCTGCCATCCAGAATCTTCACACGGACTTGCGTGATTTCACCGGTCACTCCAGTTCTTCCTAATAGCTGGATGACCTCTGCAGGAATTGATGGAGTTGCTTCTTCTTCTTCTTTGCTCATTGTCGGTCATCACCCAGAATTTACTTACGGAGACCGTTGATTTTCTCTACAAGATCATCAACTAGCTCTTTTGCCTTACCTTCAACAATGATTGCAACAGCGGCAGTAGGTCGCTCTATACCTGCAGCATTTCCAAGATCCGCCTTACTCTTCACAAAGATGTAAGGAGCTTTCTTATCGTCACAAAGACCAGGTAAGTACATGATTACTTCTTGAGGCTCAACATCCTCAGCAACTATTACTAAACGTGCTATACCACGCTCAATACTCTTTGTCGCTTCATTGATACCTTTCTTGATACGACCCGTGTCTTTGGCTATTTCTAGAGCATCGAGGGCTTTCTTCTGAAGTTCCTCAGTAGGCTCCCATTCAACAAAACTTGGCTTTGGCATTGTTTTCTACCTCAGTTTAGTTCTTCATCGGTATTTGCAAACTTGACCTCTCCTACGAAGGATAGGTTCCTCTGCGTCGTCAATCTAACTTCTTTTAAAACTGTCGAAGTGGTTGGTATGTCAATACCCCAAATCTTTCATTACTGACCTTAGCGATGCATCATCAACATGCAGGTGGCTTAAGACAGAATATCTTTTCCTCTTCTCCATAATGTTAAGCCCATGATGTATACTATCAATAAACTGGTCTTCACTAATCTTCATCCCTGATAATGTAGTTGGCATTCCTCTCTCCGACATGAAAGTCATCATATCGCCCGGTTTGTACTCTGTACATCCAGTTTCTAGAAGATAATGAAGACAAAGTGGTGTGGCGAATGCGACCTGTAATCCATGCAATTCAGCATTGTTTCTATCCATGGCATGAGAAATAGCGTGTTCAGTTCCAGAGCAAGGTCGTGAACTTCCAAAAATACTCATAGCACGGCCTGCTTCGATTTCAGCACTTATTAGGGTTTCAAGATCATCGCTCACTAGTATAGAATCCAACGCCTTCTGTACCATCACATAGACCATGTCGTCAAAAGGCTCATTCTTTATTTCATGAGCTAATTTCCATTCCGCTAAACTAGAGGCCTTACAGATTACGTCTCCGAGCCCTGCAAGTTTCAATCTAGGTGGTGCTCTTGAGATGATTGAAGTGTCTGCAATGACTGCAAGAGGTCCCTTGCACTTTTCCGAATATTTGTAGCCATTGTGACTGACAGATGCAACCTCGCTTGCTATCCCATCGTGAGATGCTGCTGTTGGTATTGATATCCAGTTGATACCAGTATCTCGAGAGATCAGTTTAGCTACATCTAGACTGCTTCCTCCCCCAAACCCTAACACGATATCGACTTTCCCAAGAACAGTATTAGTATCAGCCCGATATGTGGAAGCAAATAACCATCTGCAAGGTTTTCCAATTGCACTCTCTAAACGTTTAGAATATTGCGAATGAATCAGTTCATCAGTCACGCAGATAGGATTGGAATAGTCCTTCATCAGTAGTTGAAGCTCACTTAGGGCTCCTTCCTCAATGATGATAATATCTGGACCCTTGAAGGACATCTCAATCTCACTCGATGGAGAAATTCGCTTTTACTGTTAAGCTCTTCTATCTAGCGCCTTTTGCGATTTCCTCTTCGGTTATTTCACCAGTCTTAAGTAGTGCTTCAGAAAGGCATTTTTCAAATAGTGAGTATTACACACGAAATACAGCAACCTATACACTAACCAAACACCTTCTACTTGGAGTCAAAACTCATGACAGAGTATGTCAAGGTTGCCCTGATGGGGTCTGGCTATGCGGGCAAGTCCACACTAATCAAACTCCTCACAGATAGGGCACCAAAGTTAGAGGCCAACTATCAACCAACTGCAGGTATGAGCTGCGGTACAATAACAATCGACAGTAGCACGAAAGTTTCCTTGATCGAGATGGGTGGCCAGTCTCACTTCGAATTCTTATGGCCTGACTTCATGAGAGGCAGCAAAATGGTCGTCGTTGTCACAGAGAGCAGTCCAAAAGCAGTTCTTAAGACTCGACAGCTGCTTGAAAAGTATAAGAATCAGCTAGATGGCGTAAAAGTCATCGCCATTGCCAATAAGCAAGACCTTCCAGGTTCAATGAGACCTGAATCAGTGCAAGATTTACTCGGAGTTCCAACTGTTGGTATGGTTGCCATTGATCCAAAGCAACGTCTCACTGGTTACAAATTAATCGTAAATGGACTGCGTGATATGGTACAGGTTGCAGCATAGACTTTTTTCACTCAGCACTCTTTTTTGGATAAAGCTAGCCGTAGGACAAGCCTTTTATGTTCAGAGAAATCAGGCGAAGATGCCCAGGACATGGGCGAGTGAGCCATCTGACTATATCCAGTCAAATGGCGAGTCCGTCCGGGAAAGCATGTCTTTTGGGTATGGACTGAAAATTACGGTCGGGTGAGTCGATGGAAATCACGATAATTCACAAACAAGACAACATCATTCACTTCTTAGTGGAAGGTGTGGATGTTGCGTTTGCAAATGCATTGCGCAGAACCATGCTTACCAGATTGCCCGCGATGGCAATAGATGAAGTGCTTGTTCTTGAGAACACAAGCGTGATGTACGATGAGATGCTTGCACATAGATTAGGTCTAATTCCGCTTATTACCGATCTAGAAAGTTACAACCTGCCAGAGGAATGTGATTGTGAAGGTAAAGGATGCAGCCTTTGTCAGTGCACACTCACTCTAGAGGAAGAAACAGGCGATGAAGAGAGAATAATCTACTCCCGCGACCTGACTTCACAAGACCCGAAAGTAGTTCCTTCATCAGGAGATATTCCCCTGGTAAAACTAGCCCCTAATCAACGTCTAATTATCGAAGCATATGCTCGACTTGGAAAAGGTGTGGAGAACGCGAAATTTCAGCCAGTATCAACCGTTTCATACAAGTATGTACCCATTGTTGAGGTAAACAAGAAGAAATGCAATCAGTGCGGTGATTGTGTTGATGTTTGTCCAAAGAACATTCTCTTGATTGATGGCGATACAATATCGACTCAAAACACTCTGGACTGTAGCCTTTGTGAGGCTTGTGTTGAAGTCTGTGAGCCTGATGCAATCACCATTGACTCCAAGAAAGATGCATTTCTGTTTAAGGTGGAATCGACAGGTGCGTTAAGTCCCGAGGAAATTGTTGAGAAATCTTCTGAGTTACTGAAAGAAAGAATCAGGTTGGCTCTTGACTATGCAAATTCACTGTGAGGTATGATACTATGGAAAGATCCGTCAAATCTGGACCAACTGACCCCAACACACGCGCTCTTATCAATGCGCTAAGAAAAACTTCTGCTAAACATAATGTTGGAATATGGAAGCGAGTTGCAGAGCTTTTAGCTAGACCGGCTCGCCAACGTGCTACAGTAAATATTGGTAAAATCAGTCGCTATACCAGTGCGGGAGATATCATTGTAGTACCGGGAAAGGTACTAGGATCAGGCAATCTCTCTCATAAAGTGACTGTAGCAGCTCTTAATGCATCTACAGCTGCAAGAACAGTAATAGTCGGAGCTGGTGGTTCATTGATATCCATTGATGAGCTACTCACTCAGATTCCCAAAGGGAAAGGAGTTACAATCATTGTATAGGTGGTTCTGATGAGTACTGATAATATCAAAATCTATGATGCCGAGAATATGGTTGTTGGTCGACTAGGAGCAAAAGCTGCAAAAGCTGCTCTACTCGGTGACAACATTGTAATCGTTAACATCGAGAAAGCCATAATCACAGGCAAACGCAGAACAGTGATTGAGAAGTTCAAAGAGAAATTCAATGTTCGCACCTCCTATAACCCAACAAGAGGTCCATTTCATCAACGTCGTCCTGATAAAATGGTGAGACGGATGATCCGTGGAATGCTACCGTGGCCCACACCCCGAGGAAAAGAAGCACTCAAACGTATCAAGGTGTACATGGGAGTTCCAGAGAGATATGCAGATTCAGAAAAGATTGTGCTTGAGGGTGCAAAATATACGAGCATGAAACAGAAGTTCATCACGGTTGCAGACCTGAGTCACGAACTTGGTTGGAGAAATCCGGAGGTAAACTAGGATGAGAGTTGTAGTCAGTACTGGCAAGAGAAAGACAAGTCTGGCAAAAGCCACAATAAGAGATGGCGCTGGTCGAATTAGGATTAATGGTCAACCTCTGGAGATCTTGCAACCCGAGCTTGCCCGCATGCGTATCATGGAACCACTGATTCTTTTCGGAGAAGGGTGGAAGCGATATGATATCAAGGTGCGAAGCGAAGGTGGCGGTTTCATGAGTCAGGCTGATGCCGTACGAATGGCAATATCCACAGGACTTTTCCAAATGAGCCAGGACTTTGAAGCACGATCAAAGATGATTGATCATGACCGAACGATGTTGGTTGGAGATCCACGAAGAACCGAGCCAAAGAAATTCGGTGGCCCTTCAGCTCGTTCACGCTATCAGAAATCATACAGGTGAGGCGATTCAAGAATGATTATACCAGTACGATGTTTCACTTGCGGTAAAGTAGTTGCAGACAAGTTTGAGCAATTCAAACGAGAAGTTCGACAAGGAGAAGACCCTGCAATAGTACTCGATAATATTGGATTAAACCGGTATTGTTGTCGAAGGATGCTACTTGCACATATTGATATTATTGACAGTTTCATGGCATTTGCCACTACTGAAACAGCGGAGGTTAAGTAGAATGAGTGAGATAGAAGTCGCTGATTTAGAGCTCTTGGCACCGATGGATCGTTACCTCGCAGCAGGTTGCCATATCGGAACCCAAGTAAAGACACAAGATATGGAACCATTCGTTTATCGACAGAGACCTATTGGACTATACGTTCTTGATGTTCGAAAAACCGATGAGCGAATTCGAGTGACAGCTAAATTCCTAGCTCGATTTGATCCATCGAAAATAGTAGTGGTTTCAGGAAGAGTATATGGTAAAAGGCCTGTAGAAACATTCGCTCACTTTATTGGAGCTAACGCATTCACTGAACGTTTTGTACCTGGAACACTTACTAATCCCAACATTGCAGGTCCACGAACCTACATTGAACCTGATGTAGTAATCCTGACAGACCCAAGGACAGATCAGCAAGCTCTCTCTGAGGCTGCAAAAATAGGTATCCCTGTTATTGCTCTCTGTGACACTGATAACGTGACAACAAATGTGGATCTCGTTATCCCGACAAATAATCGTGGTCGTAAATCTCTGGCACTAGTATACTATCTCTTAACAGCTCAAACACTTAAAGAGAGAGGCGATTTGCCAGAGGAAAGCGAGCCTGCCTTCACCCCTGAGGACTTCGAACCTCAGGTACAACGATTCTAAGTTCTATTCAATTATGGAAACGACGCCATTATCGGCGTCAACCTCCACTTTTTGTCCAGTCTTGATTTTCTCAATCTCAATCTGGTCGACTGCAGGAATCTCTGAGATGATGCACCCTACAGCTATTACAGGATCAGTCGTTCTGTTTATTATAGCAAGTGGGGCTTTCTCAGCTTTTTTCAGTGCGTAAAGGACGTATGAACCAACTGTAGAACCTTTACCAGTGGGAAAGACAAGTACCTTGCCAGAAACAGATTTTCCCTCTAGATGATGACCTTTCTCAACTATCTCCCCAGTTTCTGGGTCACATCCTCCATAGAATGAGATGTCTTCACCTGTTACTAGGGCTTCGCCCATTACCTTACCCTTGAAAATCTTCCGGCCTTGCACTAAGACACAGCCTCCTTGATGCACTCCTCAACAGTTCGAATCTCCGTCTTGAACTTGTTCTTTCCTCGAGCATAGAAACATGCTTTTGCAGAGTCGGTCATCAGACCAGTAAACCTACCTTCTAGTGGCGCTACCGCACAGCAGGCATCAGCAACAAGGAATGCACCAGCTTTCTCTATCTTGTCATAAAATCCCATCTTTATTGCAAGATCTTTTGTTGGCTTTGCGGTCGTAATCCAGACAGTCTTCCCATCGGACACCTGCTTTCCATCAAGCATCTCTGCTATACTAGCAATTTCCTTGATGCTTGCATGAGGACATCCCACACTGATGAAATCAATCTCTGCATCTTCATCATCAAGTGCAGCTCGGGCTTTATTCAAATCGTTTCTCGTGATGACCTCTGTCTTTTCTGGAATTGTTGTTCTATTGGGAGTGATTTCTTCTATATGGAAGATTGCAACCCCACCATATGTTGCGATTGACGCACTAAAAGACTTCAATTCTTCCATGGTTGCGTGTTTAATTCCAGTGATATATGGAATCTCTTTACCTGTCCGTTCTCCAATTACTTGCCCCAATAAGCCAAAATCATCTGTTTCTTTCAGCTCTACGTCTATCTCGTATTTCACCTGAGCAACCCGATTCTCCTGAAGATGGAGACCATACTCTGCAGTTCTCCCTGTCAATGCTGATGCAAGCGCACTAGGACCCCCCTCCCTATTTGTGAAAGCCCCTATCACTGAATTTGAGAAACAAACAGCAGAAGACTCTGCCCATGCAATGTGTTCTCCAAAATGAGGCAGATTTCCAATTAGATAAGGTGTACATGTGCATGTGGTAATCACCCCCATCTTTTCAAAGGCTTCAACAACTCTCTGTTGGTTTATGGCAAAATCTTCACTAATTCCATGCTTTCTCCACTCAGAAAGGTCCATTCCTGCAGGATTCAATGTGGTTAGAACTCTTGTTCTACCATCTTCTGCCATTTCAGCCAGATATTCGAGTCCTGCTTCTCCTAGATTATGATAGGATACTCCAGCAATCTGTACACTTGAAACCGGTATGAGTCTTTCAGCTCCGTAAATCTCTCCTAATGTCGTGATTATTTCTATGGACTTTTGCGTAGCTCTACCATGCTTTCCATCAAGCATCTCCTTTTCTTCTTGTGTCAGTTCTAGTCCCATGTTAATCACCTAAATACTTCTTGAGGTCCACTTCCGGGAACCTAGCTTTGCTGAAGCTCTTTCCTTTTGCATCAAGAACCTTTGTACAGTCAAATCCACACTTTGTTGTCAGTTTGGTTCCAGGTTCTGCACTAGGGTCAAGAGAACTTCCTGGTTCGCGATCCTTAATGAGTAAATCAACATCTGCTTGGAACCGGGTGGCCATTGCCCATTCTCGATCTTCGTCAGAGTAGATGTCTATGTCATCATCATAGACCCAGATGTGCTTTGCACTCTTGTGTCCAGCGAAGGCTGCCTCTAGAGCCTGAATACCATCATCCTCGTTCTTCTTCTGAATCCTCACTGCAACATGTAACCAGCTTGCTCCACCTGGAGTTATGTAGACATCAAGAACGTTAATTCCACGTTCCTTTATCTTCTTGAATACTGTAGGTTCTCGAGGCATGCCCATCAGTATCTTGTGTTCTGAACGTCCTGGTAGCAATCCTTGCCAGATTGCGTTCTTTCTGTGAGTTATCTTTTTCACTTCGAATATTGGCTCTTGTCGAACTACATCTACAGTTTCTGTTAGATCGATGAATGGTCCTTCAGCGTGCTTTTCTTGGAGCACCACCCTACCTTCAAGAACAAATTCGCAATCTGCAGGAATCATCAAGTCTACAGTTTTAGCCCTAGTCACTCGAATAGGTCGAAGAGCATTTGCTATGCCCAGTTCATTTATCCCAGTTTCCACGGAGGTTGCAGCCGCTATCAACACTTCAGGTGTGTTTCCCACACAGAATGCTACATCAACCTCGCTATTTCTTTCAAGGAACTTGTGGAAGTCGCGTCCACTAACTACTCTAGTCACCATTCGGTTTTTACTAATCTGCATGGCTCTATGGAAGTCTAAATTTTGTCCATATTCAGGATCTGATGCTACTACAACCCCTGAGGAAATATATGGTCCTCCATCAATCTCGTTATGAAATAGTATCGGTAAAAGGTCAAGGTCTACTGTCTCTTCAATCACCTCTTGACAAGGAGCCTTGTCAGTTTCCTCTGGATCACTATGATTTTCAATAGCATTTGCTAGTGTTGGAATTATCTGCTCAGTTGTTATCCCAAAATAGTCTGCAACTTGCATTTTATTACAGAACAAGTTACCAACAACACGAAACTTGCTCTCCTTTACATTCTCAAACAGTACAGTTTCTGGTTCGAGGGTCTTTAGAATTCCAGCAATCTCCAGATTCTTTGAAACACTTTTTCTAATTGTCGTAATCTTTCCATCGTTTCGCAACTTAGAAATATACTCTTCAAGTATCATAGGCTCACCTCAAAGTCCAAATGATGTGGTCCATACACCTGCGGCGCCACTTTTCTCCAAAGCATCTGCAATCTTCCTCATCGTTGCTTTATCAGGAGCGAGAGCGATCATATTTCCTCCTCTACCTGTTCCAGTCATTTTAGCCCCAATAGCACCATTCTCGCGAGCAACATTCACCAAATTATCAAGTTCTTTACAAGACACTGTCAGTTGTTGTAGTAGCCTGTGGTTCTTGTTCATTAGAGCTCCAACTTCATCAAATCTCAGTCCAATCAAGGCATCTCTTGCATCACTGACTAGCTTGTTATATTCCTTTGATATCGACTCGAACCAATCAGGGTCAGCTTCTTTCTTTTTCTTGACATCACCAACAACTATCTTCGTACTAGCTGTCAATCCTGTTGATGCAATCACAAGATTAGCTGATTTCTCAAGTTTTAGAGTCTCAAATTTGGGTGCACCTCCTTTCAAATCACGCACAAACCAAATGAGTCCTCCGAAAGTTGATGCCGTGTTATCAAGACCCGAAGGAGTGCCATGATACCCCATCTCTCCTATGTAAGCTGCTTCATTGATTTGATAGACATCCAAACCTAGTGAATACTCATCATTCAAAGCCCTAGCAATAGCAACGCAGCTTGCTGCACTTGCTCCAATACCAGAAGCACAAACCAAGTCACCTGCAAGCTCGATTTGAAACCCAGTCTTGGTTATATCGATTTTAAGATGTTTCAGTATGTTCTCAATCGATGCTCTCTGCTCTTCATACTTTTCTTCCTTATACCCGGGCACAGCTGGTCGATTATCTACAAGTTTCCAACCTGCAGGGCTCAACGGTGTAACTGTTGCTGTCGTTTCTGATGCTATACCAGCTGCAAGAGCTGGAAGTCCATAGACTACAAAGTGCTCTCCAAAGAGAATTGTCTTCCCTTTTCCTGAACCTGTCGCCATCTTCTCTCACTCAAAGTGGCAGTTTAAAAACGCCGTAGATAATCGGTGCTTTTGAAGTCTTCCTTCGACATTGTTATAATCGAACATATGTGCAACATTGAGTAGACGGATTGTGAAAAGTGCATGAAGATTCTTGATTTGTTCTGTGGCGCAGGAGGTTTCTCCTATGGATTCAAACCCTACATCAATGACACACATCTCGCCATAGATAGCGACTCTTCAGCTCTAGAAACATACAAGCTCAATTTTCCAGACTCAATTATTTGGCAAACTGATATTCATACTCTTCATTCCCTTCAAATCGAGGAGAAGTTTGGCGAATCACCAGATGTCATTATAGCATCACCACCATGTGAGGAGTTCAGTAAAGCCAATCCAAGCAGTAACAGACCTGCAGCTGAGCGTGTCTATGGTAAAGGATCAGCAAAACTACTACTAGACACAATCCGAATTATTGGTGATCTCTCACCACAGGTTTTTGTCATTGAGAACGTGGCAGCACTACTCCATGCTGGTGGTAAAGAGGTTGTTCAGAGAGAGTTTGAGCGCGTGGGAATTAATGATGTAAAAATCAACCTAATTCGTGCTCACCAACATGGGAATCCATCTAGGCGACTTCGTGTCTTTATCAGTAACATTAGACTGAAGTTCTCTCGAAAAACGCCCCCGACTGTCATGGAAACAATCGGAAATCTACCAAGTCTTGGTCTGAACCAGATCTTCGACCCTGAAACACATGTCCCGAACCATATTGACTATCCACTCTCTGAAGAGAAAATCAAAGCTATTTCTAGAACTCGTTGGGGCCAGAGTGTGAAACAATTTCGTGTTTCTAAAACGAGAAGCTTACCTAACTGGGTCCGTTTGTTTCCCAACAAACCTTCAACATCAATAATCGGTCTCTCTCGATATATACATCCTTTTGAAAATAGGCTCTTGACTGTACGTGAACATGCACGATTGATGAGCTATCCTGACTCCTTTGTTTTCACGGGTTTTGCAGACAGCCAATACAATCAAGTGGGTGAGAGTGTACCTCCAGTAGTATCTCATCTAATTGCACAGGAGGTTTGTGCTAAAATTGTCTGACTCCCCCAAGAATATCTATGTGGTCTTGCATAATGTCCATTCAGCATCAAAAACAGCCGAAACAGCTCAGGTAGTATACGGACTTGGATTCTCAAACTTTGTGGTTTCCAAAGCTGAGGGTTCAGCTGCACAAGCTGGTGTCCCTGAAGCCAATCGATTAGCCATGAAGATGAAACGGAACTTCATGGTCTTGCCTGACCTCAAGGATGTCTTGGAAGTTTTGACCATTGAAAATCCCCTACTAATCACATCGCCTGTACTCACAAAAGAACGCCTAGACTTGAATCATCTATCTGAGCGAGTAAAAGCAGAAGAACGAATAGTAATCATACTCTCTGGTAGCAATAGCTCTTTCTCCAGAAAGGAAATGGACCTAGGAGAATGTCGGAGTCTAGATGCTCAAGTCGATATTGGACCTGCAGGTACAGCAGCTATCATTCTTTATGCTTTGTCTATGAAGAACTAATAGTAGCGTGTTGCTTCAGACCATGCTAAACACAAACTGAACTGGGAGATTCAATGGATAATCTGAAACCTTGACCACATGATATGGATATGTCACAACCGTGAGCATACCCCCTTGACTTGACTCTTGAACATAGACTACATAGTTAAAATCTGTTACAACAATCTGTGTGATAGTGATTGAATATCCATTGGAACCACAATAACCACGGAATACAGCTATGACAATCTCTTTTGCAAAGTTAACCTCAGGCAAATCATCAGGATGTGAGTAAATACTCTGCATCTCTGTCCAAAGATCCTCCCAAGCAAGTTCATCTCGTACTGCGACATTGTCCCTCGATTCGTAACCTGATATTTCTCCCTTGTCAATTGTTTCGAAAGGCACTCCAAAATTGTTTGAACCATACAGGAACCAGAATGAACCAATTATGACAATACAAATGGCTACTCCAGCAATGATTTTGGCTGAAGCCTTCACAATACACCCTTCTTCTCGATAATCACACCCAGAATATGCTTCAAAAACATATAACACTGCGGAATTTCAGAAAAAGATGAGTGGTGGGCCGGACGAGATTCGAACTTTCGGAAAGAATAAGTTCAGAATGTGATATTATACTAGTAGGGTAGTAAACGGGAGTGGAAGATTGCTCATCGTAATTGTTATTGTTGTTATTGCGTGGCTTCTAGCTAGCGAATCAATGACAGAGAAGATAGTTGTCCCTTTGTCTGTCGGACTTATCACTTCTTACATAGTCGCAGTGTTGGCCAGTTTCCCACCTATCATAACAATACCGTTAGGCGAAAACGAAGCTATACGGGTCTTCTCACCAGTAGCATATCCATTTTGTATTCAGCAATATCGAAACTATGATGCGAATCTATTCAGCTACATGATAAGTTTTGGGTGGCCAGAAGGAATTCCCCTACTTCAGTCTGCTTTACAAGAAGACCAATCCCATTTTATCCATGCACAACATTATTTCTCTGGCTTATATCTTGGATTAATACTCCTTGTGTTTGTTGTGGCTCTTGTGGGTATTCTCACTCTCATTGACAGAAAAAACCTAATTGTACGAAAACAACAAATGCGGTCTGTTCCACTACTCATAACACTGCAAGTAATCCTCGTCATACAGATTTTCACACTCTATCTTAGTGGAAACATTATCTATCCACTAGGTGGTGTGATTGTCCTGATAATCACTCTTTATCCCACTCTACGATTTGGTCCCAGTAGAAGAACTTGAGAAAAGACAGGCATTTTGACTTAGAATTAGATATGGTGGGCCGGACGAGATTTGAACTCGCGATCCCTTGGATCCGAACCAAGAATCATACCAAACTAGACCACCGACCCATGAGTCCAAATCAGTCCCTGCTTAGACTGGATTTAATCATTTCGTTGAAACGTTCTCGAAGCCACTCCACAGACCCCAAAAAAATTCCATCAATGCTGTAAACCTCTGAATCTGAAAAGTGCACGCACTGATTTTCGAAGAAGGGACCAAGAAATACAGACTTAGGATAATTAACGGAAACCCCTGGCAGAAGTTCGTTGAAGCTTGGAAGAGTAATCAAAGTGCATTCCGGGTCTTCAGGAATCTCAAGTGCTCCGATTGCATTTCTAACGCAGTTTTTGTCTAACTTCGACCTCAGAACAACCGGTACAGTCCCTGCATATCGTCGTCTTGAGGCGCGACCAATCTCAGGGACAGATACATCTCTATGTCTTCGAACCGTTGGATGATTGTGGCCAATGACAATCATTTTGGCATCCAAAATATTTCCAGCAGGCCAAGAATGACCGTGCAGAAGACCAACCTTTTCATTTGTAGAACCAATCAATATACCATATGCATCAGTGACACTGATATTTCGAGGAAGTAATGCTCTCAAATCACCATCATGATTCCCTGGGATTACAGTTGTTTCCACATAATCCGAAAGTGTTTTCATGAACTCTGGTATAATTTCCCAATTATAGTGACTGTCAGTAAGAATCGAGTGTTTTACATCTCCGATGATAAACAGATGTGATATACTGTACTTCCCTACTAAGACTTCAATTCTTTCTAACATGGCTGGATGTTGATAGGGAAAACGTACTCCTCGGCTCTCAGCCAGCTCTTCTTCAATCCCTAAGTGAAGGTCTGATATTAGAAGGACTGAAGAATCATCAGTTGTGATTACCATGCTTCTGTCATCAAATACGGTTTCCATTGTTGTTTTGCTTTCTAATATACAACATTTTAACATGGTTATGTAAGAAAATGGAGTGAATATTATGTCCCTTCCACAATCCGAAATACTTCGGCTCTCAAAAGAAAATCTTACACAAGAAGACATTGAGTATTTTAAAAACAAGTATGGGAAGAAGTTTGTTAAAGCTTTGAGGACTGTGGAAGAGCGGAAAATTGTCAGATACAAGTTCAGCCCAAGTGAATCAGTGACTTGGATTGTGAAAGGTCGTGGTCGTCAATACCTCGTGATTCCCGAATTATACTGTACCTGCAGAAGTTTCTATCAGGAAGCAGTCATTTCACGGGAAACCAACATGTGCTACCATCTCTTGGCTCAGAGAATTGCTGAGATTCGTGAGGAATATGAAACTCGCATATCTACAGACAAAGAACGACGTAAGCTGTATATCGATTGGCGAAGAACGGATTAATCACCAACGGCATATGAAGATAACTTTAAAACACGGCCAAAGGTCAGGCACGCTGACTGAGCCATAAGGTCGGAATATCAAAATGAATCAGCTCAGGATTGCTAAAAGAGTACTTGCAGTAGCAGTGACCGTAATAATTCTCTTATCCAGTTTTCAGATAGGGGTTAGAGCTCAAGCGGATCTTGATCCCATACTAGTACTCTATGACGCTGGTCATGGCCCGCAGCATGCTGCAAGCAATGCAGAAACAGGCTTGAAACTCATGCTTGATGCGGTTAATGAATCAACAAGATATATGGTACGAGTCACTACTGATGATCTGACAGACGAAGTCCTTAATGGCGTTGACATTCTCATAATTGCCGGACCGGACGAAAGCTCACCATTTACAGCTGCAGAGTCTGAAGGAATCGCGGAAATGCTTGCAAATGGTAGTTCGTTATTCGTTTTGGGTGACCCCACCATTACACAGAGCTCCAGATATTGGGCTGATGCACTTATGCAAGACATGGGCGATAACATCGCAATTAATGACCTTCTTGATAGCATCAATGTGACTGGTGTTAGGTTCAGCGTTAATCAAACTAGTGCAATTAATTTCTATTCAGATACAATGTTTGATTACGACCATAGTGTGTTCAATGCATCATACCCATACATGATAAAATTAGATATGACAACTTGGGAGGCAAATCACCCAATATTCAGAAACATTAACGAGCTCTACACAATGACCGCCACCCTCAAACCTATCGAATTGTCAAGTGGAATCGCTTCAGGTTATGATACTACGTTTGCACAGTTCAGAAACGGACCAAACACATGGGCAAACTACTCCTTTCCAAATATGACCCTTTCAGACTTTGAGCAGGATCCTCTTTCTTACTCCGCAATAAATGGAACATTCCCATCTTGGATTTCTGCTCTCGAGTATAACGAAAGTAGGATTGTCATAATTGGCTCTACACTCATGTTTACCGGCAGAGGGCTAGATCATCCAGATACTGACGACCGATGGTTCTACATGGGTGACAATGCACGACTCTTCATGAATATCATGGGCTGGTTGTCGGAAGATTTCATCGAACCCCCAAGTGCAATTGTTCCAATGCTCATCATCTCATCGGTCAT
The DNA here is from genome assembly GCA_048884945.1 of Candidatus Thorarchaeota archaeon. GTDB lineage: Archaea > Asgardarchaeota > Thorarchaeia > Thorarchaeales > Thorarchaeaceae > SMTZ1-45. The sequence continues at coordinate 13,780 of JBHLQJ010000003.1, read as the reverse complement.
CTTAGCGGTAGGTGTAGCAATCTATATACTCAAGAAGATTATGTAATCGCCCATCTGGGTCTATCCATACCCTGTTTCATTAACAGGTTGTCTATAATTGATACCAAATCTGAGAATCCTTCTCTTTTCTGAGCAGATGTAAGTATTATAATGGGTTTCTTTCCTGAGCTCACTTCTTCGAGTTTGGTTTGCAAGAAATCAACCTCATTTTGAAGAGCCCGCTTCTTGATTTTGTCTATCTTGTTAGCTACAACAACTACATTGGGCGATATCTCAGAAAGGAAACTATAGAACTCTACATCAATAGGAATCTCTCCACGGTTCGACCACTTTTCATATAGCTCTCTAAAGAGAGAAAGGTCGATAATTAGAACAGCTATAATCAGTTTGTTTCTCCAGTACTCCAATCTTTGAACAATGGTTGTTTTTGTTTCCTCTATCTTGGTCTTACTTTGTCCTGCCATGTATCCGAATCCAGGGATATCCACAATAGTGATTGGTCCAAAATCAATCATCATCTCCCAACGGGTGCTACCAGGTTTTTTACCCACTCGTACTTTTTTTCCTGTGAGAACACGGATTGCACTGCTCTTCCCAACATTACTTCTACCAGCAAATACAATCATCGGCTTCTTTTCATCACCAGTACGGTCGAGTTCTTTCATACTGTAGCTCTCCTTTCGCTATAGCCCTGAGAATATCAAGCCTATCCTTCAAGCCCGGTTTGAGAATCCTAGATGCAGTGGTTGCTCCAATTCCTCTTCCTGCCAGAACCAGTAGCGCAGTCTTTCCATAGCTTGAAACCAGTTCTGCAATAAGGGATGCTGCTCTATGTTCCTTCTCCTCACTTCTTGTGAGCTTTTCGCCACGAATTCGTTTCGCTATGATTTTTGGAAAGTCATCTGATTTTGGTGTCATCGCAGTAATCATTCTTGACTCACAAATAGGACATCTGATATCATCATCAAGTGTAGACAAGGTTCTAACTGAATTCCAGTGGTTTCCTGCCATACAGATTAATCTGAACTTTGTAGAGAGTAATCGTTCCTCCATCATTCGAAGAACCTCATCTTCATCAGTTATCTCTCCCATGACCTCAAACCTAGTCTTCTCTTCAATGATGAGTCGTGCAAGAGGCGACGGTTTCTCAGTAGTTACAATATGAACACTGAGTTGCCCTTTGGAGTATTTGTTGAAGACATCCATAACTCTCTTCTCATCTAATTTATCATCCAAGACTTCTCTCATCGCTTCTTGGAAGACTGGAGTCCCATCTAACGATTTGATAAGATATTTGACAGGCACCTCCTTAGGTTTTGCATCTCTCTTTATTACATCCATTCTTCTTGCAACATGAATGAATCTAGAGGCGAAGTTCTGTGTTTGTTTTACAGCCAATCGAAGGATGACAGATGCTTGTTCACCAGAATACTCTCGAAGAACATCTATGATCCAGTTTGGATCAATTCTCATGCTAGCAGTGAAAAGAACTCGATAGGGATCCCTTTCTACTGCAACCTCAATACCAAAGCGTGTTGTTAGGAGTGATGCAATCACAATACCTAGTGCCTCATTAGCTTTAGTTCCCAACGGTGCATGTAGAACCAATCCTGCATCAAAACTCTCAACCACAAAGAGATCTTCTCTTGGGAGCTTCTCAAGATTCTTAGCACTCTCCTTCAAAATATCTAGCACATAAGGATGCGCGTCAGGAGATATTCCATATTCTCTTGTTAACCATTTAACTACCGTTGCTTGATCTTTATCTAGAACAGTGTTCCAGACTTTCGCAACTTCAGATGCAACCTCAAATGGTACTGGAATCATCTCTCCAACCCATCGTGGAGCCTCAGAGTTAGTTTCGCTAGCTGGAATACACAACACTTCCCCTGTTTCATCATCTATTCTGACCACATTCCATGGCCGTCCTCTAATCACAAATACTGACCCTGCTTCAACATTAGATGAAACAAAGTCCTCATCGAGCACTCCTATTGATGTTCGTGTTGTCATATCTACTGCGTTAACCTGATTTACATCAGGAATTGTGCTAAGATTATTGTAATAGAAGGTTCTAGTTCTTGGTCCCTTCTTTACTAAAATATTGCTGACCTCTAATGCCTTCCTCTCGTTCATGAACTCTAATATCGCTTCGAACTCCTCTGATGTAATCTGTGAGAACGGATATGTTGAGCTAATCATGCTCAGGAGGTCGTCTTTTCCAACTCTATCCATGTCAAGAAGTACACCTGCGATTTGATGTCCTAGGACATCCCATGATTTCTTGGGAATCTTAGTATCCTCTACCTTGTTCTGACGTGCGCGCTTCAGAATAACTCCTGACTCGATTATATCATCGAGATTGACAGTAGCGATTATTATACCGTTCGAAGACTTCCCAACACCATGGCCGGCTCTTCCGACTCGTTGAACTAGTCTGGCTACTTCCCTTGGTGACGAGTATTGTACCACCAAGTCAGCTAATCCAATATCAATTCCAAGCTCTAAGCTTGAAGTAGCAATTATCGCCCTCGAAATTCCCCTCTTGAGTCTGTCTTCTGCTGCAAGTCGAGCACTCTTAGAGAGCGACCCGTGATGGACATCAAACTCGAAAGGGGGTGAAACAGCTCGCATTTTTGCTCCTAGCACCTCTGAAAATGAGCGGGTGTTGGTAAATACGAGCACTGATTGATGACTATTGATGAGGTTTACAATCGCATCTAAACGAGCAACGGAATGAGGTGGGTATGATATTCTCTTTGATAATGTATGATGTTTATCAATAGGAACTGGGACTTCTACTCTAAGGTCCATTTTACGTGTACCATAACCTGCCCACACTGTCCTTGCTGACTTTCTTCCTCCCAAAAGTGATGCAACCTCATCAGGATTTCCTACAGTAGCAGACAGTCCAATACGTTGCACCGGTGTTCCTACTACTCTGTCAAGTCTTTCAAGGCCCAAGCTAAGTTGTACTCCCCGCTTACTACCCGCCAAATCATGTACTTCGTCGACTATGACTGCAAAGACCGTCTTGAGATGATATCTCAATCTCTTTCCTGGCAATATTGCTTGAAGCGACTCGGGTGTTGTAATGAGTAAGTTTGGAGGCTTAATAGCTTGTTTTCTTCTAGCATATTGAGTTGTATCACCGTGACGAACCGCAACACTGAGATTCAAGTGGTTGCATAAATCCTCGATTCTTTTGAACACATCACGGTTCAATGCTCTGAGTGGTGTGATATACAAGATGTAAAACCCAAAGAGCTCGCGAGCTCTCTTCATCTCTTGTAGACGATCAAGAAGCGGCAATAATGCGGCCTCTGTCTTACCACTTCCAGTTGGCGCGAGAAGAAGTACATTCTCACGACTTGTGAGAAGTAGTGGTACTGCTTTTTCCTGAATCGGAGTGAATTCAACAATGCCGTTAGTCTTGAGGAAGCTAGCTATCTCTTCACTTAGAGGTGCAAACGCAGTCATTTGGAGGTCTTCCTACTATCTAGGTGTCGACACTCATTAATCAAGATGCGTATATCTGTTCTAAGGGTGACCTCAGCTTCTTCTAGCCTTGATTCTAACTCATTCAAAACTGACTCAAGAGAATGAGTCTTCTTTTCAATCTCATCAATAAGCAACTTCACTGACTCAAGATTAGCAATATGCGGTGCCACATTTTCAAATGCGGTATGTAAAATTGAATTCTTCATCGGGAACAACATCCCGTAGCCTATTCCTCTTCTTCCTCACCATAGACCATGTAGCCCATTGTGAAAAGAATTGCTAAGATTCCCAGTGCAGCAAGTAGGATGAATAAGATGGAAATGAAGGTGTCAATGGTCTGCATCAGAATCGCTTGCCCTCGGACTTGGTCCGCTTATAACCATTGCTGAATGCTAGATGTTGTACTGTGTCAAGCTTCAGCTCTTCTATCCTCATAGAACCTATCTATAAAAGACCCATAGATGTCTACTGGTTCAGTCAGAGGGTTGACTTCATCAACGGTCATCTCTAGTCCACAAGATCCACACTTCACTGTAGCCATACCATTATCCCGATACAACTCGATTTTGATTGCAGTATTTCCACAATCAGGACATGGATACACATCTGGAATGCGTTTTTGTGGTCTTCGACGTACTTTCTGTCTTCGTCTTCTTCCCATGAAGATTCACCCTTTACCTATTTCGACATATCAGAGCAGCAGCCCCGAGAGAAATAGAGCGGGCTCACCGGCTCAGGTGTTAATTTAAGCGTTTTGTTGAATGCCTTTCAATCCTAATACGAAGGTTTCATATTGTAGGGTGTTGCGCTTCGGCTAGTAATGTCAGCTCTCTCAAAAAACGCTCAATGTGTTCTCAAAATCTTAGAAAATGTCGAGTCACTTACAACGAAAGAGATACTTGAGATTGCGAGTACTGACGAATATGCCGATTTATGTACTGAATGTGTTGGCGGAGATGCTTTCGTGGCTGCGGCAAATCAACTTGTTGAAAAGGGATTTATCATAAAGACATTTGGCAAAGGAGGCTACCGGTGGAAACTGGTAAAGAGTTGATCAGCATGATGAACTGGGCCAAAATCAGAAGCGACTTCCCTGCTCTCAGACGCATTATCAACGGTCATCCAGTGGTATACCTAGATAGTGCATGTATGGCCCTCAAGCCTCAACAAGTAATTGATGCGATGAATGAGTACTATGAATTCTATCCTGCGTGTGGAGGTAGAAGTATCCACAAGTTTGGAGAAGAGGCTTCCAATGCCTACACTGAGGCTAGGCACAAAATTGCTCAATTTCTGAATGCCGCTGAAGAAAAAGAATGCATCTGGACTAGAAATGCTACTGAATCACTGAACATTGTTGCGAGCTCATTAAAGATACCAAAGGGCTCTAAAATCATTACAACATCTCTTGAACATCACAGCGGTTCACTGCCCTTTGTAGAACGGGCTCGAAGAGATGGATTAGACATCGAGATTGTTGAGGTACAGCCAGATGGTACATTTGAAATTGAGGACTGGAAAACCGCGATAGACCGCAACACAAGCCTAGTGTCAATTGTTCACTCATCAAATGTGACAGGTACAATTGCTCCACTGAAGGAGATTGTAGAAATTGCACACGACTCTGGAGCTCTGGTCATGAGTGATGATGCCCAGTACGCCCCTCACCATCCACTTGATGTTCAAGAACTTGATGTTGATTTCTCAGCTATCTCTGTTCACAAGATGTGTGGACCAACTGGGATGGGTGTTCTATATGGTAAGCTAGAACATCTAAAATCCATGAACATGTGTTTCTATGGTGGGGATACGGTGAGTGATGTACGTTACGAGAATGGAAAGATAATTCCCAAGTATCTACCACCTCCCGAGAAGTTCGAGGCTGGACTACAGAATTATGCAGGAGCGATTGGCGCAGGTGCCGCTGCACAATATCTTCAATCTATAGGGATGCACGAGATTGAGAAATACGAACGATCGCTGCTTGAGGTTGCTCTAAAACGACTTTGTGATATGGGACATGTTCACATATTTGGCACTGATAATATCAATATAAAAACAGGACTCGTTGCATTTACGATTGATACGGTCCCTTCTTCTCATGATGTCGCTACTTTCTTGAACGATGAATTCAGTGTGATGATTCGTAGTGGTTGGCACTGTGTCGGACCATTTCACTATCAAATGGGCATAGATCCAAAAAAGGGAACTGCAAGAGCCAGCTTCTATCTGTATAACAACCGTGATGATGTTGATATATTTCTATCAGGGTTAGAAACACTAATCGAAGCCAGCAAGTAGTTCTCAAAAGCTGATTAATATTTACTAATTGCCCAAGGACTCCAACGAGTCTTTTCTGTTCTGTCACTTAAATTTTGTAAGAGTTTTTTCCGTAGATTGTAGAGCTCACTAAACTGTGGTGTATTCGAGTATTGTGATAGTTCTTGTGCAATCTCATCAAAAATGGAAATGGGAACGTTTCTGAAACATCCAATGACATAGTTCTGATTCTTTTTCCCTTCTAAGAATGCTCTAAGAACACCCTTTAGATAATTACGCTCTGCAACAACCAATCGAACTGGATTCATTATGTATTTCACATGCACTAAATCGATTATAAAAATGAATAATATCATTTATTGATAAAATATTGTGGAATCAAGTGCCTAGAACACCGTTTTAGCCTACCTCTTTCTGAATCTCTTCTTTCATTCGCTTTGTTTCTCTCACTGAATCTGCATACTCAAAACCACTTGCTGAAAGGTCGAACGAGTCTCTGAATTTCTTCACACGACCATGGATTGCGATATACTTTCCAACAACCTTGTCAGTATTCTCAACAATTGGTTGGTCGACTTTCCCAGTCTTCTTGATCATTTCATTTGCTTCGTCTGCAGTCATCTGAAGCAGTTCTTCTCCAACCTTACCGAATAGCGTTACTCTGATTGGCCCTGATCCATCATCTATAGTTATCTTGTACAACATTCTAGGTTCAGGTTTGTCAACTTTTCCACAAGACTTGCAGACAAACCCCTTATCTGTTTCATCCAGTTTCTTGTTACAGCTTGGGCATGCTTGATATATTGGGCTTGTTGCTTGACTCAAATTCACAACTATACCACAAATCTCTACACTTTTACCTTCCATATTATCATCAATATCACCAATTAAGACTCTTGAAGCCTTTGTCATCGGTTGGAGGGATACCTGCGATACGTCAAGTTTCTCAAGTTTGGATCCTTTAGGATTGATGTGAATCTCTGCTTTGCGCCCAACTTGGAATTCCACACCACCTCTGAATCCCTCTTTCACATACCCGTGAAGAATCTTGAGAATATCGCCTTCCTTGATGTCTTCTATCTTGTCAACATCCTCATTCCAAAAAGTAACACGAGTTTTACCCGACTCGTCAGCAAGAATAACATTTCTGACTTGTCCATCGCGACCGTCTTTTGTTGTAAAATTGGTCGCGTCATAGACGGTAACAACTTTCCCCTCAACATCAACATCCCACATACCTGTTGTCAAGTCTGCGATTCCCTTTAATCCAAGAGGTTTTGACTCGCTTCTGCCTGACGCCGCTTCAACCGCATCAATCTTCTCTTTAAGCCCTCGCTCTATTGAAGCTGCCCTCCCAACATGCACTTCAACTTCAGTGCCATCTCGATTCAACCTGGTGTTTACACCCTTGAGTTGGATGATTTCACCTTCCTCCACATCCTCCATCTCTGAAGCTTTCTCATCCCAAAAAACAAGTCTAGCGCTCCCCGTTTCATCAGCTCCCACAACGCTTAGGACTTTTCCCTCAGAACCATCTCTTTGTCTTGTAAACGTAGAAAGCTGGAATACTCTCTGAATTTTCACTTTTAAACTGACATTGAATAATCCCTCTTTGAGATCACCAATTTTCTGATCCAAGGTTGATTTATCCGAGAAATCGATACCGAGATCTTCAATCTCATAGTCTTCCAAGATTCTAATTTGTCCCATTCTACCCAAGTTCAGTTCTAATGAGTCTCCAAGTCCTTTCTTCACGTAGGCTCCTCGTATTTGAATTACATCACCAACAGAAACAACATTATCAGAAACAGCATTTGTGAGGTCATCCCATAAGACCACTCTGATAGACCCCGTTTCATCTGATACCATTATACTAGCAACCCTCCCTTCTCCTCCTCCATTCTTACGTGTAAAAGTTCGAACGGTACCCATATTGATTATCTTGGCAGTGAGAGCAATGTTTCTTGTAGTTTCGGTAATGTCCTCAACTCTCTGGCGTGCTTTTGGTGAAATTTGATGAAGATCAACTCCGAGTTCTCTAGCCACTATCATGGCTGCAGACTCGTCATTGATAACCTCACGTCCGAGTTCCTCTCGTTTCTCTTCAATCATTTCCAGAATGTCTTTACGTTCATAATCGGACCTGTGTTTTAGAATCAGTTCTATCGTTTCTTCAAGAGTGAGCAACTGAGTCACCTTCTATTGCTTGTATGGTGGCGTAGACTATTTTATGGTCATGCCCATCTGCTTTAAAGTAATCTCCTCAACAAGTACGAGCTTGGTGAATTTGTAAGTATCATCAAGCGAAACACAAATACACCCTCATGATAGAAAGAAGTTGAATCGCTGTGACCGAATCTGACCTGAGTCTCCCTGAGCATAGCATCTTCTACAAACAGTATTTCAGTTTGCTAAATGAGAATATACATACTCTATATGCTATCGCAGAAACAGCAAGACTGCAGGGATTTGACCCAACGACAAGGGTAGAAATTCCACCTGCTCATGATGTGGCTGCTCGTGTTGAAGCAACGCTAGAGGGTCCTATAGGTGTTGCCAAAAGAATACGCGAGTTGCAAGAAGAAAAATCTCGAGAAGAAGTCGCTTTTGCAATAGCCAAGGAGATAGCAGAGGGGAAACTTGGTCAGATTGAAGACGCAGAGAAAGCTGCAGACAAGGCAGTCAGAGTTGGGCTCTCAATTCTTACAGAGAGCATTACTGCTGCACCACTCGAGGGAATCGCAAAGGTTCGGATTAGAGGCTCTGGCGATGACAGGTATCTTGCTCTTTATCTCGCTGGACCTATACGTGCCGCGGGTGGAACTGAAGCAGCTATGACAGTTCTAGTAGCTGATTATGTCCGTCAAGTACTGAATCTGCCTGCTTTCAAGGCAACAGTAGAAGAAACCGAACGTGCATTAGAAGAGGTTGAGCTTTATGCTCGAAATATTCATCTCCAATACCCAGTCTATCCTGACTTAGTACGTTTTGCTGCATCACGACTACCAATAATGTTGACTGGTGAACCAACTGAAGCGTTCGAGGTGTCAGGAAGTCGTGATTTGGAACGCATTGAAACCAATAGGGTCCGTGGAGGAGCAGTTCTTGTTCTCAATGATGGTGTCGTAGGACGAGCTGTGAAACTAGCAAAGATTGTGACTACCAATCAAATAAGCGGCTGGGACTGGCTTGATGAACTTGCCTCCAGAATATCAAAAGTCGCATCTCGTGCAGAGGAAGACACAGTAGATAAGAAGCTTGAACCTAAATTTGAGTACTTAGCTGATGTTATTGGCGGACGCCCCGTTTTTTCTCACCCATCACGTATCGGAGGGTTCAGACTGAGATATGGCAGGTCACGGAATACAGGACTTGCCGGCGTCGGAATACATCCTGCGACCATGTACATAGTGGAAGAGTTTCTTGCTCCTGGTACACACATCCGAACTGAGAGACCGGGAAAGGGCTCTATTGTGGCACCTGTTGACTCTATTGAAGGACCTATTGCTCTCCTGAAGGATGGCTCTGTTGTTCGAGTGCGCGACATCAATGAAGCTAAAATGCTCGAAGGTAATGTCGAAAAAATCTTGTATCTTGGTGATATCCTTGTTGCATTAGGTGAATTTCTCGAAAACAATCACCCTCTTGTCCCTTCAGGATATTGTGAAGAATGGTGGTCCCATGATCTTGACCGTGCTGTTTCAAAAATAACACTGACTGAGCTAAAAAAACATCTTTCGAAATCTGATATGACTCCTGAGGAGATTAATCAGTTTGTAGACTCTCCACTCGCACGGATTCCAAGTGCATCTCAAGCAGTCCATCTTTCAAAAAAGCTAAAAATTCCACTTCATCCATTCTATCTATATCGCTGGATGGCGCTTAATCCTGAAGAAACGCTGAAACTGAGAGAGTGGCTCCTTACAAAACACACCATCAAAGAAACCACGATGATTTTGCCCTTCAGAACTGAACACAAACACCTGTTAGAGAAAGCAGCAATCCCCCACACTTTGGCATCTGGAAAAAAGAAAATTCATCTTACCGATGATGCAGTATCCATTCTCGCTCAACTTGGAAAGAAAGAGGCAACTCCAAGGGGAACTACGCCTCTCGAACTGATGAGTTCAGTAGCATCCGTGAAATTAATGGACAAAGTCGGTTTCTCTATTGGGGCTAGGATGGGCCGACCTGAGAAAGCTGAAGAACGACGGATGAAGCCACCAGTTCAAGCTCTATTTCCTGTTGGCCGTTCAAAAGGAACTGAACGTCGAATAGAGGAAGTAGCAAAGAGTGTAGAGCACATATCAACCCTTGATACCTTTGAAGGAGACTCGATTGGACTTGACACTACTGACTCTAATGGTGTAGAGCTGGAGATGGTATCTAGAATCTGCCCAAGTTGTTCATCTGAAACCTTTGAATCACGATGTCCTAAATGTAGAGTACACACCAATATTCAACCATGGTGTTCCCATGAAGACTGTGGGCGACCAGTCGATCCCAACACTGGAATGTGTCAATATAGCCATGATATGAACCTCATTCGAATTACTAAGAAAGTCCAAGTAGATATGACAGGTTTAATTAATCGAGTCAAGACTGAGGTCAGTGAGTTCGAGGCGCATGGTGTCCGTGGTGTTTTGGGCCTCACTAGTGACTACAAAATACCTGAGTATCTTGGAAAAGGCATTCTCCGAGCCAAACATGATGTATATTGCTATCGTGACGGAACAGCACGCTTTGATGCCACTGATGCTCCATTGACGCACTTCACTCCAAGAGAGATAGGCACTCCTGTAAGTCGCCTACATGAGCTTGGTTACGTCACAGATCAATATGGAGAGCCTCTAATCACGAATGATCAAGTAGTTGAACTCAGGGTTCAGGACATCATCGTGCCAGAGAACTGTGCGATGTACTTGGTGAGAGTCGGACGGTTCATTGACGACTGTCTAGAAAAGATATATGGCTTAGACAGGTTCTACAAATTTGATGTCCAAGAAGATGTCATTGGACAACTTATCATTGGTCTTGCGCCACACACATCAGCTGGAATAATTGGCCGTATTATTGGGTTCACAAATGCCAGCGTTTGCTATGCTCATCCATATTGGCATGCAGCTAAGAGAAGAAACTGTGATGGCGATGAAGATGCGCTCATATTGGTTCTTGACGCACTTCTCAATTTTTCAAAGAGCTATCTTCCAGCTGGAAGAGGTGGTCTGATGGACGCGCCTCTCGTTCTTTCAGTCATTCTTAAGCCAACTGAGGTTGACGATGAGAGTCATAATATGGAAGTCTGTAGACGATATCCTGCTGAGTTTTACAATATGGTGGCGGAGGCAAGACCTCCAAAGGATGTAGAGAAACTAGTCGACATCGTTGCATCCCGACTTAATTCAGCTGCGCAGTATGAAGGATTTGGATTCACACATAGTACATCATCATTCGACTCTGGTCCTAAAAATACGAGATACAAGGTATTAGGTAGCATGGATGAGAAATTGAACGCTCAATTGAAACTTGCTACTCTTATCTCAGCAGTTGATGCAAAAGATGTTGCTGAAAGGGTTTTATCACATCATTTCTTCCGTGACATTCGGGGTAATCTGAGAGCTTATTCTACACAGAAGATTCAGTGCCAGAAGTGTCGAAGGATCTATAGACGTATCCCTCTTTCTGGCAATTGTATATGTGGGAGTAAACTCTCCCTGACCGTCAGGCAGAAGAATATCTCAAAGTATTTGGACGTAACTAGGAAAATCATCGAAGAACACGGTCTGGATCAGTATCAACAGGAACGGTTGAAACTCATCAAAGTTTCTTTAGACTCACTTTTCGTGTCAGAACAGACTTCACTAACTGATTTTGATATCTTCGAGTCTTAGTCCCCATTCTGTGACTCAAGAGCTAAAGGTAGTAGATCTTGATCCTCAATCATGCCTACAAGACTTCCCGTAACAGACAATACAGGTGCCTGATCGATTTCTTCAATCCTGAGTGTTCTAACGCATTCGGACACAGTAGTGATTTCGGTGAAGTTGATGATGTTCTTAGTCATTACCTCTTCAACAGCCTTGCTTGGCAATCGAAGAAGTTTCTTGGTGACGACAAGAAAATCTTTCGAAGTCCATCCCCAATCGACTGTACTATCTGTACCACTAAAAGTCTGTGAAATGTTGTTTTCGACCGTAACTTCGGAGAGGCGAATGTAATCACTGACAGTTATTACTCCTGTCACGCCGCCCCCTTCACTAAGCACAACAAGGCTATTTTTTCCAGCCATCTCCATTATCATGTATGAGAGTGAAATGGGTGTCTTCTCCCAGACAGCACTCAATGCTCGTGTGACAAATTTGGAAATATCCATTGAGCCATATTTCTTGTTATTCTCAAGGGTTGCTCCTAGAATATCTGGGACGGAAACTAAGCCAACAAGCTCATCCTTTTCAACAACAGGAAGTCTTCTGTATTTTTTCTCAATCATTAGCTTCAGAGCAGTCCTGATATCAGTCCTAGGAGTCACGGTTTCCGGGTTTCTCACCATGAGCATTGCCAGTTGATTCTCGTCAGCCTTACGGAGAAGATCTGTTCTGGTAACCATTCCTACTAGTGACTTGGTCGCTTTCTTTACCACAGGAACGCCGTTTATTTGCTTCTCTGCCATAAGCTGAAGAACATCTTCTCTAGTTCCTGGCACTGATACGTATACTACGTCCGATTGCATACAATCTTTGACCATCATTGTTAGGACTACTCCGGTTTCTAGAAACTTGAGCACTCATCAAATCACATGGATATTCAAGTACTCCAGTGGAATTGATGTAGATGGATTAGTATTTTTTAGTCACCTTTTATGGTTTTCCTTGTGCAATATCTACCATGGATTCTTTTTCAGACCCAGCAAGTAACTCAGTGCGTTACTAAGCCAGTGTATTCCCAAAGTAGTTAGTATAAGAATCATCACAAAGATTGGACTTGGTGCCATTAGTGGCGATGCAAAAATCAGTGCCATGATAATAAATCCCGTTTGATCCAGAAATGGTGATGGATCTCCACTTTTTACGCCTACTCTTCTTTTGATAAATGAACCAACCACATCTCCGGTAAGGGTTCCCAGTGACAAGAGAAATGCTACTGGAACACTAATGCTCAAAACATAGTCCATCTCAGGTGTAATGGAAACAAATTGCGCAAGTAGTGGCCTTAGATAAGGGGCAGCCAGAAACTGTCCTATCCCTGTGAGTGTACCAAAGAACACCCCTATGATGAACCCTCGAATCGTTTTACCATTACCCAATATGCGCCTACCATCACGAAAATTCCTGCCTCCATCAATTGGCTTTCCACCTCCACCTATCACAGGTGTAGCATTAGCTACCCATGCTGATAACCCAAGCCAAATCGAAAGTTCAAAGATGGCAAGTTCCTCGTACATCGAGTAATACTCCGTGTCTGTCGTCGAGTTAACCAATTTCACTCTTTCTCATGAGGCTTTTCAGACGATAGGCCTTCCTCAATGAGATATAGTCGCCTGTCCGAATACTCTCCATCAGGTGCGATTCTTTGAATGATTCTCTCGCCTGTTCCTCGGGCAACACGTAATTTAATTGTGTAATCTGACCAAAAGTCTAGGATGTTCTTTGCAACAGGTTCAAAGTCATCAAAACCTTTGATTTGAGCTCTAACCTGATTCAATACTAATACTGCAACATCTTTGTTTCTCGCTAACCCCTTCAAAAATCCAGCTTGCCTATTCAACTCTCTATGTTTGACATAGTTTGTCTTCTTATCTTCGAGTTCCAGTCTATAGTACCTAGTCAAAGTATCAATTATAACGAGCTTCGTGTTTCCAAGTAAATATAACTCTAGGTCGTCAATCAATGCTCCTTGTTCATTAAATCCCTTTGGAGTGAGAATCTTCACCTTGTTCTCGATTTCACCGAACGATTTAGCAGTTATCTGTTCAAGTCGTTTGACTGGTGACGTGTTTTCA
>JBHLQJ010000002.1:0-42406 GCA_048884945.1 Candidatus Thorarchaeota archaeon | reverse complement strand
GCCAATCTTTCGGATCTCCTCAGCGAACTTGTTGACCTCTGCCGCAAACTTGTCACCTTCGGCTGCTGACACGAACACCATCTTCACACGGTCCTCGTTCAGACCTAACTGACCAACCAATTTTCTTGTAAACCGGACCCTACGCTCAGCTCCCAGATTTCCTGTTTTGTATGCACAGTCCCCGGGATGACACCCCACAACTAGTACGCCATCCGCCCCCTCCTGTAGCGCTTTGAGTAAGAAGTTAATGTCCAGTCGCGCGGTGCAGGGCATTCGGATAATCCTACTCGTGATGTCGTACTGCAACTTCATCGTTCCTGCGAGGTCGGACGCAGCGTACATACATTGCATGCAGCCGTATACGATGATGTTCATGTCTTTGGGTGGCATTATTCTTCAATCGCCTAAATGTAGTTAATGAATGGGCTCATCCGAGCCAACATATAATCTTTCAGTTAGGAGAGTATGCAACCAAGACCCTAAGTTTTTGATTGCGTGCACCGATCTGTGTCAGGTTTCAGAAGATGTTGAGTGAACTTCCACTGTAACCTTCAACTCCTGTGTTCCACCCTTCCTATGACGAAAATAGACAAGCCCGAGTAAAAATGCTTAGACGGTTGCATAGTGAGCTGAATTTATCCTAGAGTAAGTTCATAGATATCGGATGGTGACTCAGTGGGTGAGGTACGAGGAAGAGAAGAGGAGATACATTTCGTTCTGCGGTTCATATTGTCACACTTGTGATTGGCATTCAGGAAAAATAAGAAAGACTGCACAAGCTGCTCTCGACATGTTCCAAGAGTATGGCGGGTTCGTGAAGCAACTTCAAGTGGAGGGTGTTGATGGCGAGAACTTTTCGCGAGGGCTGCAAATACTAGCAGAATCAAAGATTTGTTCAGGATGCAAAGCTGAAATCCCTGATTATTCGAAAGAAGAGAAGGAAAGGTGTGATATCAGAAAATGTTGCTTCGAAAGGGGTTTCTCATTATGTAGTGAATGTGCAAGTTTCCCGTGTTCGAATCTCAAGAGCAAGCCCGGTATAATTAAGTGGAAGACCATTGAAAACTTGAAGGCGATAGAAAAAGTTGGATTGGAACAGTGGATAGAGAATCAGTGGAGAGCTCATACTTCAAATGGTTGAACTAATTTGTGAGCAATTATTTTCCTGAAAAGACACAATGCGTCGAGTTCGCAAAACACTCGATTGGTAATTCTATTCAGAAACGCCACCCTCGTGTTAAGCGATTTGTTTGATTCATTTTAAGAGCGAACAAGTTCCTCAGCATCAGGTTGCCACTCAGGATAGACGATACACAGGAACTCCAGATTTGTATTTCCAATATTTTCGATAGATTGAACTGCCATTGGTGGGATATAGATAGTATCACCAGGTCCTACCCTTTCCGTTTCGGTGTCAATATGCATGAGACCATTTCCGTTGAGGATGTAATAGACCTCTGAGGCTGTCTTGAACCGATGTGGGAGTGAAACTTTCTTTGGCGGGAGAGTTGCGTGTGCCAGACTGTATCCAAGATGTAGTGTGTCTTTTGTATGCTTAGGATTGAGTATCTCTCGTATTATTGTGTCATCAAGTGCAACAATTTGTTTGAGATCATTTAGTTTCTTAACAATCATAGCAGAATCTCCCAATTATCCTAGAAATCTGGAGGTTTTTCATTATACCACTTTGGTATCTTATCCATGGCAGGTTCATATCCACTTAGGACATGACGACCAAGAATGAGTCTTTGTACCTCGCTGGTCCCCTCATAAATCTGGTAGAGTTTCGCATCTCTGAAGAGCTTCTCGAGCGGATATTGGTCAATATATCCATATCCGCCATGGATTTGAAGAGCCTCACTTGCTATTTCCATGGCTGCATCAGTGGCGTATGCTTTTGCCACACTTGCAGGGACCGTGGCATCTCCAACATTATCTGTTGTCCATGCAGCCTTCAAGTATAGTGCTCTTGAAGCCTCTATTTTCATGTACATTTCTGCTAATTTGAACTGAGTCACTTCAAATTCTCGTAGTTTTTGAGTAAACACATCTCGTTTGTTGACATAGTCCCTTGCATATTCCATAGCAGCTCGTGCCAAGCCAGTTGCAAAGGCGGCAATCGATGGTCGAGTCATAGCGAAAGTCTTCATAGCGATTCCAAAGCCTTTCCCCTCACTGCCCAAGATGTTTTCCTCAGGCACTTTGGCGTCACGAAACATGACAGAAGAGGTAGTAGATGCTCTATGCCCCATCTTTTCAACAGGACGACCTGTTTTGACCCCTGGAGTATCTGCATCTACAATAAAAGCGCAAAGAGCTTTATGCCGCTGGCTTGGATCAAGGCTTGCAAAGACTGTGAAATAATCTGCATGAGGCGCATTTGTTATCCAAAACTTTGAACCATTGAGCACATAGTTACTTCCCTCTTTCTTTACCCGAGTCTGTATTCCAGCAACATCTGAACCCATGCCTGGTTCGGAACATGCAAAACTGACGAATTTGAGGTCTTCAGTAAGTGGACGTAGATACTTCTCCTTTTGTTCATTCGTCCCAGCTACAAGTATTGGTTCAGCACCTAATGTATTTACATAAATGCTAGTGGTCATTCCTGCGCACCCAGCCGCCATTTCTTCCACTGTGATACATTGTTCGATTGAGCCCAAGCCGGGACCTCCATACTCCTTTGGGATGGACAAATTCATGAGTCCTTCCTCCCAGCATTTCTGAATTATTGGACGTGGAAATTCTCCGGTTTTGTCATAGTAATGCGCATAGGGAATCATATATTCTTGTGCAAACTTTCTAGCTCTATTCTGTAGCTCCTGTTGGTTATGTGTCAGTCTGAAGTCAACCATTGTGCTCCCTCAAAGGATTTGCAGTTTCTGACATCTTCTCAATTGTATAAGTCAATTGCTAAAGGGCAATGGAGTGATTCAATGGTCAAGCTATGAGGTTGATGTTATGTGTCTTACAACTTCTGGCAGGTTCCACTTTAACTCTAGTTCTAAAGCTCCACCTTCAGGTCCTGGACATCTCCTGACACAGGTACGACAGGCAACACAAAGCCAGAGATCCACTTCAATTGATCCAAATCCTGGTGCATCGTTCGCGAGGAGAATTTCTTTTGAGGGTTTTGTCTTCGCAAGGTTTTGCACAGTCTTGTACAAAATGGACCGATTGGATGGTAATTGAGAGAGGGCTTCATCAGAGATTTCAAAAAACTTGGAAATCTCGATTCGAGGTTCTAACTCAATCGCATCCTCGGGACATGCAATCTCACAAGATTTGCAGCCGAGACACCTTGATTGCTCCCATTCAATTGTTCCAAATCCGAGCAAAGGCGCATAACCCATCTGGTTTCTATACTCATCAAGGACTGATGGTACATCAACATCTGCTAGGTCCTCAATCGAGACCTTTGGCCTTGTGCTGGGTATCTTTGCGCGAGTTCGATAAGTAAGCAAGAGGGCTGACCGTATTTTGTCCTCGACTTCGTTCAATGTGGTTTCATCAATCACAGCGCCACTCACACGAACTGTTGCCAGTTTATCGCGAGCCTTTGAAAAGACTTCTAGAGAGTTAGCTAGCTTCCCAATATCAGACGCTTTCAATTCGCTCAAAATTCTCTGTAACTCTATCGTGGCTTCAGAGAGTTGTAGAGCAAGGGAGCAGGTTGTTTGAATGGTGATTTCAGCTTCTGATGGTGTTCTAGGTACATCATAGAGTACATAGCCATGGCTCTCACCAGCTATGGTGAGAAGCTCATCACGTTTCATTCGTAGCAGATGCCTGAGAATCCTGTCCTGCGGAATATTTGTTCTCTCAGCAAGGTCATGTGCTGTGAGGGCGCCTAGTTCTCTTATCAGAATTAGGATTGTCCCTCTTTCAAGCTCATTCTCAAGATAAGAGTCCATCATAGTCTGGTAGACTTCAGGATTGAGTTTTTCTCCGTAGACATTTGTTCCAGACACGAGATTTGGACCCTTCTCCAAGGCGATTTTCAGACGAAAACGTGCAAAAGCCTCAAGACCTGCTGAAACTAGAAGTCGTAGGTTTTTAGCATCATCAGTTGTCTGGGTGGTGAGAACTGCTTGAGTGGTATTATCAACAAGCTCTCGTAGCTTGTTCATTGGTTCTGAAAGCTCACTCTCTTCGTAAGTTCCCAGTATTTGCAGTCGTTCTAGTAATGTTTGTAATTTTTCAAGTGATGTGTTTGCACTGTCAACCAGATTATGCTCAAGTGACTTGACCATTCCACGAACCTGTTGTACGATTCTTTTCATGGCCAGAGTCGAGTTGGGTATTTCGGTGAGAACCTTGGAGAATACGGGAGCGCTTCCATCAAGACCGACCATCTCAACTTCACCTCTCTGAATCATGGTAACAATAGCGTTCTGTATTGTTTGGGGAGTGGTCTGCATGAGCTCTCCTATCTGAGTGACCGTCTTTGAACCCATTTTTCCAAGAATGAACATTATCATCCCGCGATTTGCTTCAGTGAGCATGTTTTCTATAACGAGTGCGTGGAACCGAGAGTCGTCAATTCGCCCCTCTCGCTTTCCTCGTTTGACTTGAGCGATAGCTCTTAGTCCAGGGCCATACCTTGTTTTAGAACCAATGGTTTGGAGCTCATCTAGAGTGGTTTCAGGGTCATTTTCAGCCATTGATTTTGCTGCATTGAGATTTTCGACCAAGGACACAAGCTCAGCCTGTGCGGACTTTGCTTCTGATTCTGCTTTCTTCTCAAACCCTTCTGTGATTGATTCTATTTCTGATACCAAGTCAGCGAGTTTGGAAAGGTTCGTAGCCATATCTATCTCGATAGAAGGGCCCTGTGTTTCTTCAACCTCAGCCATTCTACTTAGAGCAATTGTGAGCAACTCTTTTAGTCCTTCAAGGGATTTGGATTCGGCTTTTGATGATACTATATCAAGATCCGAGATGGCTTTTTTGAGAATTCCCCGATCGTGTATCTCAGAAACAGTATTTCGTTTCTCAATTGTATTCAAGAATTTCTCATAATAAGAGTCGGGAAATGCAAGGATGGCGTCGGTCAATGGTGCCAATTCTTTCTTCAGATTGTCAATCTCTTCCTTGACCTTACTGAGTGGAATTGTCGCCTCTTCTTTGAGTCCACCAAGAGCCAGAATCATGTCCAGCATGCGCTGTCTTTTAGGAGCAATTACTTTCTCTGATGTTAGTTGACTCATTCAGTCACCTCCATCCACTTCCCTGCAGTGCCTTCATGAACCGGGGTGGGGCCTAGCTCCTTAGCACGTTTCACCATTTCATTGACTGCATTCGTGAAGCGTTCAGGCTCTGCGCTGAACATCCTAAACATACCAACACGTTTGCCCTCCCATCCAATAGCTTTCAAAATGTCTTGGGCAACATCTACCTGTACCTGAGCAATTTCGTTACCAGTTCCACCTATATGACATCGGTCTTTCTCACAAGCTGCTATCATTACGGTGCTGGCACCATTCTCAAATGCCTTGAGGATGTCGATGATGCTTATTCTACCTGCACAAGGAACTGGAATTAGGCGTGTGCTAGCTGGGTATTCCATTCTTCTGGTACCAACAATGTCAATTGTAGACACAGAACACTCTTCGCAGTAGAAGCAAAGTGTGATTGGATATTCAGAACCTGCACCTTCTAGCGTGGCATCAATTTCAGACCAGAGTTGCTCGTTAGATAGAAAATTAAGCTGAGTAGCACCTGAAGGACACAAGCTCTGACATACTCCACAGGAGTGACAATTTAGAGTGTCAATTGAAGCCTTGAACAGTATTTTTTGTTCCTCGTCAGCTTCTTCAACTTCTGTCTGTTCAATCATTAGTGGAACTCCGCGTGGACACTGCTGAGCACAGAGACTGCAGCCAACACAATCATCCACATCTAGAACTGCACCTCGTGCAATAGACTGAATCTCTCCGCTCTGGAGTTCATTATGAATGATGAGCGCACCAGCTTGGGCATCTGTCACTGCTTCAAACACAAATTGAGGACGTGTGACTCCTCCTACCGCAACAACGCCACGACGACGGGTTTCATTCCTTCTTAGTTTGCCATAGAGTTCCTTCACATGGCCATCCTCTTCGACGGCGTATCCTAAGGTTTCGGAAAGCTCAGAAATCCCATCAGGGGGGAGTACTGCTGACGAGAGGACCAATAGATCCACAGTTGTTTCAAGATACTTGTCAAGCAAAGAATCATAGATTCGCACATATGTAGAGTCATCTTTTTCCCAGGTCATACTAATTCGGCCTCGAATATAGTCAATGCCCTTCTCACGAGACTCTTTGTATATCATCTCGTTTTCGAACGGGACTCTGATGTCCATGTAGACTATCCTGACATTGGCTTCGGGTATCCTCTTGAGGATTTCAAGAGAGTTGTCAATAGCAAATGTGCAGCATAACTTACTGCAGTCTTTCTTGTAGTTCTCGTCCCTACTACCAACACACTGCACCATTACTACATCTTTGACCGGATTTCCATCAGATGGTCGAACAAGTTCGCCTTCAGAGAGCATACATGAAAGCTCAAACTGGGTGATGACATTTGGATTCTTCCCGTAATGATACTCTTCCATAGATGTTGGTTTGAATTCTTTGAATCCGTTAGCTAATACTATAGCAGCGGTTTCCAAAGTCTTCTCTTCGTCTTTCTCAGATGAATAGTGAACTACAAAGTTACCCATCTCGCCTGTAACGTACCTGACCTTTGTCTTAATCATTATCTGAATATTATCATCACTTTGAAGTGCTTCTAATCGACCACTAAGTATCTCCTTGCCTGACTTACCTGTGGGAGCAACCACAGGAAGACTCTTGACATGTCCTCCTAGCTCATCGGTGAGTTCTATTAGAGAGACCTTGTAACCAAGGTTTGAAAGGCTAAGCGCAGATTCAACACCTGCAATTCCACCTCCTATTACCGTGACGTGCGTAGAAATTTGTTTTTGTTCTAATACGCGCTTTGTGGAATTTGCAGACCTTGCAAGCGTGCCGCTAATCATATCTACAGATTTTTTGTTTGCTTCATCCAAGTCTTTATGCACCCATGCTGAGTGCTCTCGAATGTTCGTATACTGAATCTGGGAGCTGTTTATACCCTTTGAGTCAAGATAATGATCAATTCGTGGTTGAATTTTCTGGCTGGAGCA
This sequence comes from Candidatus Thorarchaeota archaeon, assembly GCA_048884945.1. Classification (GTDB taxonomy): domain Archaea; phylum Asgardarchaeota; class Thorarchaeia; order Thorarchaeales; family Thorarchaeaceae; genus SMTZ1-45. Next base: position 35,235 of record JBHLQJ010000002.1, on the reverse strand, counting down.
TGCAGCAATCACGAGTCTTCCATCACTTGTCTTTAGGAGTTCTGCAATTTTGACCAGACCTTCTTCTTGACAGACAAGATCATGAACATCCACAGAAGAAGCTAAGTTCATCTTTTTGATCTGAGTTTCTAGGAAGTCAAATCCCAACTGGAGCTGTTTACCACAGGTGCAGATGAGTACCGCTGATTTGTTGTTATCCATCTGTTAGTTTCACTTCCTACTCTGGAGAATCTTAGACACTACTGCACGTGCCTGAGTCACACTTTCAGGAACTTCTGCAGGACCAAGTGCGGTTCCACAAGCATAGATATGGTCACCGACCACCACTTCATTCTCTGAAGCTTGATCTGCAATTCCAACAAATCCACTTGCAGACTTTATTCCAAGTGTTTCAATGAGTTTGTCAGTCCCTTTAGGAGGTTCGAGGGCTGACGAGAGAACAAAAATGTCCACAGGGAATTTGAGATATCTGTTCAAGAGTGAGTCATAGACTGTTATATCTAAGGCACCATCTTTTCGTGGCTCAATGAGAGTGATTCTACCTCTGATAAACTCCACTCCGGAATTTCGAGATTCGCGGTAATATCGTTCATACCTGTCATATGTACGGATATCCATGTATACTACACTTATTCGAACATCGTTTCTCTCCTGTGTGAGTATATTTGCATGTTTGAGAGCGAAGATACAGCAAATTTTGGAACAATAAGGATAGTAATTCTCATCCCTGCTTCCAACACACTGTACCATCATCACTCGTTTTGCGGGCTTTCCATCAGAGGGTCTTAACAGAGCCCCATTTGAGGTTCCAATCGGATCGATAATCTTGGCCAGTTCTAGTTGGGTGATGATGTTAGGATGTTTTCCATAATAGTATTCATCCATGTTGGTCGGTTGTAACTCATGATAACCAGTTGCAATTACAATGTCTGAAACTTGAACTGTTTCTTCTGTTGGTTGAGCACTAAGATTGATTGCCTTTGTTGGACATTCATCTTCAGCCTGTTTTGCACCATCATCAGCTTTCGTTGGGTCATACATTACTGCCTGTGGTTGGCACTGTGGTGATAGTAGAAAGAAAGCCTGAGACTTTTCCATACAAAGTCCGCATAGTGTACATTTCTTTGGATGGACATACACAGGACCTACGTTCAGTTTTACAGTAAATTTACCAGGACTGCCTGAGATTTCGTCTACTTCACTATTCATCTTTAAAGCAATATTGGGTTGATCTGTAAGCGCGCTCCTATAGAAGCATTTACGGATTCCCGGACGCCAGCGGTTCCCCTCGAAGCAGTAGAAACAGTCATCGGTTGGAAATGCCTTGTAAAGAACCAAAGCGTTACCTCCTGCTGATCTCTGTCGTTCCACAAGGATTGTCTTAATCCCAGAGTCTGCAAGCTCAACTGCAGCAGTCATGCCTGCAACGCCGGCTCCAATGATAAGGACCGGATTAGTCACTTTATTTCACCTCATCCGGTCAAATGATTCAAAATTGGGTCTGCAGGAACTCTGTTCATGCTAAGTCCTACCTCTTCCTCATCCATTCCCAATGCTAGACCAAGTATCTGGGGATACAGAAGAACTGGTAGATTGTACTCTTCCCCATATGATTCTTTCAAACCGAGCTGTTGTAAATCCAATTGATTTCCACAAGCTGGACAGACAACAGTAATGAACTCAGCTCCGGATTCTTTCATCGATTTGAGTTTGTCACGAGCCAGTCTAATTCCTAGATTTTCGTTGACGGGAAGAATAGTTGCACCACAACATTGTTTCCATATTGGATATTCTACAACCGATGCTCCAGTGACCTTGATTAACTCGTCTAGATATTCTGGTCTGAATTCAGTCACATCAGCTGGACGTAAAACGTGACAACCGTAGTGAATCGCAATTCCTACACCATCAAGGGGTTTTGTGACCTTCTTCCTAATTTCATCAATCCCAATGTCTGTATAGAGAGCCTCTACAAAATGGCGAGGGACTATTGTGCCTTTGAATTCAAGACCTTCCTTCTTCAGAGCGGTATTGACTTTCTTTCTATAATCATTATCATGCTTGAGAAAGTGGTAAGTGTCTTTGAGAGATCCAAAACATCCATTGCACGGTGTGACGATGTCGTGTCCGTTTTTCTCAGCAATAGCCAATGTCCTTGCATTTACAGTGAGCCATCCCATGTAATCGATTGCACGAAGATTGGGGCTTCCGCAGCAGGCGACTCCTTCCATGTACTCCAATTGCATATCAAAGGCTGTAGCGACTTTGATCATTGCCGTTTCGTAATTTGGATAGTTTGCTGGCACACTGCAGCCCATGTATAAATTGTAAACCGGCACCCTACTCACCACCACCCACAAGCTTGCTTGTTCGGGTTTCTTTTAGAATTTCTTTTACAGCATCAACTGCTAAACCTGGTACTTCGGGTTCTAGACCCATGTCTTCACGTTCCCAGTCAGCTGTGACAGTATAGAGTTGGCCTTTCTCAAGCAGTTCTCTGCCTAGGTTGACGATATTTGGTGGAACTTTTCCTTGTTCAGCAGCTAGGTTTTTACAGTCAAAGAAAATGTCAGTTACTCGTACTTTTTGGGGACACCTTTCTTGACACTGGAAACACGTCAGACAAAGCCAGATTTCATCAGAAGAGAGAACTTCATCACGCATACCTAATAGTATCATTCGGATTAACTGATGTGGTTTGTATTTCCAAATGTTTGCAATGGGACATGCCGCAGTGCAGGTTGAACAAGCAAAGCATGCAGAAAGCTCCTCGCCATTTGGCATGCTATGAATCTCTTCCCGGAATTTGCTGTCAAGTTTCGACATTTCAATAGGGTCAATCAACGTGACTGGGAACTCAGTCGGTTCTTTTGTTTCAGCCATGGGTGTGCACCATTTGTGTGTAAGGCTATTTTGCCAGTTGGGTGAGCGATTTGAGAGCCCATATTAAAAGTTTGCAGAAACGACGAATAGCGTAGTTCAATGATATTAAGCGTAAGAAATTACTCCGGAAGTCCCTTCAAATATATCAAGCGAAGAAGACCGATTGCGACAAGAGACACTACAAGCACGAAAGAAACTGGAGCCAGTATACCCCACTGGGTATCAGGATACAGTAGTCCACCTGCTACTGCAAGCGCTATACACACTAAGCCAGTCAAGTAAAAGAGCCATTTCCGGTGCAATGACATGAACTTAGCAGTGCTTACTGTACTCTTAGTACTTTCGATACTAAAGGGCTTGTAGCAGTTTATATATTCTCTCAACTCTATCTTTTATGCTATCGAATTGACCTAACGAACTATTACGAATCTCGGTACTTGTTCTGATTAGATATGACTTTAGTGACTTTACATTACCTTTCATTTTAATGAGCGTTGAGCTGCTCTCATCAAGTAGTCGAAGTGTGTTAGTGAGCGCGACTTGGAATTTATCGTGTTCCAAAGCGACTTGGTCACGGGATTCATTGATGAAATAAAGGAGTGCAGATATTTCAGTATCTATATCTTCTTTTTTCATTAAGAGAAATCCTCCTCAGTGACAATGCGGACAACTGTGCCATCCCGCAACCAAGTTCTGGCATTAGCTGCAGGAATCATAGCAACATCTTCCTTCTTGAAAGGCCCATACGTCTTCTCATCAATACCCAAAAAGGCATCACCGATTGGTTGGAGAAATCTAACAGTCACGTAATCAACCATTTCAGAGGAGGAGGGAGCTGTGGATTGTTCTGAATCGTCGCCTTTCTTTGCCTTCTTTGGTTTAGTCCCAGCTAGAGAGTCTGCAATAAACTCTGTGTGACCATCAAGAGCTCGTTGGGTTCTATTGTATAGTTCTTCCTCTGCGAGTGTCATATCACCAGTAGGCTTGTGTCCAGACATTGCAGCTTTCAATATCTTCTGTCTTCGGAGTGTCAAAAGATCTTCAATCATGAACTCGAGATTTAGAGCTTCTTGTGTGAGTATATCAGCTTGGACTCGTTTTTCAGCATCCATAGATGCTAGTGATAAACGAACACTAGAGAGATACGATATCATTTTGTTTAGTCGTAGGTCACCTAAATCTTGAAGAATTTCATTCTGTACTTCGTTCTCCCATGTAGATTTGATATCGTTATACCCTAGCTCACTCAATGATAGCAACTCCTTTGCATAACACAAATGCTGCTGCTGCTGTTGGTAATTCAACGGATTCTCCATGATATGGACCATAGGTGTCGTCACCAATTCTGAAAAGGGGGACACCAGGAGATTTGCGCAGAAATTTAACCTTCATTTGTCCATCATTAAAGACAATTGCATCACGAAAAGGATCGAAGTCATCTAGTTGATCTCTGGTAAGCTTGTTGACCATAAATCCAGTCTTTCCATTTAGACTACCAATTAAGCGAATAACTCTGTGAACATCATGGGTCACCGGACGGTCTATCTCACCACCATAGAACTCTGCTGCTTTCTCAGCGATTTCTTGCCAAGACTTTAATCCAATATCTCTTGCTTCTTTATTCAAAATAGGAGGGGTTCTTAGCAGTCCATCAAGGGCTGCGACTTTTCCTTTTCTAAGTGGTTTGACCCATCTCTCAGTTCCATCGTATGATTCTATGTTTCGTACAAAATCTACAATAGCATCAGCTATTTTGCCAGCCCATCCTGGAAAGACGCGGTCTGGTATTCTATCCACTCCACCTTGATTTACAATGACTTTCTCGGTGTTGAAACCAAGACCCATGACGTAGTGTACTATCTGAATACGACCATTCGAATCAAGTGTAAAAGCCCGGGGATCGCGAATACGAATATGATATCCTCTATGACCACTGTAATTAAGTTGAATAGATTCAGGACTGAATCCAAAATCAGTCACGATGAACTCATCATAGAGCTTCTTCGTGTATTTCTTAGCTTCGGCTAGACAGTTCTCACATACCCACTTTCTTGTACTGAAACTCGTGCCATCACAGTCTGGACAACGCTCAGGCGGAGTGCCAATTCCGGTTTTATGACAGTTCTCAGCATTACATCGCCATGCGTCATGATTTTTTGCACATGGTAATTCTAGATGATCTGCATCAATATCGAAGACAAGCTCAGCTCCAAACCATTCTTTTTCATTCATATGCCGTGCGACTGGAATCTTGTAGAATGCCGCTGAATGATAGACACTGTGAGGAGCTACCGATACCAAATCTCGGACGAGTTCATCACGGTTCAAATAACCTACATGTCGTTTCCATGTAGTTGTCTGGATGTCAGTAGATCCGCAATTTGGACATATTTTGATGTTTGTGAATGATGTCCCAGACTGTCCACATCCTATTGCCTTATTCCGACCAGCCTCGTCACGACCTTTCCTCATAGGGCAATACCAATTGTATTCCCAACTTTGAATACCAAACTCTCTATTGTGGATTTTATCCGGAATGTCAATAGAGTCAGGGTTGGACTTGTAGTACTCATGGAACATGAATCGCAGTTTCAAGACCGTGCTTGTGAAACCTTGGCTCTGACTTGACATGCACTAGAACCCCGCGAATTGGACCCAATGTATTTGGTACTTCTTGTTTTCTTATCTTCGTTCTACACGTGGTGCAAGGACGAAGCTTATACTTCCAGCTTCTGCTATTGGAAATTCCAACATCATCGGTTTGTTGGATGTGAATTGAAGCATTAGGCTGTCACTAGCAATCGCTTTTGAGATTTCGCTAAGGTAGTTGAGTGCATACATTGCCGCGGATTTACCTGATACTTCCAGCTGGAAAAGAGCTGGAGCATCACCCTTAGTTGTTAGTGCAACATTGGCTTCACCAGTATCACCTTCACCAGCGAAGTTGAGTTGTTCTGATTCCGCGCTGATTTTCACATGACTAGAAACGACGCCAATGTCCTTGATTGCTTGTTTGAAAGTGTCGGCTAATAATTCTGCTTTCACATCAAACTGAATTCCAGGTTTCTTTGTCGGTTCATCTGGTGGGGTGAGGAGCTGAAGTTTAAACACTCTGCTCGCTTGTCCAACCATTCTAATCTCAAACCGTTTTTCAGACTCGTCAAGATTAAACTCAAGGTGCTCATCTCCAGCCATCCTTTTGCTCACCTTGGCGAGTTCATCAATACCCAAGCAAATGTCATGTTCGCCCTTACATGAATACTCCTGAAAGATTCCTGATGGAAGGGTCAAATCAACCATTGCTGCTTTTGATGAGTCGAGCTGACGAAGTGATATTCCGGATTCAGACACACGAAAATGTGCTTCTGTAAGCAAGGTAGCAAGGGCATCCACAATCTGTTTCCAGGTTTTGGTGCTATCGAGAGTCGCGTGAAACATGCCATTATCTCCAATTGTCTGTTGATGCGCGAACTGACATTTGAATCAAAATGATGCAATATCATTTAAGCAGTCAGTGTCGCTCCATATCTTTGAACTAGATTCTCAAAAAGGATTCCGCATTTAAAATGTGCCTCTCGGTAGAATTAGACTCTCCTTTATAGGCAAAATATAGTAGCTTGTCGCTATCTTCTCTCTATCCTTGGAGCCAAAAGGAATTTAATGACTCCACCTTCTGCAATTGAGAATTCAAGCATCACGGGTTTATTCTCGGTCATTCGGAGGATTAAGGTATCACTTGAGATTGCTTTTGCAATTTCTAAGAGATAAGATAGAGCATACATCGCAGTGGCATCTTGTTTCACCTCTAATTGATATAAAAGAGAGTCATCTCCAAGTTTTAAGGAAACCTCAGCCTCGCCAACATCACCAACTCCGCCAAAGCCTAGTGATTCCTTAGTTACAGTGATTTTTATATGGTTTGAAACGACACCGATGTCCTTTACTACTTGCTTGAATGCATCAGAGAACATTTCAGCATGTGTTTCGAACGTTGGACTAATTTTTTTGGTCCTCTCTTCTGGGGGTGTCAATAGTTGAATCTTGAATGTTCGTTCAGCTTGGCCGACCATCCTAATCTCAAAACGATTCTGAGATTGGTCTAGGTAAAATTCAAGTCTATCATCACCAGCGATTCGTTTACTCACTTTGACGAGCTCATCTAATCCTAAGCTGACTTCGTGTTCTCCCTTACAGTTGTACTCTTGGAATGTAGTCGATGGGAGAAAAAGATCAACCATTGCAGCTCTTGAAGAGTCGTATTGAGTAAGTGAGATTCCGTCATTCCTGATTAAGAAATGAGCTTCTGTGAGTAATGTTGCCAAAGCATCAACTATTTGCCTCCATGTTTTGCTACTTTCAAGAGTTGCATGAAACATCTTTATCCATCCCTCATTCACTCATTGTTCTAGTCACCTTTCCCTCCATATCCCGAACTTCTTTATAGAGTACAATATCTAAATTATCGATATTATGGGCGATTGATGCATTCAATCTGAGTTCTTTTCCAGTGTCTATTGTCTTCTCTGTCACTTCTCCAATAAACATGTATTTCTTACTCACTTCGAGAGATCCTTCAACGCTGACTTGGATTTTCCCTGCGTTTTTTACATCGTCATCGTATATGTCTTGAACAACTACAAGACCCGGACTAGCATCAACAACGATTCCCATTATTCTAACAGGGCCTCGAGTATTTGAAGATAGTTTTCGTATCGTGGTAAGTTTAGATGGTTCTCGACGAGGGAAGCTCTTTTCTTCGGTCACTTTAACTACACCATTCAGAATCATAAGAGAGATTGAACAATACGATACATAGGTTGCTATATCTCGAAGGCTATAAATTTGTCAGTACCGACGCCATGTGTGCTTGCACTCTGTACATCTATAGAACTCTGTTGCACCTTCATCTCCGCGTCTTGTTTGTAGAGTCCAATAATAGGCATCATTGTTTCCACATTTTGGACATGTTTCCTTTGTAACAGGCATGGGAATAGCGTCATCATCTACAACAACTATCTTGTCACGTGGTGTTTTCTCAAATGTCTGAGTAACTGTGAGTCGCCCTTTGATGCTTTTTGTATGTCCACAGCTTCTACATTTTAGGACTCTGTTACCATCATCCTCTGTGGTTGGTATCATCATTGCACCACATTTGTCACAGAATTCCATGAAATAATCACTTCTCGGCTGGAGCGTTTACATTTCAATTAAGCATTACGACAGGGTACATTCAATGGCTAGGGCAACGAAGTAATGTGTTGCTCTAGGAAATGTTGGAATGAATGAGCTGCAATCTCTTCTTCTCTCTTTCTACTGGTCTTTGAATCTATTCGAAGAGTTTGAACAAGGTTTTCAACCATTCCTTGTACTGTTATTCTATCTCTCATCCACAAGTATGCTATTATTGCTTCGTAAGCATCAGCCGCTTTTCCGGAATCGGTTCTGTGAGAGATATATCTGTAAACTTCCGTTGCACGGATTGCGCGAGCTAGTATACTATCCTTTACTTTGTCACCTGTAGCATTACCAAGGACTTTGGATTTCGCTAGAGAATAACATAGGTTGACAATACCATCACCTATCTTTGCTAGACCTTTATCATTCATTATCTCTTCAACGGATTGATGCTGGACAAAGGTCTCCCACATACGAAAGGCCGCCCTAGGCATAGTTTAGTCAACATTATGGTCTAGAACTGCTTGTTTGAATTTCTTACGGAATTCTTCAGTTCTTGCAAGCATCTTCTCCAGAGCTTCTCTTAGGACAACATTTGACTGGCGCCGCTTTGTCCTTAATGTCAGGATTGGACTTGCAAGTAGTGGATGTTCAATATTATATCCAGCAAACTCCACCGAGGACTCTTCCAAGAGTGTTTTACGAAGTAGATTTGGGAATGAATGTCCCTCTCCACCAATCTCAAATTTAATTTCGAACTTAGAATGTTCAATAGTTCTTGGCTTCATGTCTATCGTCTCCTATTCTCTCTGTGGCGATCGTCGCTCCTTCTATCTCTTCTGGGACCGCCTCTTCCACGTGGACCATCGAATCGTCTACCTCCGCGATCATCACGGTCATATCTTCGATGTTCATATGGTCGTCTGCGAGGTGCCAGATCAGGCCTTGGTTCTATACCAAATCTTAGACCGTAATCATTTGCAACTTCTCGGGTTTCGCGATTCTCACAACGCAGGCAAAACATGTTGTTGTGGGTAGTGAGAGTCAGGGCGTTTCCACACCTAACGCATAAAGCAAAGAGAACTCCGAGTTCAGGACCTACTAAGGTCAGTTCTACAGGAATCTCGTGTGTATTGAGAGCTGCAGCACGAACTATGTCGTTCTGTTTGAGTACGTCCTGCATGCTTTTCACGTACCTTCGGGTCACGTTGCTTATATGTAATTCACCAATAAGGCCGCTATGATAGTCCTGATCATTAATCCTCACTATTTTGACTTCAGCCCGTTGATCAAAAACAAGGGTGACTTCACCCATTAGAATATCGCCCTTTTTTGGAAGGGAAAGTTTCATTTCACCACTAGGATCAATAATTCTGATACTGCGTTCCTTGAGGTCCATGTCGACTAGCCCAGGAGCCGCGGCATAAACGATACCATCCTTCTCATAAGTACCAAAACTTGGCATCAACTCTTCAATGACGCAGAGTTGATCCCCGGGTACTACGATATCGCCGCTCTTCACATCTGCCATTCTATTCACGCTCTTTGACACGTATACGATACAGATCTACATCCACCAAGTGTTTCGATTTTTTATGGAATTCAAACAGTCGACCAATTGGAAACTGAAACGTTTCAAGCTGTGTCACTGTGGCACCTAGTTTCTCTATCTCTTTGCTCAGGAACACCCTGTTCTTGTCGCCAGCGAGATGCATGCTGTATACCACATCAGCAATAGAGATTGCTGTTTTAAGGAATCTCAAATCGGCACCCCGATTCTTTACCCCAAAGGGGGGATTACTTACTACTGTATCTATTTGACAACATAGCTGTAGGGAGGAAACATCACCCAGAACCCAGTCCACGGTGTCTTCTATTCCGAGCAATCGTGAGTTCATTTGAGACGCCTTTAAGGCTTTGCTTTGTACATCAATTCCAATGACCTTGCATGCACCTAGTAACGCCGCTCCAATTGCGAAGATTCCATCACCACAGCCAAGATCCAACACAATTCTATTTTCGATGTCTTTGTGTTCCATCTGAGCAGCATAGAGAACAGAGGCTGCAACTGAAGCTGGAGTAGGGTACTGTTCTAAAGATACATTGTATTCTTCCAACCGCTTCATTGATTCAAGTGCAATTTCAAGGTCTTTCAGACGCAAGAACTCCACCTATTTGGCGTTTTATTTGTTGAATAAGCAATCTCCATACTGCTGAATTATATTGCTATATGTGCCAAAGACCTAGGTAATACCCACTCTTATCAGTTCCACATGTTGCATAGGCTCCACTCGAAGTCCACTGGAACTTGCCTCAGGTTCTTATGGAAGTATTTATGACCAAGGTAGTACCGTACATGTCAGGTTCAGACTGGAGAAGATGATGAGATGGAGAAACCGCTCGATAAGTTATTTGATAAATTCTTGCAAGGTCAAGCCATTTTCAGAGATAGAACAGCTCTTAGACCTACTTACGTACCACAGAACCTGCCATATAGAGATGACCAAATGAGTCGAATTGGGTCAATCTTAGGACCAGCACTCAGGGGTGCTCCACCATCAAACATTTTGTGCTACGGGAAGACTGGAACTGGGAAAACTGTAGTGGCAAGATATGTACTGGATATGTTGGTGAAAAAGGCAAAAGAGAGTGGGATAAATGCGCCTTTGACCGCTTTTGTTAACTGTAGGATAGTGGGCACAAACTATCGAGTTCTGAAACGACTTTGTGACCAGATAGATGCAACAATGCCAGATGGGACTGAAGTGCCTTTCACAGGTCTTCCAACCGATGAGATTCGGGATGTTCTCAAGAACAAGTTGGATTCCGAAACAAACATACTTACAGTTGTACTTGATGAAGTTGATAGTTTATTGAAACGTGACGTTGGACAAGGTAACGATATTCTCTACGGGTTGACAAGAATGAACGGGGAGCTGGAGAATAGTAGAATATCGATTATAGGCATTAGTAATGATTTGAAATTCAAAGAGATGCTTGACCCTAGAGTTTTGTCAACCCTTGGAGAAGAAGAGGTTATTTTCTCACCTTATAATGCTGTGGAACTGAAAGGCATTCTAAAACAACGGGTTGAACTTGCTTTCAATCAGAACGCCATAGGTGATGAGGGAGTAATCAATCTTGTTGGAGCATTAGCAGCACAAGAGCATGGAGATGCTCGCAGAGCACTCGATCTACTAAGAACTGCAGGAGAACTTGCTGAGAGAAGAGGTGACAATACAGTCACCCAAGACCATGTACGAGAAGCACAAAAGGTCATTGAACGTGATACTATAACTGAAACAGTGAAAACGCTTCCAATGCAGTCAAAAGCTGTTCTTTTTGCAGTCTATGTATTGGCAAGTAAGGGTCAAAGAGATATCTTCACTGGTGAGTGCTATAATATCTACTCAGAGATTGCCAAGTCTCTTTCATTAGACACGCTGACCCAACGGCGTGTATCCGATTTAATCTCTGAATTAGATATGTTGGGGTTGATTAATACTACAGTGATTTCAAAAGGCCGATATGGGAGAACGAAAAAGATCAAATTAGCTGTTAGCAAGAAACAGATTGGTGTCATTCTGGATGATGATATTCGTCTCAGTAAGGTGGCACAAGAAATTCTTGATTAAACTGGTTAAGATTGGAGATACTATGAAGACATATCATAGAAGAATCTCACATCAGGAGCACCGGTTCTGAGATTCAATAGTGTGACAATACCAGGCGTTGGCACCACTCCTTGTTTACGCATAAAGTCAGTCTGGGATTGAAATGTTCCAGAATTAATGATTTGGACGCCACGATAGTTGTCAACAGCATTGTGATGGCAATGACCAAAATGCACTATATCTGGAGGTGTGTCAATCACCATCCAATCCCTATGAAGTGGCGCAAGCTCGGTCTTCCCCCCATACATAGGAGCAAGATGACGTTTCTTGAGAAGTTCTATCATTGGTGTTGCAGGTTCCGTATATGATGCACCAGGTATGTTTGTAACGAGGTCATCAAGGCTGTCCCCATGAGTCAAGAGAACATTTACTCCCTCAACAACCACTTGACTCGGGTCGCCTAACATTGTTATTCGATTTCCTAGCTTGTATAATGGCTGTGCAAATTCTTCCGCTATAGGGGGTTTTGGAAGAGCTTGCCGATTAGCATCATGGTTCCCAGGGATACAGAAAATCTTGACCAAATTAGGAAGTTTACTTAGCTTGCTCGCAAAGAGCGCGTATTGTTCATAAATGCTCTCAATTTTCAAGTCATTTCTCTGTGTGGGGTAGACACTGATTCCATCTATCATATCACCAGCAACAAAGAGATACCTGACTTGTTTCACCAGTGCTTTGTCTTCATCATCAATGTTTCGCCCATTCATCCAATCAATAAACCGATCAAACTCATCTTCTAAGAATTCTTTACTACCACAGTGGGTGTCTGAAATAAAAACTGCGTAGACATCTCTTCTTGCTCTGCCTACATCTCGAGCTGTTGGAATATCGGGAAAAATTACATCATCCGCAATCATTCTCGCATTCTCATCAACGAAGCCAGAGATACAGGTAATCTCATCAAGAAGTAAGGAGTTGGCTTTTTCGGAAAGCTGTTGGCCCTTCAAGCCTTCTCGAGTTGCAGGAATGATGCAGATAATCGAGTCGTCTATATCCTCAAGTTCAATGATTACATTTCGTGATTGGGAGATACTCTTATTCTTTACAATTCCAAGAACTGTCTGGGTCGTGCGATTTGTCGTGCGTATGCCCTCTCGGGTCATTGCCCTTCTTTGTTTTGCAGATTCTTTTCTCAATTTGGCTATCTGCGGGGATACTGCATTTTGGGTATCAATTCGACTCATGTATATTCGTTTTATACGATTAAAACGATCTATGAAAAGTGCTAGGAAGTCCTCGACAGTTCCCCCAGAACCTACCTGTGACGCTTCGGGGTTTTTTATTATTTGAAAAGACCACCCAGTTTCAATATCCATAACTGAGCTTGGTAGTGGGGTTTCAATCTCTTCTCTTTCAGGTTCGTCTTCACTTGCTTCAGGCTCTTCTCTTTGAGATGTTTCAAAGATTTTTCCTTCGACAAGTGATTCAACGTAAGAACGTGAAAGAACAGGTGGGTGCTTTCCAGTTTTGTTAGCCATAAGAATTGACTTGATTGTTTCAATGGGAGTTTCTAGATTTAGGATATACTCGAGTGCCTCAGGTGCTACTTGGAGCCCTGACTCAATTAGTAATTTTAACACATTTCGTCGAATCGAGGATGTCAATAGGCCACCGACCTAGGATGTACGTGTTTCTCGTTTTAAACATCATCCATCATGGATATGAATTTAGAAAAAAGAGAGCTGCGGGAAACGTAATAAGCCGCCTACTTAGAATTCAATTGGCGCCTTCCTCAATTGGGTGAAAAAAGTATGGTTAACATAAGACGACTCCAGCAGACCGGTGGAAAAAATGGAAGTTCCTTTTTGATAATACTGCCTAAAGACTGGATAGTTAGACAAAAGTTGAGTAAAGGAGATCCTGTGGTAGTTGCAGAACGTGAAGATGGCTGCCTAATTGTAGATCCACGGCTTCCAAAAGCTGGCGAGAGAAAGACAACTACTGCACAGATAGAGCAAAATCTGAGGTGGGAAATAACCAGTAGATATCTACTAGGTTATGATGAAATACGTATTGTTAGTGAAGAGCCCATTACAAATACTCAAAGGGATGATTTAAAGAGAATAATCAAACGTTTTGTGGCACTTGAAGTCACTGAAGAAGATGACCACCAGATAGTTGTGAGATGTCTTGTTGATCCTGCGACCCTACCTGTCAATACTGCAATGCGTAGAATGCATCTTATCACATCAAGAATGATTAGTGATTCGTTGATGGCCTACATCGATGGTGTCAAAGATTTGGCTGATGAGGTTGTCCAGCGAGATGAGGAGGTCGACCGTTTATTCTTTCTGATAGTTCGAGAATTGCGGTCTGCAATTCAATATCCCAGAATGAGTGAGATGATGAATATCGCACCAGTTGAAGCACTTGATTTTCGGCTTGCTGTTCAATACATTGAAAGGATTGCGGATTTAGCTGTAGATGTTGCACAGAGGGTTGGGGATCCTGTAGACATTTCTCTAAAAAAGAAGATAGAACCAATAGTGGAAAAAGTAAGCAAGATGTTCTCAAATGCATTCAATAATTTGTTCAAGTTTGATACCAAGAAAGTGATATCAGTAATCGAGTCTGAAAGAGAACTGATTTCAGAAACAGGAAAGCTTAGACAGCATATTGTAGCAACTCCTAATGGACAGCCACAAACTCAGATTTTGGTTGTAGATAGTCTATTGAGAATGGGTGAGGCAGCAAAAGACATTGTCGACCTAGCTCTACCTCATAATTAGAGGAATGAATAATGAGTCAGAAACTATTTGGTACTTCTGGAATAAGGGGAACAATAATTGACAAATCAACCCCTGATTTAGCACTTGGACTTGGTCGAGCACTTGGATCATTTTATGGTGGGAAAGGAGTTGTTGGAGTAGGTGTTGATGCTCGAACTTCGCGTGAGATGTTGAAAAGTGCTCTTATTAGTGGACTGCTTTCAACAGGACTGCATGTAGTAGATTTAGGGATAGCACCTATGCCTACTGTGGCTTACTATAGCACCATCAAAGAAATTTCTGCATCTGTCATCATAACAGCAAGCCATAATCCACCTACTGACAATGGATTCAAGTTCTTTTCATCAGGTCGAGAATTCATCAGATCCGAAGAAGAATTTTTGGAAAATTCCATACAAAACAAAGAGTATAGGGTTGCATCTTGGGACAAAATTGGACAGATTACAAAGAAAAACATTAGATTGGACTACTTATCTGATGTGAAAAAATTCTTGCTGAGTAGAGGTGGGTTAAGCAAAGGAACAAAGGTCTTGATTGATTTAGCAAATGGAGCAGCTACAAACTATACACCAGAATTGTTAGCAGATCTTGGGTTCTCGGTGACAACAATGAACTCACATCAGGATGGTCATTTTCCAGGTCGACCACCGGAACCATCACCGAGAAACCTCGGCGATGCGATGAAGATGGCTGCAGAGTCTGATTTTGCTGTTACCATGTGCCACGACGGTGATGGTGATCGATTAGCTGTAATTGACGAAGCAGGCGATTTTATTGACCAAAATCGTGTAATTGCAGTATTTGCGAGAAACGAGGTGGAAAGAAATGGAGGAGGCATTGTGCTCACATCAATAGACACCTCAAGTGTGATTGATGAGATTGTCAACTCTGTTGGAGGATCTGTAATTCGAATGCCTCTTGGGTCGCTTCAAGAGTTTCTAGTAACTGAGAGAGGAAAGGATGTGATTTTTGCCTCAGAGCCTTGGAAACCAATATTTGCCAAATTCGGTTGGTGGATGGATGGCATTGCAGGAGCAGGACGTTTTGCGCAACTTGTAGATGAAATAGGTGGAGGCAGTTGCATGAAACTGATGGAAACAATTCCCAAGTATCCCATTCTGAGAGATTTCGTTTCATGCCCAGATAAGATCAAACAAGCCTTTCTGCCAAGAGTGAAAGAACTGCTTATTCCAGAGATTGATGGTGTGGAAAAAGTGCTCGAAGTGGACGGAGTTCGAGTAGACTACAAGGATGGTTCTTATGTGTTGATTAGAGTTTCAGGGACCGAACCAAAGGCTAGATTTTATGTCGGAGCCAAGTCACAGCAAGCATTGGACAAGATTGCAACCGCAGCCAAGAAGATAATGGAGCAGGTATTGGATGAATTAAAATGAGAAATGGCGCCGGGGATGAGATTTGAATTCGTGCCTCGTGTCGTTTAATTACACGCGGTCTCACGAGCCACAAAGGGCAGCGGTTTTCGAGACCGCCTCCATAGCCACTAGGAGACCCCGGCTCACTTTGCTACCATGGTTGTAGGGATATAATGTTAATTGTCTGTAATATCAGAATGTAAGGATTGAATATCCTGATGCACTGAACTTTAACAGGTCACTGTGACCATTCAACTCACCTTTCAAAGGAACTTTGAGCTTCTCCGCTGCCTCAGTGGCTGAGAAAGAGAAGGTACAGGCTTTACAAGCATGGTCTATGATACCATGTCCCATCGCTTTGTCAAAGACTGGGAGCTTGATTGTACCATCCGCGATTCCAATCAGTAGCTTTGGAGAGGCACATTCTAGAACAGTTGATACCTCGTGACCATTTTCATGGAAATTAATCGCATTGAGAAGTAGATGATACAACTGCATCTTATTGTCTTCAGTTGCTAAAAATAAGTACTTCATGATAATCCCGATACAAAAACGAACAAACTCAATAATGAGGATTACTGAAAAGTGCTAGGATTCATATTGACCCTCGGTGATGTTCTTCGGGGAGTAGAATGAAGATATTAGAAATAAAATTTGAGAAAAGTAAGACTGGAGATATGGATGAGATTTTATCATTAATCAACAAAACAAATCGCGAATGGTATAGCAGGATAATACCAGAGGAACACTGGTTTGAACCTTTTCTTACAAGAGAGCAGCTAAAAGAAATGGCTACCTTCATGGAGTTTTTTGTTCACAGAAACAAAGGTGTAATTGTTGCAGTAGGATCATTTAGTACTCGGAGTAAGGAGATTGCCTGGATTCCACTCATGTATGTTAGATCTGATTGTCAGAAGAAAGGGATAGGCTCATCATTGATGATGTATCTTGAGGAGCTAGCCCGAGAACAGCATTTTAAAAAAAAACAGCTTGAAACCGATAGTGAGGCTAAGTGGGCTCTAGATTTCTACAATAAACATGGTTATTCTATTATCAAAAGAGAGAAGAATCCATGGGGATTTCATGTATGGATGGAAAAACAGATACTGTAGTCTTTGGGTCTGGTTTTAGTATTTACAAAAAAAGGAGGGTCGTTTTTTGAGAAGAGCTAATGCTTGTTCTTTGTTGAGAAGTATAGTTGTTGTGGAGATCATAGTCATTTTTCTAAGCGCATTGTTTGTCACCAATATGCATCCCCAATGGATGCAATATTCTGTTTACGTAGTTGGTTTGATTCTGTTATCCACTGTGATTATTTGGCTGATTGTTTGTAAAAAAAATTTCAGCATCAGGAGAGTTCATGAAAAGAGTGGTGCGGAGGGCGAGATTCGAACTCGCGAATCACTACTGAACGGGGACCTAAACCCCGCGCCTTTGACCTGGCTTGGCAACCTCCGCTTAATGAAGCAAGTTTGAAACCAGGCTAGTTTTAACCGTTTTGTATCTATCAGTCCTCAAGGGTTTCCCAAGTGTTACTACAGCGTGGACAACGCCACTTTTTCCTATACTTGCCGCTCCCGAGCATCTCTTTCCTTACTAGAGCTACATCATTGAATCCGCATCTTGAGCATGCTGTACTTTTCATGGAAAGCATCCCATGCCTCACCAAACATGATTATCATATCTAGTTTTGCTATCTGTATCAGGACATGTCACAATGTTTTTATTAGACTCCTTAGTTGTCGGCGCGTTTCTGTGGTCAAGACCATAGAGCAATCCATGATTTTCTGGATTTTCCAGTATGAGTGTGATAATCAAATGTCCTCAAAAAGTAGACAGACAGCGGCAAGGACCAAGGACAAATGGCGAGATAAAATCTGGTATCAGATTCTTGCGCCAGACTATTTCGATAACAAAGAGATAGGTAAGACTCCTGCAGGTGCTCCAGAACAGATGATTGGAAGGACTGTACAGCCCACACTCTACGATCTGACTGGGGATTTTGATAGGATTCATGTCAAACTACGTTTTAAGATATTAGAAGTTGCGGGACAACAGGCTAAGACAGTATTCTATGGACATGAATGGAGTTCAGACTATCTGAGAGGGTTAGTTCGGAGAGGTACATCTAGAATTGATTGGATTGGTCCAATCCTCACCAAGGACGACTATTTGATGCGCATCTCTGTAATTGTGTTTACAACCACACGAGCTAAGACAAGCCAAGAGCATGCTGTTAGAAAAGCCACTGAGAAGGTCATTCGAGCGCATGCAAAGAGGCACGTTTTTGATGAGCTTGTCACCAAGGTGATTCTTGGAGATTTAGCTGCAGAGGTTCACGAAGAGGTCAAGAAAATAATTCCAATTCGGCAGTGCGAAATTCGAAAGAGTAAGGTGCTTAAGGGACCAGAAGAGGTCAAAATACGAAGAGCCAGACTTCGAAGAGGTACATCAGCTGAAAAAGAGTTTTAGAGAGCTTTGGTTATTTCTCAGTTTCCCATTCTCTCGAGTTCGTGTAGTGCTTGTAACAGTAGGACCATTAGATTGGCAAGTTTAGTGAGAGCCTCAGTGTCTGTTTCATTATCGACGATTTGATTAAGGGTCTTTAGTTTATTTATTAGGGTCTCTCTGAGTTCAGGAATCAGTGTCTTGACTGCTTGAACTTTTACTTCCTCATCTGACTGTGCATAAACTATTCGTCTGTCACATTTAGCACAATAAATGTCGTCTTTAACTTTGAAAAGAGGAGAGCCACATTGAGGACAAGCATCTGCAAGCATTGTAGCGCCTTTTCGTAGAAGATCAGCCATTCTCTTCACAGATGTGTCATCTTTGTCACTCATCATCCTCACACAAACAAAAGTATCTGATAGGATATAAGAAAGCTGCGTTGTTTTTGAAGCTGTTTATGATTTTATTAATAACTTGCAGACTCGTTAGGTCTGATGAAAACGTTGATATGGTTAACACAGTGAGAGTCCTTGTTGTTCGCACTCCGTTTGTGCGCAAAGACCATTCAGAGGTGAGTCCATTGGACCCCGAAACACAGAAGAGCATCGACCAGTCTAAACACCTCCTAAAACAAATATCGGAGGATTCCTCTGTTCCCAGGAACATTAGGCGCGCTGCAAATGAAGCAATCGCCGTTCTTGAGACTGAAACAGACTCTCCCGCTGTGAGAGCACAGAATGCAATAGCAATCTTGGATGAGCCAAGCCAAGACCCAAACTGTCCCAACCATGCTCGGACAAAGATATGGCATGTTTCTAGCTTGCTGGAACCGATTCGTGACTAGCTCTGTTTGGAACGTAGTAGTGAACCACAAAGACCAGCCAGCACCGTGTAAGGTAATGGAATGGGACCCATTTCCCGGGCCAGTGTTTGTTCATGATAAAAGCGAGGATACGAGGAATATATTCGCAGTCGTTGACGCAGATTATGCTGCAAAATCATTTTGATATAGTGCAGCCTACTCCAGAAGTGGCAAGAAGGTTTGGTCTCCCATATCGTAGTGAAATTCCAGATGTGGACATATGGGACAGAAGTGACCTTCAAGGTGTTGTAGCAATTGCGTTTGAATCTGTTCTGAGTCGCCTAACGGAAGTGTTGCGGCGAAGATTAGGTGGTGTAATTACTCGAACACCTAGAGTTGCTAAGAGTTCTATCTATAGAGGAATCGTTCTCGGAAAAGATGAAAGAACAGGACAAACAAAGATTGACTTAGGAACGATATCGGGATTATTACCGGACAGAGGACTCCAAAGAGGACAACAGATTATGGTTCAGATACGAGCTCATGACTATGGACGGAAAGCTCCAGTTCTGTCCTCAAGTATTACCATTCCCGGGCAAGCAGCTGTCCTCCTTCCTGAGCCTGTTGTACGTCTTAGTACAAAGATTAAGGATCAAGATTCTCGGAGAAATCTATTGATTCTTGGTCGTAAAATCAGAGAACATGCAGAGAACTGGGGAATATTATGGAGAACTGCTGCGGGGAAACTTACTGAAGAAGAGCTGCGTAATGAGGTTGATGATCTTCTTGATACAGCTCAACAAGTATTCAATAAGTATAATGACTTGGAATCAACAGGTATCTTGTTTGAGGGCACTAGTAATGCAGATATTGAGTTTCCTTCGGAGGTGAAGGACACACTCGATAAGACACGAGCAAAAATCAAACCTACATTAAAACGGCACCACTTCTACAAAAGTGCTGGGTATGCGTCACTTGTCGACCTTGCAGAGATGATTATTGAAGATCGTCCTGAGGACCGAGGTTATGTCGTTTCCAAACTTGAAAAGGTGATTTCACGCGACTTGCCTCGTGTTGATGATTCAATCAACATAGAACATGTGAAACTTGATGGCAGGAATATTGTACTTGCTAGAGGAAGAATTGCTGAAACTAATTCTAAAGGATTCGTTATTAGAAGACAATTTAGACACACAAATAGGAAACTGAAGATGAATCAGGATTCGTATGAGGGTGTTGATGTAGTGAGTAGTGAGGGCGACTATGCACTGACCCAAGTGATTCCAGGAGCATTCTCTCTGCTGACTAACTATTACTCCCGCGATGGTAGTCTTAAAGGCACTTATGTCAACATTAACACGGGTGTTGAGGTCTATCCAAGCAATGGAAATAGTCCCGGAAGAATACGATATGTTGACCTTGAAATTGATGTCGTTAAAGCACCAATCACTGAAGATCCCCGCATCATAGATCAGCATCTTCTAAAGAAAGCAGTCCAGCGAGGGTTCATTACACAAGAAATGGCTGATCAATCACATTCAAAAGCTCAGACGATATGCGATGAACTCGCTGCATCAAACTAACCGAGTTCCGAGTCTATTTGAAGCTCACGGGTTTGGATAATCAATTAATAGATTCAGATGCTCTTAATGAAAGATCAATAGCACTCATTATATCTTCTAGTGTAGCAGCTAAACTATCTAAACTGCGTGAGGACTTTACTGTAATTGTTAATTCCCGATTATCAAGCAAACACTCAATCAGAAGACCTTCTGGTAATGGAGTATTATCTGGAGAGATAGCTGAAAGTGTCCTTCTTGCTTCTTCTTCAGATTGAAACTGTAATTGAATTTTGACAGTCAAGATTGAGCCTCCCTAAATTTTGGATTGATTGATTTGAGTACATCTTCTCTTAACTCTTCTGAAAGTCTTTTGAACATGAGTGATTTTGCTGAGGTTAGTACTGGATTCAGATTCTTCTTTTGGACAGAATAAAGAACTTGATTCATCTCCGTTTTCTCATAAGCCCATAAAGCCAAGGTTGATTCATCGTTACTAATCAGTAATGGGCGTTCTTTATTCACTATACCACTCTGTAGAGCAATACGGCCTACATCGGTCAACAGATTACTTTGAACACCAGCAATCTCGAGTGAAGCACTTACTTCGGTTGATGTGCCCTTTAACTTGGATTCCAGTCGTCGTATTGTTGAAATAACATCTTTTTGATGAATTAGATGTGTATCAATTACAGTCCGTAGAGCTCGCCCGCGGTCTCCGATCCACACACTCATCGATGCACCTTGTTCCTGTCGAGCCCAAGCAGTTTCTGCAATGGCTTCTAATCCCGATAAGTATCTGAGTGGACTGGTTTCATTTTCATGTGATAAAATGTAATCAGTTCCAAGAATATGAGGAATAATGCTTGGCCCAATCATATCTAGCAGTTTAGATGTTAAATGCTGAGTAAGATGTTGAGCTTCAGCGTTACTCAATGCGCTCATCGGAGAACGAAGTTTTGTGACTGGAATTTCAGCTTCGTTTAGTAACATGTCACAGGCCTTCTGATCCCCACTTAAGCCTTGAATGAATGGACGTGTACTATATAGAAACAATTCATCAAGTGGTAAGAATCCAAAACCAAACAGTCTAACTCCTTTCCTTTCTTCTATCAAATTTTGTCCTTTGGCTTGTTCAACTATCTCTTTGTTTGCTTTGGGTGATGATTGAGCAGACTCATCAAGTAATAATGTTGCAGCAGCAGCCATCTGTAGCTCATAGTAATCGGTTGAAAGATGTTCATCTGCGAGTACGTAGGCTGTTGCAGGTACTGTATTATTAGCTCCAAAAGTTAGTGAGTTGACTTGCTCTGATTCTGAAGTTCCACCAACAAATATTGGGTAACTTTTAGTTTTCCGTAGTTTTTTCTTCCCTATAGTATCAATACCAACAAAAATAACTAACGCCTTCTCATGATTGACTCGAATTTCATTGACCTTATCCAGATTCAGGATAGGAGTTTCAAATGACATATGAAATGCCTTGTTTGATTTCATAATGGCTCTGCACAATATTGCAGTGGCAAGCGTTGAACTTGTATAAGGAGAAGATACTAGAAACACTTGCTTGGTATCTTTGAGTGTCAGCTCAGCACACTGTTTTTTCAACGATGTGAGGGAAACTGAGCTACGTGTGTTCTTACTCATCTCATGAAAACAAGTTTCTCGTCGATGATAAAACTATCTCAAAAGAACGGCTGCTTGGTCAGGACTGTATCTCCAATCTGCAGGCAAAACTCTCTTTTTGCGATAGTATTTCGATAGTCGGTGGATTTTGCTTTCGACCAGTTGAAGACCTCTTTTGGTCACGTAATCTGTTTTGTTCTCTTCCATGTGTCTTCGCAATGTAGCAGCCTTTGCAATCATATTTCGAAGGTCTTCAGGGACACGCCTCTCAAGATCATTCTCGCGAAGTATATCCAATATTCGTTTTCCAGTAATCACCCGAACCAGAGGAATTCCATATTGATCCCGGAGGGTTTGGCCTATCGTAGAAGGAGTATTTCCAGCTTTGGCAAGTTCAATCACCTTGGTTTCTACCCACTGAGCATCTTTTTCTTTCTCTATCCACTCAGGGACCCTCAATGTTGAAGGACGTTTGCTACCTGATTCGCCTTTGCGTCTTGTGTGCATCCTTGCCATTGGAACTACCTCTAAGTCCAATATACCCTCAGAAGACGGGTCTGCACCACGGCTTAAGACTGTGGATATAAAGATTACCTTGTGGTTAGCAATTTCATTGAATAATAGTCTGCAGAATTATCAATGATATCTGCCACGTTCTCGGATTTCACTCATCCTTGCTAGTGTTGGTTCTGCGTCATTTTTTAGTATGTCAACATAGCCCTCAAGAGTAGCATTTAACATATCCTCTTGAATGTCCCAGTGAGTGGTTTCTAGTGCGCGTTGAATTAGATGTAGGTCAACGCCCTTCATCTCAACTGTAGCATTCATCTCCGACAGGCCAAAATCAACAATCCACAGACGCGATTTTTCATCTACAATGATATTACTTGTAGTTGGATCCCCATGAACGACATTACCTTCATGAAGTAAAGCAATTAGCTTGCCAAATCTATGACAATGAGAAACTAAATCAGTTCGGGAGAGCTGTGGTGCTAGTTGTTTGAATTGGACACCTGCTATGAAATCCATTAGAATTGTATAGTTTTCAAGGTCGACAGAATAAACAGCTGGTGTAGGTACTCCAAGTGCTCGTGATATTGTCAACATCTTGCATTCTCGACTGGTTCGTAATTTTCTGAGCTGTGAGTCTATTTCTCTCAAGAGGTAGGATTTGCCTTGGCGCCATTTTAGTACAAATGGGAGCCCCCATTGCTCAATCTTGTAAATGACTGACTCTGCACCTCTTGCTATCATCTGTTTCATCTTATCTACCTCCATAAAATATCTTGGTCGTCAGTGCGCCATTTTGGTAGCACGTGAGAATTCTCTACTTTGATTTGATGACCTGTATTATACTGAAGAATTCCATTCCAAGCAATCATTGCACCTTGATCACCAGCTAAGGAAGGAGATACTCGATGGAACTTAGCTTCATGTCTTTTTGCTACACCTGATAATATCTCAGTAAGTCGACTATTACGAGCAACTCCACCAGTCAGGAGCAGCTCTCTCTTCTTGGTGTGTGCTATTGCACGCTCCGCTACCTCTGCAAGCATCCCGAAAGAGGTTTCTTGTACACTATAACAGATATCTGGTATAGAAACACCTTCTGAATAGAGCTTTTTTGCAGCAGTAAGCAGACCTGAGTAGCTCAGGTCCATCCCTTTTACTGAGTAAGGAAGATTGTGATATTCCTGGCCGTTCTTAGCATGCTTTTCTATGATAGGGCCACCAGGGAAATCCATTCCTAACTCTCGACCAAGAACATCCAACATATTCCCAATTGCAATGTCTAGAGTTTCACCGAAAGTCCTGAATCGACCACCTGCAAAAGCGATGACTTGTGTGTTCCCACCAGAAACATAGACTGTTACTGGATCATTGAAGTTGGATTCTAGACAGCCAATCTCAATATGAGCAACGCAGTGGTTGACATCAACAAGTGGAATCTTCAATTTGAGAGAGAGAGTTCTGGCAATGGTGGCAGTAGTTCTGAGACATGGACCCAATCCAGGACCTCGAGAGAAGGCAATAAGATCTATTTCTTGAAAATCAATTCCAGCTTTCTGAACCGCATCTTTGATTATTTTTGGACCCAACTCTGAATGATGACGACTAGCCTCGCGTGGATGGATACCGCCTTGAGCGGGTTTAAGCATGTCCCATTCATTTGATAGAACCTTACCTTCACTTGTAACGATGCCAGCACCAAATGAGTGTGCAGTTCCTTCGATTCCTAGACAGTAGAGTGTCATTTTATGGTAACCCGAGTAGATATGTTCTAGTAAATCGTGTGTATCAACATAAGTTGACTCTTACGCTTGGACCATGTTGACATGTATCGTATCTAGCAAAGGCTTTATAATACACTCAGAGGGCCTCTCTTGAGAGGTGTCCTAAGTGCCTGAGAAAATGCCGATAAAAGCCTTAGAACAACAACTCAATGATATTGTTTCGATAAAATTGAAAGACCAGAGAATCTTTCGAGGGCGCATAACACGGTGTGACATGTACATGAATCTCACACTTGCAGATGCAGAGGAACTTGAAGAGGATGAAATCAAAGCTAAGTATGGTCAAGTTCTGATAAGAGGCAACAATATCCTGTGGATTCAGATTCCTGATTAACCAGGTTCGTGCAGACTTTGAGTGTATTCATCACTCAGTGAGTTTATCGCTCAATCTCGCGACGATATCGTTCCACTAACTCTACTAGCTGCTCCTCTCCCTTTTGTCTAGCTTGTTCACGTACATTTCGCATGAATGTTTGAAGTTGTTGATTAAACTTCACACGACTAATAAATGCAAATTCATCTACTCGTTGAAGCTCTACTTCTTTGGCATTGATGACTGGAATAAGTGCTTTAATCAGTACATCTTGTGGAAGATGTGAGAGAGGTGTGTCTACAACCACAGCTCGTATCTCTCGATCAATGAGTATTCCTGCTGTCTGTGGACCTCCACCTGAGGCGTCTTCAAAGAGGACAACATCACCACGCTTCAAACCAACTTTCTTCATGAATTCTTCAATACTTTCGCGGGTAAAGTGAGGAATTGTTTTTACAGCTAGCATATCTCCGCGCATTTCTAGACGTTTGACTCCCTTCAGACGTTCGAGACGCTTGCTCAAGGTATCTACTTGTCTTCTTAGTGAGTGTGTTTCCCGCTGTGTTTTCTTCAATGTGGACTTGATTTTCTCCACTTCACGGTCTCGTTTGATTTTCCAATGGTTCTCGCGGTTTACTATTTCGAGACTCTCTTTAAGTTCGCTCTCTCTAAACTTTAGATATTCTACGAACCGTTTAAGGTCATCAATCTTCTCTGCAAGGAGTCTGTTTTCAGATTCTAAATGCTCCATTTTTGATTTTATTACATCAAAACGTTCCTGTGTCAAAGGTTCATCTTTGACTTGTGGTCGTTCAGGAACACTTTCTACAGGTTCTGATTCCTCACTCTCTATCTTAGCTAAAGCTTCATTGATTGAAGCACCCTTTATCACTAATGCCTTGAGATGGTTACGGTCAACTGAGAGTTTATCTTCACGAACTATTTTGTCAATTTGTTGAAATTTGGGAAGAAGGCTCTTGAACGCAAATATTGCTGCTGTCATAGCATCACGTTCATGAGCATTTCGAATTTTTATTTCACCACCATATTCACGAGCTAGTTCCTGTTTGTCTGCGACCGCAATTGGTTTCTTGGGGGTGAATAGGGTGGCATTCACCGTACTAGTAATCTTATCAACAAAGTGAGGAGCCTGTGGGACATCCGAAGCAACCATTGCAGGAATGCCATCCTCGTAGACCTCTCTGATAAGATCCGCTCTTGTAAGTCCCTTTTTACTTCTCAATGCAAGTATTTTCCCGTCCAATGACAATAAGCAATAGGCTGCTGTTGTTCCAGGGTCAATGCCCAGAATGAAATACTTTGGTTTTAAGTCTGTAACTGCAGGACGGGGTTCGAGTGAGAGAAATTCTACTCTCTTTCGAACAGGAGAGATGATTACATTGAAATCCCCACCACGTTTAGATTCAACAAGACTACGAATTGCTGGTAATGGGGCATATGTTACAATTCTTGCACTCGCATAACCAAAATCAGATATGCGAGTATCGAGGTCGTATTCGATTTCAGCAGCCTTCAACTGGGACTCTATGAAGCGGGTCATCTGTTGTATCTCTGAGTGGACTCTGCGACGATATCTGTTTGCACTCTGCCCACCACGACCAGGTTTCCGTGCTCGAGTCACTTTGATTTCAGTCTGTTCTCCAAAGCATTCGAGTGAGTAACCAATACCTCTTGACGCTAGTTGTGCTGCAATACGAGCTGATTCCAGAGGACTTGGTTTACCTCTGGAGATTAGACCATGACGTTTTGCTAATATTTTGAGAGGCGTTTGGTGTGGTGGGATTCCGGTTACTTGGACAATTTTGGTTTCAGCTGGGATTTTATCTACAAGTTGAAAGAGAGATTTTGTATCAGGAACTATCTCAAAGATGTTATCTGTGCACAGCCATTTAGGAACGACTTCACGGACCAGTTTTAATAATGCGCCTCGAGATAGTTCGGGAAACTCATTTAGGACCATCTCATTTCTAGCAATCACGCAAGCAAATTTCGGTGCTTTCTTTGAGGAAGCACTATATGAAGGCAATATGTCGAAACCTATGATGAATACTTCATCGTCGCCCATTGGGCTCAGCACTCATTCTTATGAGATAGGAAAAGGTATTGAACCTATTTGTTGGTTCAAACTTGTACAGTTGACAGTTTTGGTCATCCTCAAACAACAACTATAATAAAGCAATACTTGAGCAATGTTATAATACTTATTCGAGGTGTAACAACTGTCCGAAACACTTGAAATCAACAACGACGATGCTATTTTGCGAATAGGACGAGCTCTTTCATCAGGAACTCGGCTAAAGGTACTGAAGATTTTGCTTCAGGGAGAAAAAGACGTGACACGAGTGGCTAGACACCTCGGCGGAACCGAAGCCAATGCCAGCGCCCAAATTAAAATCTTGAAAGATGCCGATTTACTGGAGTGTAGGTATGAACCAGGCCAGCACGGTCTCAAGAAGATTTCATGGACCAAGGTCAAACGCATCATCATAGACTTAGAGTAGATTTTTCAATCAATCGCAACAATCATGTGGAAAGTCCGTTGGAGAGCTAAATCAGACAGCTAGATGAGCTTTCCAACGACGAATTCTTTTTAGAATATTATCACGTTCATCAGGACGAATTGTTCTTTTTCCGCGAGCTTTCAAGAAATTAAGAACTATATCCATGTCTCTCGCAACTTTCCCTTTTTGAGGTTCTTTATCGTCATCAATTAGATATTCTCTTGCAGCTTGGAGGTATTCATAAATTATCTCTGCAGGGGCCTCTCCAGTGCGTAGTTCATGGGAGATTGGATCGAGAACTCGATTTACCTTGGCGTTGTTTCCAGCTTCCGAGTCATCATCTATCATGATATCTGTGGGTACATCCTCTTCCGGAACAAGAATAGAAGTTTCCTCATCTTCTGAGTTAGGAGTTGAGTCAGCCTCTGAATTTGGTGTTTTGATTTCTGAGAAGAGAGGTAGAATTGAAGGGGAGGTTTCTGAAACTTTATTGGTAACGAGATTCAAATGATTACGCAGCTCACGGAGCTGATCAAAAAGCTCAACAAGATTTGATTGCATTGAATCGATAAGTTGTTTAATCTCGTTTAGATTTTCATCTGACATCTTTACAGATTCCCCAATTCATTTCTTATCAGATCCAAGTGGAACACCATTCTTTCATCTTATCAGGGTTGTTAGGAGATACATCATTTATCAGATTTCTTCACAGCCTCAGAAAGACTCTTGAATATGCCAGCTGGCTCGTATTTTCTTTGTCGTATCTTAACAAATGTGGGAACTGACACGGTTTCACCAACAAAGAGCGACTCTCCAATTTCTAAAGTCGTAATCGCATCAAGTGATGATCGATCAATTCCTTCACTTGATTTTCCAATGTGTTCTAAATCATAAGGATTCGTGCATCTAAAAATTGCTTGATTGCTACACTGACTTAGAACAGTAGTTGAGAGTTTCACAGGTCTCTGTGATATTAGGCAAAGAAGTGCATAGAACTTCCGCCCTTCTCGTGCAATAGTTTCTATGCGACTTTTGGGGAGTGCAAGCTCATGTCTACTTTCGGGACAAAACTGATGAGCTTCTTCAAGAACCAGCAGGAAAGGCGGAATTGCTTCGCGTCTCCGTAAATGAAGTAGTTCGTTGGCCAAATAAGAAACGATTATTTGCTTCTTCTTGAGACTGATGAAATCGCTGAGGTCGACTAGTGTAATTCTGCCGGGTTTCACAATATTTTTGATATTTGGGACAGCTTCTTTTCCAAAGAGACCCGTTTCATCTAGATTAATCAGCCAGCCGATAAGAGCTTCACGTGTGTTTTTACTTATTTTTTCATCGTGTTGTACATACTCAACAATATCTGGTAAGGTATATCCTTCTTTCATTGTGTCTTTTATCTCAGATACAACTCGACGTAGGTCTCGAATCTGAATCGAGCTCATGTCGGAAACAAGAGCTCCAATCGCTTCAGCAGAAAGCATCTGAACAGGAATTTGAAAGTATGATCCTCTTATATGCTCAACTTCGAACTGACCCTTGGAAAGCCCGAGAACTTCTGGAGTGATGTCTTTCAGATAGGTGTACTCTCCGTGTACGTCAATGACAACAACAGATAGACGACCCCTTTCTTTTGGACGAGATAGTAACTCTTCTATAAGAACAGATACAAAGTAAGATTTACCTGCACCACTCATTGCAAGAATTGCTAGATGTTTAGATAGTAGCCGGTCTATGGACGGCGAAAACGCAAGGTTCTGATATGATAATTGGCCAAGATAAAGACCTTTTTCCAAATCAAGCTTCAGAAATGAGGCAAGAACATCCTCATCGACACGTCTAACAACAGCTCCAGGAGACACTGCAAAATATGGTCTAATTGTGTGACCATTACTCCATAGACCTAATACACGAACCGTTGCAACTGTATATTGCCAGCGGTCTGTTGGAAATATCGATCTTAGTGGTTCACCTCTTGACTGGTATTCGCGAACTGCTTCAGCATGTTGATAATATCGGTTTGTACGAACAAGATTTTGGACTCTTGCAATCACAGTTCCTTCATCAGTGACAACTGATACAAACTCGCCACGTCGGGCAATGATCTCACGAGAGCCACCTTCAAGGACAAAGGAGAACTCCATAACATTGGGACCAGAGTCGGTTGATACCACAGTTCCTAGTCGCGAAGTTGGTGAGAATTCAGTCATTTGTTAACCTCCAAACGGGTTTCTTGAACGTCTTTTTTCAAGGGTCATGTAAGTAAGCCCAGAAAGTGCCATTAGCCGGTCAATAATTAAACGAGTTTCATTTGCAGTAATTTTTGCACGAGTGTCAGCTTCCAGAATTGGAGTAGGAATACCATATTCAGGATGCTGTGATGAAAGTGGAAGTATTGCTGACAATGCTTTGTCTAATCTCTCAGTGATTGTTTCATCATCTCCAGCTGAAAGGAACTCTACTCTTATTGGCAAATCATCTCTTGCTGTTTTCAGATATGTGACCCAGATTGAAGATGCCCAGTTCGCAGAAATGTCGCTTATTGAGTTTGTATTATGAAACAGTTCTGACGAGTATCGGAAGACAAAAGATCGCTCTCCTTGTTCAAGGAATGTATCAAGTAAATCACAGTCTCTAGATATCTTGAGTAGCCATCTATAATCAACACCTTGCATCATCTCAAAGATGGCTGGTTTTCGAACAATGTGTGGGAGTATCTCCCCCATTATAGATGCGACCCGTGTTGATTTACTGTCTTTGACTATACCTACTAGAGTTGTACCTTTTTTCCGAGCTTTGTGATAGAGTTGTTTATACAATGATAGAATCTCTTGAAACTTCTCATAAACGATAGATCCAGCTGAGGGACGGTCTCGAGGGTGATAAAACAACGATCCATCGAGAAGAATCAAATCTGTATGGTATTCCTCAAGAATTGACAAAGCAACTCTGAGTTCTGCTGCAATCCGTTCTAGTGAGGCGAGCTGTTCTAGCTCTATCGCAGATAATGTCAGAAGTAATGGACTAATCTTTGGTTCAGGAAAAGCATCAGGATAGAAATCAACAGTGGGACCTTCTTCTGCACCAAATTGAAATACAACCGCAACACCCCTTGTTAAAACTAAATCCATTGACCTGAAGCGTTTTCGGACTAAACCTCCATCTATACCAGCTATTCGAAGACCTGATAGACTAGTAGGCTCTATCTTTGTATATAGCTGTTTATCAATAGTATTTATTGCGATTCTTGGAAATCTACTCAAATCGATTTGGTCTCTGATATTTCTGAGAACTTCCCCAAATCCTTCTCTTGTTACCTCGATGTGCTCAATTTCTTCAACCAATCTTGATAGTAGTTTATCGAGAGTTCTTTCCACTATTTCTTCACTCTCAGCTTTTTGTATTCAATGGCGGCCCTTATTAGACCCAAGTAAAGAGGATGAGGATTATCAGGTCGAGACCTGAACTCTGGATGGTATTGTACTCCAATCCAAAAAGGATGATTAGCAAGCTCAATTGCATTGATTATTTTCTTTGTGGAGTCAAAAGCTGATATCCTCAGGCCTTTTTCGCGCATCTTGGTCAGATAACGTTCAATCAAATGATACCTATGACGGAATCGCTCACGGACCTTGTCTGTGCCATAGATTTTGTGTAATATAGTGCCTTCTATAATGTAAACATCATGACTTCCAAGACGCATTGTACCACCCTTATCTTCTGTAAGCTTCTGTTCATCCATCAAATCGACAACAGGATATAGACTATCAATGTCTACTTCTGTTGTATGAGCTCCTTTCCAACCCATAACAACTCTAGCAAATGCAACCGTAGAGAGTTGAGCACCATAGCAGATGCCCAAGAGAGGAATATTGGATTTCAAGGCGATTGCAGCAGCACAAATCATACCTTCAACACCACGTTCCCCGAAACCGGGAGTTAGAAGCACCCCATCTACATCTGATAGATCACTAGTGAAACCTTCTTCAGTACTCCGCTCCTCCGTTTCAATCCATTTTATCTCAACTTTAGCGCCACAGGCAGCTGCAGCATCTGCTAGCGCTTGATTGATACTCTTGTAGGAGTCGCCAAGTGTGGTATATTTCCCGGGCATTGCAATTGTTACTGTTTCAGATGCTTCGTCAAAGGCACGGATTATTTTAGACCAAGATTCTATATCGGGCTTTCTTGATTCCATCCCAAAGTATTCAACAAGTATATTTCCAAGATTTTCATCCTCAAATAAAAGTGGAAGTTGGTAAACTACAGGAATATCTGGGTTCGAAATGACACGTTCTTTTGGAACATTACAGAACAAAGCGATTTTTTCCTTCACAGAATCTGGGAGTTTTCTCTCAGCTCTGCAAATGGTGACATCAGGCTGGAGACCTAGACTTTGAAGAGTCCGAACACTGTGCTGGGTTGGTTTAGTCTTGAACTCTCCTACAGTTTTGATATAGGGTACTAAGGTGACATGTACAACAGCAGTACGACCACGACCTAGCTCATGAACAAGTTGTCTAACAGCCTCAAGAAATGGCATTGCTTCAATGTCGCCCACAGTACCACCAATTTCTACAAGAAGAATATCCGGTATTGGTTGCTTTTTCACTACCTCCCAAATTCTTTGTTTAATTCTGTCCGTTATGTGAGGGATGATTTGAACTGTGTGTCCAAGAAAACTACCTTTTCTCTCTTCAAGGATGACTGAGAGGTATACCTGTCCTGACGTGATGTTCTGAGATGGATGAACCTCCAATCCAGTGAATCGTTCATAAGTCCCGAAATCCAAGTCAATCTCAGATATTCTAAATTTAAAATTATCAACTGGTTGGAACTTCCAAGTTTGGTCTGTTACAAAAACCTCACCATGTTCGATAGGATTCAATGTGCCAGGGTCAATGTTGAGATACGGATCAATCTTAATTATTCGAATGTCAAACCCACGAAATTGGAATAGTTTTGCAATAGAAGCTGTAGTGACTCCTTTTCCAATACCAGAAAGAACACCACCCGTAATGAATACAAAATTTGGTTTTCGTTGTATAGAATCCAACATCAACAGCCTCAGAAATAATATTGGGGAACCATATATTCTCCAAGCCTAGAACTGCGATTAAAGTCATATCTAGTCGTATAAATGGTTTGCTCGGTAATTCCTATGCAACGAGTTCCGCGCTCATGATATTGGCTGAGCAAGAATGCTTGCACGCATAGCGTTTTGGAAAAGATACTGGAAAGATTCCATGATATTATGACCTTCCCGTGCCACACTTCTAAAGATGGGTACAGATGACGGTATTCTCAAATGTATTCTGA
This sequence comes from Candidatus Thorarchaeota archaeon, assembly GCA_048884945.1. GTDB lineage: Archaea > Asgardarchaeota > Thorarchaeia > Thorarchaeales > Thorarchaeaceae > SMTZ1-45. Next base: position 2,521 of record JBHLQJ010000002.1, on the reverse strand, counting down.
GTTGTTCTTCCTGGATTGCGTTTGGAAGATCTTGTTTGTTAAGACACACAATTAATGGAAGAGGTCGTTCTTCCTCCTCAATCATTGACATTAGCTCGTTCCAGCTTGCAAGATTCTCATCTAGAAGAGGCTTTTGAGAGTCTGCAACAAAAATCACTCCATCAGCTCCAACTAATACTACCTCTCGTGTTGATCTGTAGAAATCTTGACCTGTAGCAGACCATATATGCGCATTTATTGTCCAGCTGTTACTCAATGAAAAAGGTATAGTACCAAAGTCACAAAACATCGTTCGTCCCACAGTGTTTTCTATTGAAGTCAATTTCTCTGCGTAGTCTAGTGTTGAAAATAACCATCGAATCGAAGTTGTTTTTCCACTCATTGCAGGTCCAAAAAAGACTATTTTGAGTCCCACTGTGCGATTCCCATAGTCGATTATCATTCATTAACCTCCAGTCATGTTCCCCACATACTGTCTACCCATGCTCCTAGACCCGACAAGGCTCCGCTCTTCACACAATCAGAAAAATCTTCATGCCACTCAGCTCTAATGAATTGAATCAAATCAGGTAGTTCTCCTCCATCCCATCCGATTGCTTCATAGAGATTTCTTTCCGTTAAAGTAGAAGATGCTCCGAGCTCCCTTGCCAATCGAATACGCGATAACAAGGTAACTGCTCTACGCGCTGCGTGAACATAATTATTAATTTCCTCCTCGAAAACATCCTGCGTGAGGTTCTCAGACTCATCATCAAGTTTGAGAACTGCTGTAAGAATATGGTTTGATACATTAAGACCACGGAGTGATTTCGTAAGAAGACGCCTAATCCGTTCTAGCGATTGTTTCTTTCGAACCAGAATTTTGTTTACAATTTTCTTCTCAACTTCAAGACTACTATTAGTAGGTCTGACAAGTGAGAAGGTTATAGATGAAGGCGAACTAACTCTTAAAATTCCGCAGTTACCTGAATTTTTAAGAATGTGAGTAGTAACATCTTGAAGTGTATTCTCAGTTACCTGCACTCCTAGTACTGTAAAACCTAATGGCACTGCAAGAATCCAGCCTGCATAATGTGACATTCTATCAATGGCGAGTCGAAGATTTCCTGATAGACCGCATACAATAGTTCTGCTGACTTCGTGATTGTGTTTTTCTTCTTCCCATACTGCTAGAATCTCTGATTCAGATGTGAAATCACGCCAAAATACCAGTTTGTGTCGATGGGCACATAGAGTGGTCAGACTTTCTGTGATATCATCAACTAACTCGATATCCTCACCTGCTACAATTACTGGTATACGTTCTAATAATGTGTTTAACAGGAGTGGAAATTGATCATCCATCAGCTCAATTAGTTTCATGATTGAATATGTCATGGTTCTCTCCTCGTTAACATCAAACCGCTGTCAGATCCTCCTGACAAAAGCAGCTCTTTCAAATCATCAGGTACTGCAGGTTTCACTGATGCTGCAGCGGCTAAGACCCGTCTTATTTCATCAATATAATGTTTCAATAAAAGCCTCATCAGACCAAGCTTCTGACTATCTTTATCCACCCATAAACTAAACACACCATTTGGAACAGCATAGATGAAGTGGCGTGTTTCATCCGTTTCGCATAGGACAGTTTGAAGTGAGCTATTCCGAAGTGTCCGTACTACTCGTTCTGATGCGTCATGAAGTGCGAAAGACATTGCAGCTAGTCGGTCATTGGTGAACCCTTCTAATGAAACTCGGACTCCGCCACTTAAGGATAGGAATACCGACCCGATGTTAGGGATACAGTCATGTACTTGACGTAGGAGAGCTCTAAGACTAAGTGCTTGGGATCGATCGAGTGAAATCATAGATCGTGAGAGACCATAGCTCGTACCGCGACCTTCGGCTACAGCGAATCCACGAAGTACCTTTTGAGTTTCATCAAGGCTGTACGATCGAAGTGGAGGAAGTCTTCCATCAACATGCTGTCTAAGAAGGAAAGACAGTCTGGAGAGACTGTCTTTCATCTCAATGAATAATGCTGCTAGATTAACACGAGGCGCGGTTGTCACTGTTAAGAAATAGTCTGGGTCATTTGGTAATGAAGCAAGGAAAACCTTGGATGTATCGGATTCCATTAGAAGGTACTTAAAATCACCATGTATGAGTTTGGCTACACCAAAGATTGCACAGGTAGAGGACGCTACAGCAAATACCTCATCTTTACTAAACCATACTCCTGCGCTTGCCACAGGAAGCCCATCTTTTTGAATTAGGACCACATTCTCAACGCCGGTAATGGTCTTAATGTTCTGAAGGGTTTCAGTCAATTCATCGCTCAAGTCCTCAGCTCCGGACCAACGGTTGGGTTCAATGTAGAATCCATATCGTAACTATATAACCACCACACAGAATGAGAAAATTTACATGGTGCATTTGTAAGTTGAAAGCACAACTAGACACCATGTATTTGAAAAAAAAAAGTTACATGTGGATTAATGCAGTGTCAGGAACTTCTTGGAAGACTTCACGTGCGGCTCTT
>JBHLQJ010000001.1:26976-67277 GCA_048884945.1 Candidatus Thorarchaeota archaeon | reverse complement strand
TGCCCCAGTGGCTTAGAGGCTATAGCGGCTGACTTGTAATCAGCAGGTCGCGAGTTCAAATCTCGCCTGGGGCTCCACCTATTTGTAATCTTAGGCCAACTTTGAAAATTAATTTTACATTCTCTGAGCAGCAGCTTCCAGAGCAGCAATTAGATCTAATTTCTTTCCTGTTAGGAAATTAATTGTTGCCCCTCCGCCAGTGCTAATATGTGTAATACGATTTTCGAGTGACATGTTCTTTGCCATGGCTCCCATGTGACCCCCACCAACAACAGTGACACCTTTGCAGTCCGCAATTGCATTAAGGACATTTGTTGTACCTTTTGTAAATGGCTCTTTCTCGAAATATCCCATTGGACCATTGGCAAAGACTACTGCAGATTCCTTGATGATTCTTACATACTTTTTAGCTGTCTTCAAGCCAATATCTAAGAATGGGTGATTTTGCATTTGGGTGAAAGTACAGTCAAACCTTTCATTATTTTTCTCTACAGCGGCATCTTCAGGAAGTATGATAATGTCTGGATATTTGCTCAGAAGTTTTCGTGCTGTGTCTACTGCTGAAGCATAACCTTTGATTGGTTTCGAGTAGCTCTCTGGAACTTTTTCATCAGCTATAAGAAAGAGTGTTCCAATAAGCCCGCCCAGGAGTGCGTTGTCAACTCTGTTAGTTGCTAGAAGCTTGTTTAATATGTCAACTTTATCTTCTACTTTACTTCCTCCAAGTACTAGAGTCCAAGGATGTTGGTCTGTATCCGTTGCAGCAGTAAGTGTACGAATCTCTTTCTCTACAAGTCTTCCGGCGACAGATGGGAGTACCGTAGTAAAACCAACAATAGATGCTTGAGAACGATGCGAAGCTCCAAAGGCATCATTTACAAAAAAATCGAATAGTGGGTAAAGATCTTGTACAATTTTCTCCTTGGCAACTTCAGAAGGAGGCGCTTTTTTTAGTTCGCCTTCAAAATATCGGACATTCTGAAGAACCAGAATTTCGCCATTCTTGACCTGAGATATAGCTTTCTTTGCTTTTTCTCCAAAGATGTCATCAACGAAGCTTGCTCTGAATCCAAGTTGCTTTAGGATTTCAGTATGTTGTTCAAGTGAAATGAAATCATCACTTCCTGGACTTCCTTGGTGGGCCATTAGAACTACTTTGCTTCTGGAGAGTTCATTTAACGTTTCTTGGATTGCTTCAATTCGTGAAATATCAGTAATCTGTTTAGTTTCAGGATCTACTGAACAATTCATGTCAACACGAAGTAGTATTTTCTTTCCAACATAGTCTATATCGTCGAGTGTCTTGAAAGCGAACTCCATAATTATCACCCACTTTGTTTCATACCAAGCGGCAATAAAGAGATTTTCAAAGTGTGGTTGAAACTGGTTCACCATTCGCCAGACACGATGGCATTTGCGAATGATTCTAGCATTTGATCTTTTGGATATATAACTGGCATGAGATATCTGGAGCCATTCTTTAGTGTAATTTTGAGATTTTTTTCTGCACAGACTTTCAGGAGTGTCTTAATAGCTTCAAATGTCCAGTCTGTAATATCAACGACTCCTGAAATGATTGATTCTCGTATGAGTTTTTCAAAGTGTGGACGTTGAAGCTGTTTGACAATTCTACCCAAGGATTCAATCTGAATTTTTCTGGTTTTATTATCATCTTCATTTACAATGGGGCTGATTGTCATAGTTCTATGTGCTTTTAGTATCTATTAAGCACCAATAGAACTATGAAGAATCTATACTAGATTGAAATGTTTGGGAGTACATTCAATGATAGAGTCCTTTGGTCTATGATAAACAGCCCACAGGTTTTTTTCCAGTTTTGAGAGGAACACATGGTTATTCTCTTTCAATTCTCTTGCTAGTAATGTTGCGTCAAGTATGTTGTCAAAAACTTCTACTAGTCTATAGACGCGTCCACCTACCAGTTTCCACTTTTCTTTCTTCATGGTCTTGAGTGTAGATTGTTCCTAATAACCCCGCCATGAGAGAAATTTTAGAAAAGATGCTTTCAATGAGCTGGTGCCGCAGGTGGGATAATCTCCCTATCACGATATGTGATAGAGTTTCGAGCCCACGACTTCGAGATGCCTCATCAGGCGCGGTCTCAATGACCCCGATTATATCTTGGGAATCCCAAGAAGATTATGAGTCTCGCGCCCTAACCAAGCTAGGCCACTGCGGCACTTTTGTACTCATAACGAAGTCTGGCAAAGGAGCACTCTGGATTCCTCTAATTAACCTTATCCTTGAGTTTCCCCAATTATTTCAGCCGCTCTTAGCAGGCGTCTATGATTCGAGAAGTTTTTCGATTTCTATGGCAAGCAGCTCTTTGACCTTTTTACCGTCAGCTTTCCCACGAAGTTCTTGCATAGCTATACCCATGAGACCGCCTATTGATCGTTCTCTTTCTTGTAGAATGAAATCTTCTCTCTGTGCTACTATCCTTTTGATAATAGTTACAACTTCATCACTAGTTGCCATTCCTAGGTCAGTTGACTCTATCGCCTCTTCAATACTCGATTTTGGATGGTTGGCGAAGAATGTAAGTATCGCTGGTATGGCCTCAGATGATATTGTTTTCTTTGAAATTGAATTGAACACCATAAGAAAATGATTGTCATCGAGATTCTCAGTTGGAACCTGGTCTCTATGCAGGCTGACCACTGTATTTTCTAAGGTTGAAGCTACTAATGTTGGAGAAACTGGAGAATCCTTAACGATTTGTTCAAAGATATCAAGATTTTGAGACCGAGTGATTTGGTAAGCAAGATCTGGGCTTAGTTCATATTCTTTGATAAACCGTTTTTCGCGATGTTCGATAGTTTCAGGCATGTTCTTTTTAATCATCTTTAAACGTGATTCAGTTATCTTAACCGGTCTCACATCGGTTTCAGGATACATGCGTTTTGATCCCGGCCTCGGCCGTGCATATTTTGATGTCCCGTCCGGAAGAGGAGTTCTGGTTTCTGCAGGAACTCCATTCACAGCTTCTCTAGCTCTGTCAATAATAGCATTGAGTGCATCTTTACACTGTTCTATTGAAGATGCAACAATGACAACTGCGTCTTGTTCACCAGCATTGACTAATTTCCGTATCTTTATGATGTCAGAATCTGTGATTCCATAGTTAGGAAGTTCATCAGTGTGAAATATCCCTCCTACACCACCCCAGAACTTAGCATAATCAGAAAGCTCAGTTCCTAATCTTCGATTTGGTTGAATTTCGGTACCAAGAAGATTTGCAAAGCCAAAGAGATTGACAGCAAAAACAACTCCGCCAGATTTTACAGCTCTGTTGATGACTTTTGATTCACTTTTGTCAAAGATTGTTGTAACATCGACGAATTTTGATTTGATTTGGGTTGGAGAGATTCTTCGAGCCTTCAAAGTATCTTGAATTTCAAGTAGTTTTTCCTGTCGTTGAACTTCAAGTTCGACTAGCGTTGATAGCATGTCAAGTTGTTGAAAGCCTTTGATTTCTGTGATAGCCCCATTCTTAATAGATACATTAACATCTTGACGAATCGTTCCTAAGCCTCGTTTGACATTTCCTGTAGATCTCAAAAGAAGACCAATAGTTAGAGCAACTTCTTGGGCTTCATTGGGAGTTTGAATATCAGGGTCAGTTGCCACTTCAATTAGAGGGATACCAAGACGATCGAGTCTATATATTCTCATGTTGTTTTTTTCGTCATCAGCAATCTTTCTTGCTGCATCTTCCTCAAGACAAATAGTCTGGATCCCAATTGTCTTATTTCCTACAACTACGTGGCCTCCATTTGCGATGATAGTTGTACGTTGAAAACCAGTTGTGTTAGAACCGTCAATAACAATCTTTCGCATTGGATGTACCTCATCAACTGGTTTTGATTTGAGAAAATTAGCCATTGTCAAGCAAACGTCAATTGCTTCTTCATTGAGATTATGAGGTGGTTCTTCATCGGCTTCTACCAAACATGTAGTATCATTGTAATACTCGTAGCAAAATCTCTTTTGTTTCTGAAATTCAAAGAGTGCTGCAGGATCAACCTCACCCATCTCACTTTGAGTCGGGCGCAATCTCCGAATGAATTTTCCATGTGGTTCCTCATCACGGACTATTGCAGGACAGTGACAAAACAGCTTGTGTTGTGTATCTAGTTGCTGATGAAGTTCGAGACCGACCTTTAGACCAAGTTTTCTAAACCTATTGTCATCAGACAGTTTAGTCCCCTCCAAGGGTTTTAGCATACTCGGATTCTTCACTGCGCATATCTATTTCTCCCGCAAGAGGTTTCAAGAAGAGAGTTTTTGCAGACTCTGAATCCTTGGTATTGGCTAACACCCACATGAGTTTCACTAATGCGGTTTCTGGGAACATGTCTTCGCTGGGAACAACTCCAATGTCAAGGAGCTCAACACCGGAACGGTAGACATTCATGTTGACGCGTCCAAACAAGCACTGACTAGACATAGCAACTACAATTCCTGCATCAATGGCTTGCTTTATTGATGCCTGAAGACGATCGGGAGCATGTCCCAGACCAGTACCTTCAATCAAAATTCCTTTGTATCCTCTTTCCAAAAACAAATCGATTAGTGATACTTCAATGCTTGGACTAGTTTTTACAAGAGCTACTTTTTCCTCGAATTTTGGTTTCATGTTTAGTTTTCTTTCAGTATTTCTCCGACATGGAGGAGAACGTAGTTCCATTATGTCTTCTCCACTCACACGATATACTGGGTAGCTATTGACTGATTGAAAAGCATCACGACGACTTGTGTGGAGCTTTCTTGTCCGCGTTCCTAGATGGGCATGGAGATAGCTGTCACCTGTTTCAGCATGCATTAATACAAAGACACCTGCAGCATCGGCTCTTGTGGCTAAGTTAATAGCACCAATCAGATTCATTGCGGCATCTGAGGATGGCCGATCGGAGGACCTCTGTGATCCAACTAGAACGACTGGGACTGGCAGATTTTGAAGTGCAAATGATAGTGCTGCTGCTGTAAATCCTAGTGTATCTGTTCCGTGTGCAATTACAACTCCATCTGATCCGGCTTTGATTTCAACAGCCACACTTCGAGCAATTTTGGTCCAATCATTTGGTTGGATATTCTCAGAAAGCACACTCATGATTACTTTTGCCTGAACATTAGCATAATTGCCAAGTTCTGGTACGGTATCATAGAGATCTTGTGCCGACAAGGCTGGGTTTACAGCCCCTGTCTGATAGTCGACCTTGCTAGCGATGGTACCACCCGTACTTAGGATTGAAGCAGTGGGTAAATTCTTTGAAACAAGCTCCTTTTCTGCAGAAAATGTTTGTTTCTTCCTGCCAGAAGAAATTCTGTATACCTTTGAGTCTTGACCTAGTTTTATGCCAATATTGTAGCCACTTTCAAGCTTGAGAACAAGATGAAATTGATCACTTCCAACCTGACTACGAGGCATGAGAACTCCCACATATTCTTCCTCATTCCTCTTGACGTGAATTGTATCTCCAACTTTAATGTTTGAACTTGAGAGCTTTTCTAGGACCAAGCCAACATAACCGGACTCATCAAGACTCATTGATATCCTCACCTTCAAGCTTGAGCTCAATGGGACAGATGATTCATAAAAGGCTTCGTTATAACCAAATGTGATAGTTATAGAAGTCCAAATACTACAAGTAAACCAAATAAAATGAAGATAAACCCAACAACCCGCTTCACAATCTTAAGAGGTATATGTGCAGATACTCGGTCTCCAGCTATGGCACCAATAGAGTTCACGACTAGAAATCCAATGATTGATCCTATGAATACCATGATTGCGAAGGATGATTGAGCAGCTAGGGCAAGTATTGTGATTTGGCTCTTATCACCAAGCTCTGAAAACAAGACTAGTGAGAACATTCCAAACAACGTACCGGGATTGTCGCAGGAATCTGGCGCTTCAGAGTTTGCTCTAATGAATGTGAAAATTCCAAGACCAATGAATAATATTCCAGATACATAGGTTATGATTTCAATGGGTAGTGCTGTTGAAAGGATTAATCCTACAACCACTGCAATGATTGATGAGGTGGCCAATGCAGTCATCGTGGAGAGGAGAACTAGTCCGGGTCTTCTATATTGCGCACTAAGACATATTGTTGTGAGCATGGTCTTGTCGCCTATTTCCATTAATAGAACCAGTCCCATTGAGGAGATTAAAGCTTGAATTGGCATGCCTATTGGGTGCTTGTACGTCATCCTTTTAGAGATTGGGATTAGGCCTCAAACAATTTAGTGGTGCGGGAGGTGGGCTTCGAACCCACGAACTCCTACGAGAGCGGATAGCCTATTCACATGACCCCTTAATCTCATGCGATCTTAAGTCCGCCGCCTTTGACCGGGCTTGGCTACTCCCGCTGTGCTCGGTCTGGTCAGCGGCAATCCATCATTCAGTTGTAGGAGCTCACCGCATTTTTTCCCTGAGGCATGCCTACTCTTCAACTCTTTGGTGTTAAAGTCAATTGGTGATGACCAGTTATTATTTTATAAATCAGTGGGACAATATTGTCTGACGACCTCATCTCGAATGTATTGGATGATTCGGTCAAAGAGTGTTGGACCTTCATCTTCATCATAGAATTCATAGTAGCGTGTTCTTGAGATTAGAAACTGTAGATAAGCAGGGATTTCTTGAATCTTTTTTAGCTCATTGTGAAAACAAAATCGAAGGTAATTCAAAGCTTGCTCAATTCCGTAGTGTCCACAAATGAATCCAATTTCAAAAATCACACCATGAGGAGCTCCTTCCTTTGTGAATATGCAAATGATTAGTTCGGGACGAATTTCATTCAAAATGTCACAAAACTTCTCATCAATGTTGAAAGAACTGATTGGGCCCATCGTTTCCATGATATATATATCGCACCCAGCTCTCTGAAGTTCCTCTGCCACTTGAGTACGGATTTCCAGCTGACCTTCGGGAAAACCAGGACCGAGTAAGAGGACTCTAATATTTTTCATGTGTCTGTTTACATTGTTCTCAAATGTAACTGCCTTTGTATTCCATGTTTCTCTTGGCATTTCAACTCTACCACGAATTTTGCGTGGTTTCTTTCGCAGTTCTACCAATATTTATGTCCTCCCGGCGTATCTTTGTTATTAATTTAACAAAGTGTTATTAGGTTACATATATATTACTAAGTTATATAATTGTTTGTAATTGCCATCCTAGTAACCTTTAAGTAGTACCATACTATAATAAATATGATACCAATAGAAGATTAGCGCTTCCGAGGAGGATACAAGCCAATGAGTGAGTGGGACGTAAAAGAAGTAATACTACACCTCTTGGAGAACAAAAGACAACGTGGGATACTGATGGATCTTTACAAAGATAAGATACCATTTAGTAAACTAAAGAAGAAAAGCAACATAAGCAGCACGACACTTGCAAGAGATTTGAAATTCTTTGATTCAATTGGATTAATTGTAAATGTATTTGAAAGAACCAATGAGGGTTCTTACTCATACTACGAATTGAACCATTTTGGAAAAAGAGTTGCTCAGATAATTATAGAGCTTGAACACGAAGTGGATGAGAGGATTAGAAAAATACCTGTATAGTCCTCATCCACTTCGATAATGTTTTTAATCGACAGATATCAGGTCTAATCTATCGGGGCGGTAGTCTAGCCCGGCTATGATGTCTCGTTTACACCGAGAAACCACTGAAGCTCTGTGCTTCTTGGTCTCGAGGGTCGCTGGTTCAAATCCGGCCCGCCCCACCATCGCTTGATTCTACAAGTCTTGATTCAATTGATTCCCAAGAAAGTCTTAGTTTATTCATCGACCAATGAACATGTCTGTGACATTTTCTGCATAGCACTATCCACTCCTCTGGATCGATTGAATTCAGGTTTTCCTTCGTCCAAAGAAAGTGACGATCATGGGATAGTCCTGCTTTGTTGTGAATTATCAATCGCTTTTCAACTTCAGACTGGTTACATACAGAACACTCGTTTCCGAATAATTCTCTCCTAATGTCTTCAACACTGAGATTCTCATTCTCAAAACTCCTGCGACTTTTGTCAAGAGTTATTGTTCCTTCACGGTATTGGTTTTCTAGTTCTGTATCTTCTACAGCTATTTTTCTAAGTGATTCAATTTCACTCCAGTCCATACCAAGTTCATCCATCATCCAATGTGAGCCTCTGTGACAAGCGGTACACAATCGACGCCATTCATCTGGTTCAATCTTTTCTAAATCTCTCAAACTCCATAGGTTGATGTCCTCGTGCTCAGTACCATCTTTCTTGTGTATGAATGACTTACGTGTTCCATTATCAGCATGACAGATTCTACACTCTGATCCAAAAAGTTCCTCTCTAAGCTCTTTGATTTTCTCATAGGTTGCTTGTCTATGTTCTCTTCTAGCTTCAAGCTGCTCTTCTTCAGTTTCAAAGGTCCTCATTGTTACTCCGCGGCGAGGTTCTCGTGATTCCCATTCCATCTCTTCAAACACTCGGAGAATTGTGTCCTTTGAGAGTTCCATTTTTTTGGCTACTTCTTCTTGAGTAAGTTTCTCTTCGAAGTATAAATGAAAGACTTCATCCTCAATTCCCTCTATCTTTCGAGAACGAACCTCCCATTCATTTCGTTTGAAAACATCCTGAACCCACTTTGTCGACATTCCAAGTTCTTCGGCTACCTCTGACTGTGTCAGTTCTTCATCAAAATACAGTTCACGAGCTTGATTTTCCAACTCTAGGTTTCTTTTGGGACGCGTTTCCCATCCTTGTTCCTCGAAAACCCTTCTTACAGCCTTCACTGATTTTAATCCAAGTTCCTCAGCTACTTCTCTTTGAGATAATCCCTCATCAAAGTACAGCCTATGTACATCATCCTCAATTTCAGTTACTTTCCCAGCTCTTGCTTCCCATCCTTCTTCACGAAAGACCCGTTGAAGTGGTTTTGTAGATTCGTATCCGAGCTCTTCTGCAATTTCTGAATGTGTTTTTCCTTCCTCGAAGTACATTCGGTGTATTGTATCCTTTTTTGTGTCAAGCGGCACTTTCTCTGGTTCGGATTCAGCTTCTGATGACTCGAGTTTCTCCAAAGCATGTTTCATTCTTATTACTAATTCGACTTCTCTGACAATCTCTCTGGCTATTTCTTCATCTTTGATTTCGTCAGTTTCTTCGGTTTCCTTGATCCTTTCAGAACGGGAATATCGTCTTCTTTCCACATATCATACCCCAAGAATGTCTACCATCAATAATTAATGATGAAAGATGCGCTATAAGTTCATACATTCGCAGCGACCTTCTCGGTGTAAACGAGACATCATAGCCGGGCTAGACTACCGCCCCCAAAAGAGATGGGTTTGTCGACACAATAAAAAGTTGCTTACATGTAAATTGCAGTGATATGTACTTCTTTGCGTGTTATATCTAGAGTTATTTCTTGAATCTCTACATAATCAAGCTGCGAAATGGAGTCTTTGAGAAACACTAGTGTTTCTGATTTGTGATGCAATTTGAAGGCTGCGAGCATCCGACCTCCTTTTTTCAGCAAAGGTGTAAATCTCTCTATCAATTTCAGTGTACCATCGGGTTCAGTTGTTACATCAATTAAAAGAAGATTAAGCTGACCAATATCAGCTACCGTAAGTGGATTAAGATTGAAAGCATCAGCAAAAATCACTGAAATGTTGGGATATCTTTCTGCTATGATATGCAACTCATCAGCAAACCTTTGAGATACCTCAATTCCTACAACAGTTGCAGCTTTTCGAGCTAAGTATGTTAGAAAACCACCTGCAGAGCTACCGATGTCAAGAGCTATGCACTCGTTGCAGACTAACGTGTCTTCAAGCCACTCGTCCAGTTTCTTTAGCTTTTGGAATCCTTGTGGAACATCGACTTCAGCGCTCAGTAATTCGATTTTGTCTTTTTCAGAAACTTGAGTGGATGGTTTACATTCTCGTCCATTGACAACTATCAAACCTTGTTTGATGGCTCTTTTTGCTGCTTGACGAGATGAGAATCGGCCTTTTTCTACCAGCCAAACATCAAGCCTTGGCATTCTTTTTAGCCTCAAGTTCTTTTGGTATGAAGAGGTGCATAGGAACACCTCTGAGTTTGGGACCAATTGCAGCGAGTATTCCAGAGGCACGCGTGCTTCGTTTGCATCTAAGAGAGTATTCGAATTTACCTAGTTGCTCCATTTCATAGATGTCTTCTCTATGATTCGTTTTCTTCAGCGAGCTCTCTATTTGGTAATGATTGGCGCCAAATATTAGAAGTCTTTCATGGTCGTCGTTCATCCAATCTGCAATGCGTGTCAAAGTTAATTGACTGAATTCTGCCTCTATTTTATTGTTGAATAAATCGATGCTTGTTAGATTTACTTCAACAGGAAGATGATCTACAAGCAAAAAAACGTCCGCGATTGTCCTAACAGACCCATGTAAGTCAAATTGCTCTCGTAAACGATGAAGAGGGATTAGTGCATCCATCCGTTTAGAGTCAATAACCCCTATATCTGAATAAAGACCATAGCCTACTTTTCCCACATCTATTAATTGACCAAGGTATGTCTTGTGAGGGACTAGGTTATCTGATTGTAGTGTGCCCCCATACTCCTTAGTGAGTGCATTGGCTATGAATTCCTCATCATCACCAGTGATTTTTATAATGATGTGATTTTTGGTGTTAGTGTTTAGACTTTTGACTTGGACGTCTAGCTCCTTCACCATCTGTAATACTTCAGATTTGATTGTTTCAAGTAGACGACCTCTAAATGAACCATATGCCTTTGGAAGCAAAACAACAGTCTTCAACTGATAACCTCGACATAATGTCTTAGAGTTGTGCTAAGTACCTTTTGTAATGGAAATTGACTAAGAAACAGACGTATTAGGAGAATGCCTCCAAATCCGCTTTCAATTCTTCAACACGTTTTTTCAGGAACGATATTGCTCTTGCATTATCTACAAATTCTAACTGACCATTGCATATAGGACAACGGAAAGAGAGATTCATTGCTTCCTCAAAAGGTACTGGAGAAGAATCACGATTGACACATACATAGAGATCGTTATTTGTTTCATGTTGCAGTCTTTGTTCAAGAAGATTGAGAACCATACGTTTCTTTCTGTTTACTAGAGCCTGGGCTTTTTTGGGATCAATTCGCCAATAGTAAAGAAACCAACCTGTGTTTGCATCTCTGATTCGTCGATATGATGCTAGATGATTATCGTGGAGCTTGTAGAGAATTTTTCGAACAATGTTCAACTTGAGATCGGTCTTAGTTGCGATTTCTTCGTCAGTGGTTTCTTCTGCATTGACCAAGACGGTCGATACATCTACCCCTTCCTTTCCAGCAATCTCCTCAACAACAAGTCGGAAGAGGTCGTGATTGAAATTCGTGTGAACCATTGACGTAATCACCCAAGTATGTAATATGGCTAGTCGACTGACCTTGATAATAGCGAAAACATCCGCAGTGGAAATTTACACCTGTAGTATTATACGTCCAAATACTATATATTCACTTCGCTTGGGTATTATCTTGACGCGCTTTTTGTGACATTTTTCTCTTCACAACTACTCTATCACCAAGGGTAGGACCTGTACCTGATCTCTCACTACTTGTCTTAATTGGTGTTGTTCCAACTGGTTCTAAAAGGGAAATTTCAAGCTCTCGTTCAAGACCTCGTATAGTTTTTCCTGTTGGTTTCAGTCTTCCAGTTTCAATTGATTGAAGAGTTGAAATTCGCTCTCCAATTTTTTGAGCAAGCTCTTCTTGAGAGAATTGTTTCTTTTGTCTAGCGGCACGAATTACTTTGGCATAATCCTCTATCAACTCTAAATCGTCTATTAAAACTCCAGTCCTAGGCTTTGGTTTTGGTTTTAGTTTCGGTGTAAAACCTCGCGTTTGCTGAGCAGGTGCTGGTCTTTGAGGTTCCCCAATCCACGATGAATGTGCTCGAGATTTTGAAGATATTTTGGATTCAGATGATGTAGTTTGACCCCCAAATTTGCTAGCACATTGAGGGCAAACTAACATTGCCGCTCCTTCAATTGTCACGTCACGACCTCGACCCTTCATATTTCTGCCACATAATTCGCAGCTTGGCACAGTGAATTCCCTCTGATTGATAATAAAACGAGCGGGGTTGATAAAGATTGCCGACTATATAATTTCAGGGACTGGTATTAAGATAAAATAGTGTTCCTTGACAAGCTCTTGCTCCCGCAAAGCAATGCTTAAAACATCTTCAGTGGATGAGCTCTTGAGGTGCCATCCAGTGCCTGGTACAACGGACACAAAAGATGAAGGTAGCGTCGATGAATCGGCATACTCACAAAGCTATACTCGACATTTAGAACGAAGACTCAGGGCATTGGAAACTGAAAAACAAATACTTCAAGCTGAACGTAGTAGGCTTGAGAAAGAAACTCAAACTCTAAGAACCGAATTAGAGAAACTAAGACAATCACCTCTCATCACTGCAACCATAACTGAGATGCTCGAAGATGGTCGAGCAATAGTAAAGAGCTCGACAGGTCCAAACTTTGTTGTTCATGTAGCATCATCAATTCCAAAAGACAAGCTTCAACCTGGAGCTCTAGTGGCACTCAATCAAAGATCGTTTGCAATTACACAAGAACTGCCGCCATCTAAGGATCCAATCATAAGAGCTATGGAGATTGAAGTAGCGCCTAATGTATCGTATCAAGATATTGGTGGTCTTCAAGATCAGCTCAGAGAAATCAGAGAAACCGTAGAACTCCCACTTTTGAAACCTGAGTTGTTTGAAGAGGTTGGTATTGAACCTCCCAAAGGAGTATTGCTTACAGGTAAACCAGGAACTGGAAAGACTTTGTGCGCTAGAGCTGTTGCTCATGAAACAAATGCTACTTTTATTCGCGTCATTGGTTCGGAACTTGTTCAAAAATTCATAGGTGAAGGTGCTCGACTCGTTCGAGAAATTTTCATGCTTGCGAAGGAGAAAGCGCCTGCTATCATATTTGTTGATGAGCTTGACGCTGTTGGTTCGCATAGACTTGATATTGCTACTTCAGGAGACCGAGAAGTACAGCGTACATTGATGCAACTTCTAAGTGAATTAGATGGTTTTGAAAGCCGTGGTCAAGTTGCTGTTTTAGGCGCAACAAATCGTCCAGATATATTAGACCCAGCACTTCTACGACCAGGACGTTTCGACAGGATTATTGAGTTCCCATTACCTGATGATATAAGCAGAAGAGAAATTTTCAAGATTCATATTCGTGGAATGAAAATAGACTCTGTTGTTGATTTTAATCATTTATTATCTGCGACTCAAGGTAGGACTGGGGCAGACATTAAAACAATTTGCACAGAAGCTGGCATGTTTGCAATTCGAGATAACAGGACTTGTGTCACTCAAGACGATTTCCGCAAAGCTATCTCTAAGGTTCAAGATAGAGGAGCAGGTGATCATGCTCCTGATAGTATGTACTGTTAGAAAAGTCTAGCAATCTGGCTACAAAAATGAGATACAGAAACTTCCTTAGAACCAGACTAGATACAGTAGTACCAAATGAGTTAATGTTGCCTTCAGGGTATCATCTCGTAGGACATGTTGCCCTAGTACATCTGGATTCTAGCGCAATGAAATATGCTTCACTTATTGGACAAAAGACCCTTGAATATGATAAGAGAATATTATCGGTGGCTGTAAGGACTGGACCTACAAAGAATACAACAAGATTACCATCATATGTATTAGTTGCTGGTAGCAGTAATACGGTTACTACACATATTGAAGGCGGTGTAAAATTTAGACTGGATCCACTTCGTCTGACATTCTCCGGAGGTAATAAAAGAGAACGCATGCGTTTGGCAAAAGTTGTCAAAGATAGAGAGAATATTGTTGACATGTTCTCATGTGTCGGACAATTCTCCCTCCACATTGCAAAGTCTGTAGATGTTGATGTGACTGCAATTGAGATTAATGAAGATGCATTCCAGTTCTTGCTTGAAAATATCAAATTGAATGGATTAGAAAAAAGAGTAACTGCTCGACTAGGAGATTGCCGAGAAATACATCCTAAAGGGACAGCTAATAGAGTGATTATGGGATATTTACATGACACTATAGAATATCTTCCATTTGCTCTTGAAACCTTAGTCAAGAGTGGAGGAACTATCTATATGCATATGAATAGCCCTGAATCTAGATTGAAAAGTGTCATAATGGATATCGAACAGATATGCAAAAATCATGGATATTTTTCTACTATTCATACTAGGCGTGTCAAGAATTATTCTCCTGGGATAGAGCATTATGTATTTGATATCACCACGACAACCGAAGCGTAATCGTTTTATCATCTAGTAGAACGGAAAGCTATAGAACAGAAGTACAAAGTGTTTCCTGTACTTTTTAATTAAGAATTGGAGATTGATCCTAATGGGATTCAGAGGTCTATCACCTAAACAAATGGCACGTATGATGAAAAAAATGGGGATTGAACAAAAAGAGATTGACGGTGTAAAGGAAGTGATAATCCGTTTTGCTGACAAAGAATGGATCATCTCTAATGTTTCCCTGACTATGATTAAACAAGCAGGTAGTGAGTCATTTCAAGTAACAGGTACTCGAAGTGAAAGAGAAGGAACTAGAAGTGTTGAGAGCAAAGATGAAGAAGTTCAAGTAACTAGAATTGAGAAAAAAGTTGAGATACCAATGGAAGATGCGGCATTGGTTGCTAGTCAGACAGGCGTTGATATTCAAGTTGCAAAGCAGGCTTTGGAAGAAACTGGAGGAGATTTAGCGGCAGCTATCTTGAAATTACGACATTAGAATAGTATTACAATTAATACAATTCATTTTTCTTCTTGAGTAATCCAATCACGCACCATCTTCAATCTTACAAAATCTTCACGCTCTCGTTCTTCAAGAGCAAGTTTTACAAAACGTGTAGTAGCATCAAGTCGTGGTATCACCACAGTTTCAAGTGCGGAAACTCGTCGTTTGGTACGTTCAATTTCGAGTGCAAGACGTTTTACGGTTGATTCAATCTCAGCTAGACGAACAATTGCATTTAGGGCTTCTTTGAATTTTTCACTCATGACGTCAAATTTTGCACTTGAATCTGAGAGAGAATAAGGAAGATCGGGAGTATGTTGCTCTACCGATAAAACTGGAACCCTAACTCCCATCATTGATCTTGTTGAGATGGTGAGATTTGCTTCAAACCTGCTAGCATATGCAAATTCTACAACTCTTGCAGGACCCATTATCATTTTTGCCTGAGTAAGTGCTGAGAAAGCTTCTGAGAGTGCAACATCAACCTTCTCTCTGGCTTCTTTAATTTCTGCTATAGCATTGAAGAACTCCATTATGAGAGAGTCACGTTTCTCTCGTAGAAGGTCATGTCCTCTTTCAGCTAATCTCATTCTGTTTTTTAGAGCAAGTAATTCCATGCGGGTAGTTTTTGTGCCAGGTAAAATCTTACTCATGATTGTCACTTCATAGAATGTGGTGCAGCGTGAGAAATATCATAGCAGTTCTAAACTCTTGTGTTTTGTATCAGTAGATTGTGAATGCTAATGCACTGATGATTATTCCAATGAAACAAATAATTAGCCAATCACGAAGATATTTCTGTACTAACTTTGGACGCTCGTTAATTTGGGCAGTAGTAACAAATGTGACAATGCATATGTACAGGAATGCAAAAGGTAGAGAAACCGAAGAATTGTTCAGGGGAATATCTGCTATCAGAATAATCCCTGAGAGAGCACCAAAGATGAGGAAAGAGAAAATCATTAGTGAATTCATGATGCGTATGATTCGATCAACATCCATTTCGAGTTACTCCTATTACATTGCCTGACTGATTCTTGAATTGAACTTTCAGCCGATTCATTCTGTTCAAAAAGGTTGTGTCTAAATGACAAGATTTACCATAGATTTTATATCTGAACCTGTTGTTTCAAAATTGTATTACATGAAGTACTTGTGATACGATATCTATAGAGGTCCACATCATGACAATAGCAATTCATGAGAGTGCATTGATTCGTCACTTCAACACCCGTAAGGAAGTTCTTCGGGCGTGGGAAGAAAAAATCGGTGCTAGATTCTCACCTTTTCGTGGCTTCAAGATGCCAGACAGTCGTCTGTATATAGAAGATAGTGACTTTTTAGACTCAATCGTTGACTTGATTATTACAAATGAACGTCATGTCTTCATTCGTGGACCAGTGGGGTCAGGCAAGAGCACATTGATGCTTCTGGCATTAAGAGACCTACCTACACTAGCTGATCGTAAGGGTAACAAATTCATCACTGGATATGTTGGCATGACTGGTCTCTATGAGAAACAAATGGCTTCAGCAATAGCTGATTCTCTTAGAATCAAATATCGAAGATCATGGGAATCAAGCCAAATTATTGATGCGGTAGCAAAAGAAAGTCTTCGAAGATATCTAGAGGAAAAAAGTCGTACTGCATTATTCATTGAAGACGTTGCTGATAATCAGGAAGCAGCTTTTCATAAGCTGAGATTCCTTGCAGACCTGCCTACTGAAGAAATGATTGATGCATATGCAGGAGCTCTTGATGAACCCATATTCACTTTGGTTATGTCTGGAACTATGATATATTGGAATGCAATGCTTTCATTCTTGCCACAAATTGCAGATCGTACGGAACCTCTTGATGTTCCTCCACTTAATGATGCAAAGGCAAGAGAATTCATAGGTCGTCGGATTGCCTATGCAAAAGGGCATATCGATAGTTTCAATCCAGATAATTTCAGCATTTATCCTTTCAGTGACGATGCGGTGAAGGTAATTAATACTGCAGCAAACGGAAATCCACGAGATATACGAATGCTTGCACGTGGGTGTCAACAAGTAGCAGCTGAAAATCTTAGGAATAATGGAAATCCAGATGTAACTAGAGAAATTTCTGAGCTTGTTTCGGAAGCATATGCATCTATACTTAAGGAGGTACAATGAAATGAGTTTACTTGGAAAGTATAGAAAAGAAGCGGAAAAAGAAGATGGAGATGAAAAAACAAGAAGCACAACAGCTAAAGAAATTAGGTCAGTAGGGGTACAAAGTGAGTTCATATCCTCTGTACCAAATAAAGAACGTAAGAGTCCAATCGTTTCTTTCTCTATTCCAACTGATCTTAGAGCTTGTCTAAAAGCGATTAGGAAATCGAAAGCAATCAACCTTAGTATGTGGGTAGAAAAACAACTTCGTGAGGCTGTTGCACAAGAATTTCCGCAGATAGCTGAAGAGTATCTTGAGTCCTAGACACTATATCAGTTGTAATACTGGTATTAGAGATTTCCAAAATTCAATGATGCATTTCTGCATATTCAGCAATTCTTGCAATGCAAAGCATTGCTAGAGCAGGATCATCATAACACGGAATTTTATTCATTTCCAAAAGGTCTTTGCCTGGCTTTCCAACATCTCCAGCGAGCCATACTCCTATAACCGGTTTGTCTACTGATGCTGATCGGACACCTTCTAATGTTCCAGCTGCATGTTCTGTTTGTGTCATACCTGCAAAAGTTGGGACTGCGCAGATGATTAGTAGTATGTCAACATTGTGATCATTCAAGAGAAGTTCAGTAGCTATTTTGTATTCTCTTCTACCACCGCTAGCTACAACATCAATTGGATTGTTAGTTGAAGCCATAGGGGGAAGAAATTGTCTAAGTTCTTCTCTTGTGTGGATATCTAAATTTGCAATTTCTAGATTATATTCACCTGCAGAATCAGTCGCGAGAACTCCTGCGCCTCCTGTATTACTAATAATACCAATACGACTTCCTTTGGGTAGAGGTTGGTAATCAAAAAGCTTGCAAATTTCAAATAATGCATCCAAGGTTGGTGCAGTTACGCATCCAGCCTGCCGTATCATGCCATCAAATACTTTTGTAGAACCAGCTAATGATCCTGTATGAGATTGTGTTGCACGACTACCTGCTTCACTTCGTCCACCTTTTAGTATGACCACAGGTTTTACTTTTGCCGCATCGTGCAAGGATTCAAACAATGCTCGACCTTCATCAACACCTTCAATGTAAGCAGCAATAACTGATGACTTAGAGTCTTCTTTGAAGTAGTTTAGAATATCAACAAAACCTACATCTGCAGAGTTACCAATGCTAGCAAATTTACTCATTCCTATTCTCTTTGCTCTGGTGTTGTAAATAATCATCCCTCCTAGTGCCCCACTTTGTGATACAAATGCAATGTTACCTCTTTCTGGCATCATCGTGAAGGTACCATTAAACAAACGGCTATTAGAAACTCCAACGCAGTTTGGACCAATTATACGAACTCCAGCATTCCGAGCAGATTTCACGAGATCTTTTTCTAGTTCAACACCTTCAGGACCTGCTTCACTGAAGCCACCTGATATTACAACTGCATTTCTTGCACCAGCTTTTCTAATCTCAGGCATTAGCGATGGACAATATTTCGCAGCAACTGCTATTATTACTAGATCTACAGGTTCTGGTATGTCACTGAGACTTTGGTACGCTTGAACACCTAATACACGTTCTCTACTGCGCGTTATGGGAAACACTTCAATCTCTGATGCTAGTAAATTCATGAGTATTGAATTACCAAGTTTTCTATAATCTGTAGACGCACCGACAAGGGCTATTTTCCTTGGATTGAAGAATGGATCCATGTTCTTGACTAACTCAGCTTTAGAACCTTTCATACATGCACGCCACAAGTGAGTTCGATTTATGTTTGTCGTCAGACCTGGTATTTCATGTATTACTAATAATACGATGGTTTTTCCTTAGCAAAACGCTTGTATGTTCTCATTAGTTTTCCATGATTCTTGCATTCGCTGTCTAATGTGTTAAGGATAACATACTCTGCCTCTGGACATTTCTTGTAAACATTCCCAATTGCCTTTACCAGGACGTTTTCTGTTGCTTTGCCTTTGTTTGTACAGAGTAACTTCACTAGAACAGCAGTAGATGATTCATGGTAGAAAGTTCCTAGAGCTAAGATCGCCATAGTTGCAATCCGTTTATTCTTCATTTGTGATGATTTTTCTAAAGTAGTAATTGATTCAATATCACGGATTGAAATATGTGCATTAATACAATTGAGTATCTCTTTGTATCCATTGGTTGATGGTGATTTATCATATACAGTAATAGCTTCATCAAGCAGAGTATTAAGTAGTAATATAGAGTGTCTGCTTGCTAGCAGGCTTAATTCATTTATATCATGATTAATTAGACTAGTATGTAGCTCTTTATAAACAGGGTTTGTTGGAGGACTCCACGACTCTTCGTTTGTCTGTTTGGAAAAAGTGGTTTTAGTTATGCTTGATTTAATGGAGTTTGAAATTTGCATTATCGATAGTATATGGTCAAGGGTATCTGAGTTTACAAAAAGACCCTTGATTCCGAGTGCTGCCATAGCAAGCCGACCATATTCGCTGTACCACAAAGGTCCTACATTGATTAAATCTTCAGTCTGTTTTAGGGATATGTTAGAAAAGTTTTCACTTCTCACCTGATCTAATAGCATTACAATTTTTTGGGAAACTGTAGTGTATTCAGGAAAATCGAAAAATAGTGTATCCCCTGTTTCTATTTGTTCAACTGCTAACTGTTCGATTTCAGATAGAAGACTTCGTGAAGCATCTATTAGTGAGCGCTCATCATCTAATTGTTTTAGCAGGTCAGTTGTTTCTGTTGTAATTGGTTCTAACCCTTTACAAGATAATAGTTCAAAGACCATCTCTCGATACTTTAACTCTTCTAGATTTCTTCTGTCTTGACCAATGGTTAGTGGTGAAAAGTACTTCTGGTGTTTTGCTTTTCTGAGATATTCTAGCGCTGTAGGCCAGCCATCTTCACTTTCAATTCTAGCTGTTATATCTACAAGGTCTTTGATGCGACGATCTCCAATTGCGTTTGCTACTAATTGTATACGTTCTTTTTCATCCATTTCCTTGATACGTTCTTTGACTGCTTTGAAGATTCTGTCACGACTACTTTCATCAGTCAAGTATCATCACTACTATTTTTGGTATACAATTTTTAGTGATTCTAATATTACGATTAAGGTTTCTTGGGATATCAATAAGTGTATTTATTGTATTACATGTATCAAATTATTAGACTAGGCGCCAAACTAAATTTAGAAATCTATCAAAAGAGCCGTTCTAAAGTTAGAACTATGTATAATTGTTGCACTATAAAATATGAGTGTGTCGTGCAATGATAAGTAAGCCGACGTCGATAGGACACTCCTTTCCGACGTTTCAGGCACTCGTCATTGTCATCTCTATCTCCTCAAACAAACCTCCAGGATGACCTAGTGGTTGCTTGAGTGCTGGAAAAAGATTGTGCTCAAATGCGTTGGGATGCTTCTCTGCGCGACACGCTCGAGCCATTTTCTTTTTGTTAATTTACTGATCTAGCTTCTTTTTTGAAATATCTGACTTGAGAGTGAGTGATGATGAGAGTTCATCAAGTGCTGAAATGATTGTCTTTTCTGCGACTCTGAAACTTTCCAGTTCTTCTGTTGTTAGTTTGGTCTTTCCAGCGAGAATATCACGGATTCTTCTGTAATCACCGATACGAGCTGCAACTTCTTCAAATGGACGAAATATTGTAAGTTCAAAGAGACCTAGGTATGCTAGAAGTAACATAGTATAGAAACAACGTGATAAGTTTTGACGAGCTTGATTTAATGTTCTATTGAACGCTCCACGAGAAACACCTCGAGATTTGGTCCCGCGTTTTGTTCGATATGTTGCTTTATCTTCGTACGTGATATGAGACCCATAGCTATCTTCTACTACTAAATCAATAAGGAGAGTTTCTATCTGCGCTTCGCTTAATACTGATCCTGCTTGAAGTTTCATTAGAATTGGTTCTTTCAATACTTGCCGGGTGCCTGCAGTCAGTTGCTTTATAGTTTCCTTGCCGCGATTCTGTCTAGGGTTTTTGATTGACAAGATAAATCACCACTTTGAATTACCATATTTGGACTTCTCATAGTTCGGCTTCTAATCAGGCATTAAAACCCTCTAAATCATAAAAAGAGCGTTATAATGTCTTTTTCTACTTGCTCACATAAGTCCTAATGGGTGGATACAATTTCGTATACAAATTATTATAATATGCACTTATGTAGGTTTCAGTCAGTTAATAGTGAAATACATGTAATACAAAATGAAGGTCATTGTCTGTTTGGAAGCGTCCATTCAATCTCAGGTGTCATCATTACAAATCCTAAAATCAAATTGCCCCTTATCTCATCAAATTTGTAGACTCCAAAAATGTTCTTCTCAGAATCATCAGTCCATTCAATTCGGCCTCTCAAGAGAAAATGTTGAAACACTACTCGACTCTGTTTTCTTATAGAAGCAAAGAGATTTTTGTATCGTCTCCGCTGAGAAGGACGTATTCCCCATCTTGAAAAAATGAATCTATTAGTGAGATTATTGCTTGATATTAAGACGGATTTTCTTCCTCTACCTTTTGCATTAATTGCTTCTTTAAGTGCATCTCTAAGACACCCTGGTACAGAAGCTAATACTGAAGGGGTCACCTCAGGCTCTCGAAGTAGAGATCGTGTATGTTCAGTACGAATTGTCAAGGCTGCTCAATCTTATTTTTCTACATGAGCCTTAAGAGGACCTATAAAGTCCGATTATCATACTAATGTTTTCTATAATATAGTAATGATTTTGTCATGTCATTGGATTAATATCGAGATTGGTCACGAAAACATCAAGGTGTCTTGATCTGTGAACAAAAGGGCTGAGATTCATGTCACTGGAATAGTACAAGGAGTTGGATTTAGACCATTTGTCTATAATGTTGCCAGGTCTCTCTCCCTTGCAGGATTTGTTCTTAACCTAGGAGATGCTGGAGTAAAAATAATCGTGGAGGGGGAAAAATCTAGCATCGAAGATTTGATTGGTATAATCAAGAACAATCCTCCATCTATTTCAAGAATTGATTCATTGAATGTTGATTGGAAGAATACTACAGATTCATTACAGTCATTTGAAATAAGAAAATCTTCGGAAGCACGATTAGAAGGATCTGTTCCTATCTTGCCACCGGATATTGCGATGTGTAACGATTGTATTGAAGACTTGTTATCATCTGATTCTCGGTGGTGTCGTTACCCATTCACATCATGTGCAGCTTGTGGACCAAGATTCTCGACCATTACAAATCTTCCGTATGATCGTCCAAATACAACCATGGTTGATTTTCCGCTTTGTCATACTTGTAATACAGGTTATACAAATCCTACTGACAGACGTTACCATGCTCAAACAACAGCATGTGAGTCATGCGGGCCAGTATATAGACTGGTTGATGTTAAAGGAAATCAAATTGAGGTTGATAATCCTGTTCAGCTTACTGGAAAAATGATTGAGGAAAATAGAGTAATTGCGATACAGGGTATAGCAGGAACTCATATTGCAACAAAAACATCCGACTCAAGAGCAATCAAATTTCTGAGGTACAGGAAAAAAAGATCTCAACAACCATTTGCAGTTATGGCAAGAGACCTCTCAGCTCTGAAACAATTCGCATATCTTACTTCAAACCAGGAAAAAATCTTAACGTCTTGGAGAAGACCCATTGTTCTATTACAGAAAAAAACTGAATCGAAATTAATACCAGAAGATGTGCAAGATGAGATTGCTCCAGGTCTTGATACAATTGGAGTCATGTTACCCTATGCACCTATTCATTATCTTCTGTTTCAGTACTTAGATGAACCAGCTTTGGTAATGACTAGCGCTAACCCCACAGGTGTACCTATGTATATTGAACCAGAAGTCATCATTTCTGAGTTAGAGGATATAGTCGATTATTCTTTGATTCATAATCGTAGGATTCATCAAAGAGCTGATGACTCGGTCCTCAAATTTGTTAAAGAGAACAAACCAGTATTCATACGACGTGCAAGAGGTTATGTACCAGATCCGCTTCAATTCTGTGACTCTTGGAAATCCATCAAGGCAGTTGCAGTTGGACCAGAAGAGAAAGTTACAGCATCAGTCTTAAAGTCAGGAAGAATTTATCCAACGCAACATATTGGAGATATCAATAGAGTTGAGAGTTTAGACTTTCTATCTAATGCTATAGATCACATGCTTCATCTTCTTGGCGTAACTGAGCTTGATGGGATTGCATGTGATTATCATCCAGAATTTCTAACTACTGAATATGCAGAACAGATTAGTAATGTTCGTGGTATTCCACTCTTTCGTGTTCAGCATCACCATGCACATCTTGCATCTATGATTGTTGATCATAAGTTAAATCCTGATACAAGTATTGTTTGTATTACAGCTGATGGTTATGGGTTAAGTATGAATAATACTGGATGGGGAGGAGAGATATTACTTGGTAATCTTAAAGATTTCAAAAGAGTGGGAGGTCTCAGAAATGTGGACTATCCAGGCGGTGATCTCTCTGCGGTTTATGCTGCGCGATCTGTTATAGGAATTCTAAATAAATCTCTAGAGAGAGATAGTCTTCTACAAATTCTTAATTCAGCACCAATTGGACCTGACACAGAATTGAATTCAGAATCATTGGATATCATACTTGAAGCGGTGAATAATCAAATTAATACAATCAATAGTACAAGTGCCGGAAGGTATCTTGATGCAGTAGCTATGATTCTCGGGATATGTTCTGAGAATTCTTACGATGGAGAATGTCCTATGAAACTTGAAGCTGGTGCAAAGAAAACGAATCTAAAAATTCATACTGAAATCAAGACTTCACACAACGGTTTGGATTTAGATATTGTAGATGCATTGATACAAATTATTGAGTTGAAACAAAAAGGCATTAGTAAACAGGAGATTGCATATGCCGCTCAATGGTTTCTTGGAGATTCATTGGCTGATATTGCTTGTATTGTGGCGAGAGAAGAAGGAATGAACCATATTGGTTTTTCAGGAGGCGTTGCTCTTAATCATATAATCACGAAAGCAATAATTGATCGTGTGAATCGTGAAAATTTCATCTCGTTAATTCATATCAATGTTCCACCAGGTGATGGCGGAATTTCAATTGGACAGGTAGCTGTTGCTGGTGCAAAACTGGCCGAGTAATAATTGTAATACTAGTATTAGAGTTTCATTTTTTTACATGCTTGTGCCATTTCAAAACCTAGCTTTGTTGCGTTGATATTAATTTTCTCAAATTTCTTCGAAAAAGCTTTACGAACAACATTGAGTATAGTTTCTTTTGTAATTGGTATTAATTCAGTGCCAATGATTGCTCCTAATATGACCATATTAAGGGCTTGAGTACTCCCTGCTTTTGTCGCAAGTTCTAGAGCATCAAATTCAATTATCCTATCAGTATACTTTTTCATATTCTTGATTATTTCTTCATGGTTAGGATATTCAGACTGACCCATTGAAACTGCAACAGGATATTGAACGTGTGAGCTCATAAGGACGCAACCACCTTCTTTAACAAGATTAATTTCTCTAAGAGTTTCAAGTGGTTCGAAACCAACAAGAAGATGAGCAGAGCCCGGATCTATAATTGGACCTCTAGCATTTTCACCGATGCGAACCGTACAGACAACATGACCTCCTCGCTGAGCCATTCCATGAATTTCTCCTACTCGGACATTGAAACCGCATTCTAATGCTGCTTTTGCTAGAACCTCTGCGAGAGTTAGAACTCCTTGGCCTCCCACTCCAGTGATTGCAATGTTTATTGTATTACCATTAATACTATTCATTTATTGTATCCTCCTGTTTTATAGCTCCTTGTGGACATACTGAAACACAAGTCCCACAGAGATTACATAATGTTTCATCAATCACTGCTTGTTCTGTTTCTGGATCCATGTACATAGCAGGACAAGAAAGGCGGTTAAGACAACGTTTGCAAGCATTACAAAGCTCTGAATCAACATAATATTTGGGAGGATACTCATCTGTGCGTCGACGTTCAGCGGCAGTAAGAAGAGCACATGGTTCCTTTGATACTAAGACTGCAGGACTATGGTTATCCCTAGCCCATTTGACCATCTCGCGTACCTCAGCAACGAGACCAGCCATTGACTCAAACGGTTCAACTGTTTTTACATACTTCACACCAAGACCCTTGCACACTTCTCCGATGTCGAGAGGTGGAACTTCTTTCTGCATGCCAGTCAATCCTGTGCCAGGATGTGGTTGATGACCAGTCATTGCAGTGGTTCGATTATCAAGTACTACAACACAGATTCGATGCTGGTTGTAAACCGCATTTGCAATTCCTGGAAGACCAGAAGCGAAGAATGTACTGTCGCCAATTGAAGCAACTATGTCTTGATCAGTTACTTCTGCGAGACCACATGCGGTGGTTATTGAAGAACCCATATCGAATAATATGTCTGCAGTTTCAAGTGGAGGAGCAATACTTAGTGTGTAGCATCCTATATCAGAAGGATAGATAGCTTTTCCTCTAGTAGCAGTTCTTATTGCATAGTAAGTTGCTCTGTGTGGACAACCAGCGCATAGGAGCGGAGGTCTCGGAGGTAATTCCGGTAATTCCTGAGTTTTTTTATCGATTTC
This sequence comes from Candidatus Thorarchaeota archaeon, assembly GCA_048884945.1. Lineage (GTDB taxonomy): Archaea > Asgardarchaeota > Thorarchaeia > Thorarchaeales > Thorarchaeaceae > SMTZ1-45. The sequence goes on along the minus strand of JBHLQJ010000001.1, from coordinate 41,676 downwards.
TACCCAGTTAATAGGTGTATTACGTGTAGTAATCTTCCTTAATGCATCCATGACAATCCGGGGACTATACTCATAGACACGTGAGAAGATTTTCTGTTCTTTTCCAAGAATTTCAACATTGATGTTGTTCAATTGTGCCAAGCGTCTTGCATGTGTTTCCAAGAATGGTTCTAGCTCTTCGACAATCATGACTTGTTTATGACGAGAAAGAAAATCTGCAATCATTTTCTCAGGGATTGGATGTGTAATTCCTAGCTTCAAAATTTCTGCTTTAATTTCCATAATTGATAGAGCTTCAATGACATAAGTGTATGAAACGCCAGAAGTGATTATTCCAAGATCACCATTACCCTCAACAAAATTCAATGGACTTTTTTCAGATAGTTCACGTGCAATGTCTATCTGCCCAAGAAGCCACGGATGTCTTTTACGTGCAACAGATGGAATAGGGACAAAACGAAATGGTTCTTTTTCGAACTCAGTTTTCTCTGGACGTGGTAAAATTTTTTCAAACTTAACTGGGGCTCGTGTATGATTTACCCTTGTAGTTGTCCGAAAGAGAACTGGGAGTTCTATTTGTTCTGAGAACTTGTAGGCTTCAAGTAACATAGACTTTGCTTCAATAGGGTCAGCAGGTTCCATCATTGGCATGTTTCCCATTAATGCATAGTATCTACTGTCATTCTCATTTTGTGAGCTCCACATACTTGGATCATCTGCAACAACAATTACCATTCCTGCACGAACACCAACATATGCTAAAGAGAAGAATGGATCAGCTGCAACATTGAGACCTGGACCCTTGCATACCATCATGGATCTCACACCTGCTATAGCAGCGGCTCCAGCTACCTCTAATGCAACTTTTTCATTTACACTGAATTCAAAGTAAAAATTAGGAATGTGTGGAGCCATGAATGTAAGATTATTTCCAATCTCACTACTTGGTGTGCCAGGATAAAGAGCAACTAATCGAACTCCTGCTTCAAGTACACCTCGAGCAATTGCTTCATTTGCTAGAAGAAGAATTTCTTTTCCTGGTTTGTCTTCAAGAAGTTCCTTGGAGTTTGCCATTAGATGATCCTCCGTGTATAGGCTAGCTCGTTTGAATTGTGAGCACTGTATCAGTCTTGTGGTCTTGGAAAAACGCATTTCTTCTTTGAACACGTGTTCCAATAAATGTTATACTTAACTTATCTATGTAATTCTTGTATTAGTATCTGGATAAGACCCCCTCATTTCCACTCGAAAGATCTTATGGAGAACGTTTTCAGCGGGTATTATTATACATTTAAAAAATGGAGATAAAAGGCAGCTGTTTAAACGATTATATATATTTTTTGATATTTTAGCGAATAGATAGTTGTTAATAATCTCTAGTGGAAACAAGGGGGTCCGATTCAATTCAGAACACATGTTCCAAACGAAATCTTGATCAATGAGTATATTTGTAATACATATATTACAACTAGAACACGTGTTCTAATAATGTATTTCTTATAGTTCTTTCACAACCTCATAGATCTTTAATTTGAGGATATCTCCATACATTTTGAATAATGTATCAAAAATAGTTCGATATTCGGATGGAACTAAAATTGCTGAGTCTGCTATTGCTTCCGCGCCAGGGCACCCATCCAAAAGACCTGGTTTTCTTTTTTGTCTTATTCCTGATTTTGTTTTCCATGTATAGACATACCCATAGAGTTCTTTTGTGAATGCAACACGCCTGGCATTGGTTCGCCTTGCATGTTGACAATCATATAGGTACAAGTACAAAGTCATGAGAACAACCAATTGAAGAACACGTGTTCTGATTTTTAATTCTAGTAATACAAAACTTGGCCTACAAGGAAAAGTTAAAGCGCATGTGTTTCGGCCCACGGCCTTGATAGCATAACCAACATAATCAGGAGACCGGAGGATTGCCTTTGAACAGAATTGGAATTAGAAAAGAAGAGAAAGCATTTGAAACTCGAACTCCATTGGTACCTGATCATGTCAAATTATTGCATAACAAATATGGTATCGACTTTATATTAGAACCAAGTAATCAACGTGCATTTTCAACAGATGAATATAATATTGACAAAAAACAAATTATTCCCCTAAAAGGCAGCGGTGTGCCTATTGTCATTGGTATAAAAGAAATGCCCATTGACATATTCGAAAAAGATGTCGTATACATTTTCTTTAGTCATACCATCAAAGGCCAATCTAAAAACATGCCCATGCTAAAACGAATAGTAGATGCTGGAGCAACACTAATTGATTATGAACGAGTAGTTGATCAAAAAGGTCGAAGACTAATCTTCTTTGGTAACTGGGCAGGCATGGCTGGAATATCAGATTCGCTTCGTATACTTGGTGAACGTCTTGAATCAGAGAAGATAGAACCAAATCCCTTTGCTGGAATGAAATCTACCCTTGATATAAAAGAACTTGAAGAACTTAGGGAAGAGTTCATACTTCTTGGAAATCGAATTAAGGAACAAGGACTCCCTGCTCAGCTCATACCTTTTGTGATAGCATTTGCAGGGTATGGAAATGTGTCTAAGGGAGCGCAAGAAATCTTTGACCTTCTTCCACATAAAACAGTAACCCCTGAAGAATTACCTGAATTACCATCTGAATCAAATCTTCTTTACAAATGTGTGTTTAAAGAAGAGCATATGGTAAAGCCAAAAGATCCCTCATCTGAATTTAATCTTCAAGATTATTACAAATTTGGTAAAACAAAGTATGATGGTGTGTTTCACAATTATATTCCTTATATCACAGTATTGATGAATTGTATATACTGGACCAATAAATATCCTAGATTACTAACCTTAGATTTTATTCGTAATCATTGGAGTCAAGATAATCGAAGGCTCAAAATCGTAGGAGACATCTCCTGTGATATCAAGGGTGCTATAGAATTCACTTTACAATGTACAAGTCCAGACCAACCTGCATTTACGTATATAATTGATGAAAATCGGATAGAATTAGGTGTAAAAGGTGATGGACCAGTCGTTATGGCTGTTGATAATCTTCCATGCGAACTTCCGCGTGAATCATCTACGTCATTTAGTGAAACATTGCTAGATTTTATTCCAGCTCTTGCAAGTGCAGATTTTACTGTACCATTCTCAAATCTTAAACTACCTCAAGAACTCAAGGATGCTGTAATAGTATATAGAGGAGAACTAACAGAAAAATTCCAATATCTTGAAGAATTTCTTTCGAAGGAGGATAACCAATAATGAAACAAGTATTATGCCTAGGCGCAGGACTAGTAGCTCGCCCGTATATTCAATATTTGTCTGACAATAATTATCATGTCATTGTTGCTAGTCGCACAATAAGTAAAGCTCAACATTTAATCCGAGGATGTGAAAATGCTGAAGCTATCGCATTCAACATTGCAAAGGATGATATTCTCCTTGAAGAGCTTACTAGAAAAGCAGATCTTGTTTGTTCATTACTACCTTACACATTCCATGTCAAGGCTGCAAAAGTAGCTATAAAACATAAGAAACACTTCTGTACTACATCATATATCTCCAATGAAATGAAAGCACTTGAGAATGATGCGAAGAAAGCTGGAGTTCTACTTCTGAATGAATGTGGAGTTGATCCTGGTATTGATCACATGAGCGCCATGAAAATCATAGATGAAGTTCACAATAACAATGGAAAGATTATGAGCTTCACTTCTTTTACAGGAGGTCTTCCAGCTCCTGATGCAAACAACAACCCGTTTGGATACAAATTGTCTTGGAGTCCAAGAGGTGTACTTTTAGCTGGACGTAATGATGCTCATTTTCTACGAAATGGAAAACAAGTTAAAATTCCAGGTCCCGAGCTTTTTGAGAATTATGAGATTATGGAAGTCCCTGGAATAGGAAAATTTGAAGGATATCCAAATCGTGATAGTCTCTCTTACATTGAAATCTATAATATACCTGAAACAAAAACGATGCTTCGTGGTACTTTCAGAAATATTGGCTGGTGTAGTACATTAGACAAAATTGCAGATTTAGGTCTCTTAGATATTGAAGAACAATCTCTTGAAGGCATGACTTATGCTGGTCTCCTACGACAATTGGTATCAGCAACTGACCCAGATATAAAAACCGCAGTGGCAAAGTATTGCAATATTGAATCTGATAATCCGATAATCACACGTTTAGAATGGCTAGGTCTGTTTGAAGAAAAACTGATTCCTTCAGGTATCAATACAGTCTTAGATGCTCTTTGTCATCTCTTTGAGGAGAAATTACTATATGCTCCAGGCGAACGTGACATGATTGTCATGCATCATGAATTCATCGTGGATTATCCCAATAAGAAACAAAAAATCACATCGACTCTAATTGATTATGGTATTCCCAATGGGGACAGTTCTATGTCAAGAACCGTAGCTCTTCCAGTAGCTATAGCTAGTAAAATGATCTTGGATGGAAAAATCACACTTACTGGTATTCATAGACCCATACTCCCAGAAATATATGAACCAATTCTCAATGAACTTGAAATGCTTAATATCAAAATGGACGAAAAGGTATACAATTTATAGAAATCAAAATGTTAGAATGTAAAAAATACAATTACAATAAACCAGTTTCAATCCTTGACTCGCATCTGTATAGCAGCCAATATTTCTTCTGCTCTTTCAGTTTCCTTTTGAACTTCATCAATTTCAGTTCTGAGTCGATATGTATACCCAGAGCGGTTTCCATATCTCTCTAAATGCCCCTTACCATTGTTCCACATTCTAGCCAAATAAGTTGAAGCTGTACTTTTTGGAAGATTTTCACTAAACGAATCCTGATAGATTTCAGTAACATCAAGTGAAGAGAACTTTCCGTGTTTGAAAGACGCATAGATTATCAGTTGCATCTTATCATAATTGCTCATTGACTCCAGTTTGGACTCTTCGAATCCAGCTTCAACAGACTCTTCATCAACTGTGGAGAATATGAACCCTGTACTTGTTTCAAGAAAGACCTTGAATTTTACAAACATTTCTTCTATACTTCCACCCTTCACCTGAAAACTAGATTCTTCTCCCATTGTTTCATCAGACACAATTATTTTGAAATCAAAGGGTGATTCAGTTAATGCCAAGATCTTTCTAAATCTATTAAGTGCTTCATCTGGCCTAACATATTTACATTGAAATATTTCACGAAGACCTGGTGCTGAACTGTATGTAAATTCGTAAACATAATTTGTTCTGTCTTCGCTGGTCAAGCTTGTCTTCTCCTATATCTAACCATTCACAAATAATTAGAATGAAATTCCAAATAAGTGTGAGTATGTGAATTATCTATATTGAGATAAGAGCTACATAGTGTGTCTGTACACATATAGAACTCGTCCGCTTCTATTTTATTGTGCTGACGTCCTGTCAGGTTTTATTCACCATAAAAAAGGCTTATGAATCCTTATTTCCTTGAAAAAACAGTATTCTCCAGCCTTTTCACTATTCACTAATTTATGCTATTTGTGAATGAATGTATAAATATTTCATATGTCTTTTTACCTGTTTCCACAGGAAACGAAGGGGTGTGTCTATTCACAGGCACCATGACACATATCATAGCTCTATTCTAATATTGAAGCAATGATAAACCTGCTTTTTCTAGACCATTCACAATAAAGGCGCCATTCACACATATAGCGTGTGAATTTATGTAAATATGAATAATCTATGAAAGACTTAACCAATTATTTCGGAATTAAGTAATCTGAAGGCTGTTCACCCAAGACAAGTTGCATGTATTGTTTCTTTTCTTTATGATTATTGACTGTTTCAAGTCTTCCTAGAGCTTCAAAAGATGCATCCTTTGAAATCTGTTCAGTAAACCGACCCCGATAACTGATAAGCTTTCTAAGATCTGGAAACTCCCTACATTCAACTAGGTATTCACAAGGTGTGAATATAGAATCAATATTTTCTACTATTTTACCCGATATCAATTGTTGACCTTTCATCTGAAATGAAATATCGTCAAAAGAATAATCAATGTCACTTGGATTTTTTACTAATCTCACAAAGAAATGATATCCTTCAAATAATCCTTGCAATATTTTTGCCTGCTCAATTATTCTAAGGATAGATTTGAAACTCTTATGTTCTCCCCACCTGAAAGAAACATGCTTATCAAGTACGTGTCTTGCATAGCGTTCAATACCCGGAAGTGAAGCAATATTTTCTGATAAATTTGAATAGAATTTTCTACAAACTTCAGCCCCATAAATTACTAAGTCAATATCTGAGTTCTCTTTTGCTACACCTATAAGTTGTGATCCTGTAACTCCAATATCAGACCATCTAACTCCTGTTGATTTCACTAATTCTCCAACAAGCTTTACCGACGCCTTTTCTAGATTAGAAATTTCTTCATAAGAATCACGAAGATTTGCTAGAAAATCTACTGGATCAAATATAGATTTGATTCTATTAACTGGAACTGACTGTACTATTCTTCCATGAAGCTTACTAAACCAAAGATAAACTGGAAAGTTATTTTTGAGATATGTTTCTCTCTCATCAAGTGCATATACTTTCTTGTACTCAATACCTGAATTTGGAGTTTCACTTTTAGCGGGAATATAACGAAGGTATGCAATAAGGCGGTCTTTAGGATGGATTAAACCTTTAATTTCGAAAATAAGATTGTCCACTGTGGCTATGAAATATCCTTCTACAAGTTTCTTAGTCACTGTAACCACAATGCGAAATGTATAGCATTGTATTAAAGTCGCTTATTCCATTAATGCTAATCATGAATGCTGGATTCAACATAAAGCATGATTTTGGTATATTTGACAATAATCCTGATTTAGCTTACTTTGATTCTGCAAGTACTACTCTCGTGCCGCGTCAAGCTGTATCTGCAACTAATCATTTCCTCAACTCAGTGGTAGCTTCTGCACGTCGTGGAGCTCACCGACTTGCCGTGAAAGGCGGTTCGATTGTTGAAGAAGCTAGAAAATCATTGGCCGCATTTCTTGAAACTGATAAATCTCAGATTTCATTTCAAAAATCAATTCCCACCACTGTTGCATCATTTGCTTATGGATTTGATTGGAAGAACAATAGAAAAAACAAAATCGTGATTGGGCAAGGAGAAGAAAACTCAATTCTCATTTCATTAATCCGATCAGCTGAGATATTAAAACTAGATGTAGAAATCGTACCGATTGACGAAAAAGGAAATTTGGTTATTGAAGAGTTGGAAAACAAAGTAGATGATAATACAGGGATAGTAGCAGTAAGCCATGTCTCTCCAGGAATTGGAGTATGTAATCCTATTTCTACCATTGCTGAAATTGCTCATGATTCAAATGCTCTTCTACTAACTGATGCCACGCGCTCTGCTGGACTTACAGACGAAAAACTAACAAAACTTGGTGCCGATATACTGGTTCTGTCAGCAAATATAGGTCTGATGGGACCACCCGGATTAGCAATCCAATGGATCGATAAATCAATTGGAGAAATTCACAAGCCTGGAATATTGGGAGGGACTTCAGTAACCAATGTCAGGGATGGTCTGTTCGATCTCGCACTCCAGCCAGATAAGTTTGAGTCAGGTTATCTAAACATACCTGCAATAGCAGGTCTGAACACATCTATTGAATATCTTACAAAACTTTGGGCTAATGGACTTCAAAAACACATCAAAACACTTTCAAGTTATTTAATTCAAAGACTCACAGAAATAGATAGTCTCACTATTTATGGCGAACCTGATGAAAACAATACAATTTTCGGATTTAATCTCAATCCTGAAAATGGTATTAATTGTCATGATGTAGCATTATTTCTTGATGAATCAAATATTGCTGTCAGAAGCGGTGTTCTCTGTGCACATTCTCTCATTCAATCAATTGCAAATGATGGAATCATACAGGCATCAATTCATGCCTATAACTCAATAGAAGATATAAATCGTCTTTCAGATACTATCATAATTATTTCTGAAGAATTAATATAACGCAAATGAAGGTGGATAGAAAATAAAATACTGAATTACAATCGCTAGAAGAATTCCACTCAATATCAATCCCTTGCCTCTTTTATCATTGATACCTGTAAACCACAAAATTGCACCTATTAGGACAACCATGAAAGCAGAAATACTCCCTATAAAAATCAAGAAATCCCAAATCTCTATGAAATAACTTGCTATTAGATTAGCAAAATCTGTCAGTGGACTGAGAATAGAAAATAGCCACATCGGTTTCACATAATATCTTGATAATTAATACAATTTAAAGACCTAAAGAACTGTGACTGACTTTGCTAAGTTCCTTGGCTTGTCTGGATCGTATCCTTTTCTCAAAGCCATATAATAACTGAACAACTGCAAGGGTACAATATATGACATTATAGAAAATTCAGGTTCTAATCTTTCCGGAATTATAAAAACATAATCAGATAAACCCATAATTTCTTCGTCATCTTTTTGAATCACAGATATGATTGTTGCACCTCTTGCCTTCATTTCCATAATATTACCAACAATACGATTTCTAGTTTCATCAGACGGAGCCACAAATATGACAGGATAATTATCCTGAACTAGTGCGATGGGGCCATGTTTCGATTCCCCTGCAGAATATGCTTCTGCATGATTGTATGCCACTTCTTTAAGCTTGAGTGCTCCTTCTTCAGCGGTAGCCATTGAAATACCTCTGCCCAAGAAAAGAAGACTTGGTCTTTCATAAAGTATTGAAGCTAGTCTTCGAGACCTTTCCTCATTTCTTGAGATGACTTCTGAGATAAGTTCAGGTAATTTCTCCAAGGAATCTCTCTTTCTTTTAATTTCTCTAGATTCTCTGAAATTTGTCATTTCAGCAAGTGCCAAAGCAATCAAAGCTAAAGAAGTAAGTTGAACCATGAAGGTTTTTGTTGCAGCGACACCAATCTCTGGTCCAGCCTGTGTAATGACTGTATGATCCGCAAGACGAGTTATCGAGCTTCCAACAACATTAGTGATTGCAATTATCTTTACTCCATACTTTTTCGCATATTTAACTGCAGTAATAGTATCAGTTGTTTCACCTGATTGTGTGATTGCAATAATACAATCCCTTTCTGACAACGCACCATATACTGTATCTGGAAAATCACTAGCTAGTTCAAAAGATGGGAGTACACCTGCAAGTGATGCAAACATATGTCGCCCAGCCTGGGCAGCATGTCCAGAGGTACCCATTGCTAACATATACACATTTTCAGAATTTTTGATTATGCCTGCAGCTTTCTCAATATTTTCTGACCGAAGTCTAAGTGTGTTTTTAATAGCATCAGGCTGTTCATGTATTTCTTTTAACATAAAATGGGGGTATCCACTTTTCTGTGCCTGATCGGCTGTCCAACTAATCTTAATCGTTTCACGATCTATAGTCGCGCCATCAATCAATCTTTCAATACAAATACCTTCAGTTGTTAAGCTAGCAATCTCTCCATCAAGCAGGAGAATCATATCATTAGTCATTGGTAAAAATGCAGGAATATCAGAAGAAACATACGAAGCTCCAGACTTTGTTCCTATGACTAAAGGGTTCCCATCACGTGTACATACAATCTTATTGCCTTCATTAGTTGCCATAGCCACGATGGCATATGTTCCTTCAATTCGTTTAGTGACTTCCTTGATAGCACCTGTTAAATCCAATCCATCTTTCATGAAATCCTCAATCATATGTGGGATAATTTCCGTATCAGTTTCAGAACTGAATCTATGCCCTTTTTCGCTCAGCTCTTTTCTTAACTCCATAAAATTATCAATTACTCCATTGTGAACGACCGCGATTTTATTTTCACAATCAAAATGTGGATGTGCATTTATCATAGATGGAGCACCATGAGTAGCCCATCGAGTATGCCCAATTCCAATTAGTCCTGGCATTTCATCAAGATTGAGTCTTTTGTGAACTTCCTCAATCTTTCCCTTGTCTTTTTTTGTATATAGCACATTATTAGCAATGGTTGTCACTCCAACTGAATCATACCCACGATATTCAAGACGCTTTAACGCTTGATGCAGGAATGGAGCAACAGTACCACGTTCTTGTACTACAGCAATTATACCACACATCTCTGAGATACCTCATGTGCAATAGAAGTATCTTGTAGAATCGCGCAAAAAGGGTTTGTGTAAGTGAAAATTAACCAGTTAATTCAATTTCAATATATACAGAGTCTGGAATTCGTACACGCATTATTTGACGAATGGCTCTTTCATCTGCATCAATATCGATTAGTCGTTTGTGGACTCTCATCTCCCACTTATCCCAAGACTCGGAGCCTTGACCACAAGGAGTCTTTCTTGTAGGTATAACCATTCTACGTGTTGGCAAAGGAATAGGACCTGCCATTCGGACACCCGTCTTGCGTGTAATTCTCTTAATTTGGTTACACACACCATCTAGGTGTTCAGTACTTGTGCTAGATAATCTGATTCTTGCTCTTTGTGTCATTTAAGAATCCCTCAATACAGGCGAGGTGTCCAAAGCTTCCAAATCTGAACCGGATAAAAAGCTTGTCTTGTGTGTGACATATTTTACATCGAAAGAAAGCAACGTCCATAAGCACCACATATCCCCTGATATATGTGATACAATTGAAATCTCTTACAATTGTAAAATTAGGTGGATCAGTTATAACCTACAAATCTTCATCTCCTCCAAGAGTTAATGAAGCAAACTTAGACCGAATTGCTCATGAACTCCAAGACTATAGAGGAGAGTTAATCATTGTTCTAGGCGGTGGTGCCCATGGTCACCAAGCCGCTCATCTTTATGGGTTTGCTGACTCTAAAAGTCCCAAAGAACTTCTCTTGAAAGGTATTCCACCAATACGTCACAATATGTCAACACTAGCAACATATATTGAATCTATTCTAAACAAAGTAGGAATCCCGGCTATTGTACTTCCACCATTCTGTTCAGTAATCCTCAGAAATGGTCTGATACATGAATTTCCAACTACTATCTTTAGAAAGTCATTGGATAATGGACTTGTTGTAGTAACCCACGGAGATGTTTGCTTTGATGAAGTTCACACTGCGTCTATTCTTAGTGGTGATACAATAGCAGTATACCTTGCAGAGCAATTGAATGCGAAATCCATACTTATTGGGACTGACGTTGATGGAGTTTTAGACGATAATCCAAAAGATAACCCATCAGCCAAACATATTCCTATAATAAACCAAGAAAACAAGAAGGTTGTTCTATCTAAAGTAGGACCATCAATAAGTACCGATGTTACTGGGGGAATGACAAAAAAAGTAAGCGAGCTCCTTGAAATTACAAGACCTGATAGAGAAATCATTATTTTCAATCTGACAATCCCTAATCGTCTGAAATCTCTGTTGCAAAATGAATCAACAATTTGCACAAGGATTCAACCATAGTTCAAATTGCTAAAGCGGATAAATTATCATCAATTGTTTTTACAATTAGGTTACTTGGTGTTGTTACACTATCTTCAAGATATTCTGATGCAGTTAAGATGCACATGACTTTTGTTGATCTACAATTCCTACATGCTATATCACTATGTAAATGAAGAAGTGTATTCAATTGTTGCTGATTCGGAAAGATGACGTACGAAGTGTTGCCTGCACAAAGATCATAGTATCCATGATTTTTCGAAACCGAAGAGTGATGTTTACTCAATTCTCTCTCAATGATTACAACAGCTTTTTCTTTCAAGCTTTTCAATACTGATGAATTTACAAGCCAGAGGCCTTCAGTGAGCTCAACAAACTGTGACTTTTCGTTAACACGTAAGGCAATTAAAACCTCATCTGCCAATAGCTCTGTAAGAGCACGTTTTCCCTCTTCACTGTTCAATGGTGCTGATCTTCCTTTTAGAGACTGAAGAGCTGTAGTTTCGATGAACTCTAACAATTCTTCCCATTTAACTTGACCATTAGATATGTCTACTAAATCCTGAATTAGACCGAACCATAATCGAATCTGTATAGCTCTGTTTGTTGCGGATCCAATATCATGCATTGCTCCAATCAAATCTACTTCTTCATCAACATCAGTTGTATTAGTTAGATAAGCTTGATCCGAGGGTTCTTTTGATATATCAGACTCGTGTGTCAAACTTTCAATCAGTGAATCCAGAAACCTAGGAAATGCTGAAACTACACTAACATCATTAAATTCCTCAGACAAATCCATCAATTCTCTTAGTTTTGCAGCAGCTACACTGCCTCTTACAACGACAAATAGTTCGCTTACACTGTTCTGAAGTTTGCTCATGTGATTACGTATTTTCTCTAATGCTAAATTTAATGATGATGCCCTTAGATGTTCAGGAATAATTACTACAGCTTTATTTCCAAAGATAATGTCTGGTAAATCAGAATTCTCAGAAATCTTGGAAGAATTATACTCGAGTCCCAGTTTTCCAGATATATACTCAATAATCACATGCCTGACAGCTATCAAGACTTGTCCTGGAAGAGCAAATACAAACCCTCCATTAACAAGTGGTAGAGCTTCTCTTTCCACACTACCTAGTGAAACAAGATTACGAATCACTTCTGAAATATCATCATCAACAATACTAGAATCCAGTATAGCAATAAGATTCCTGATTTCTTCTTCCGTTGCCCATCTTTCTGCAGCCAAAAAAGCAATGACATGACTACCTAATCGATCAGTTCTATTAAAAACAAGGGTTTGTTCAACAACTTCTTCACTAGAATCCAGCAAATCTAAGCTTTTAACATCTTCCTCTATCTTGTTTGTCTTAGAACTTTCAACAATTGGAATTGAATCCTTTTCGATATGTGTTATTTTTTCTTGTTGTTCTAAAACTTCAGGGAATGGTCTTGTTGCAATCTCAAACGTTTCAGTGTGAGGTATGCTCATCAATGCTCTGCCACGTTTCAATGTCCTAAGATATTGTTCCTGACTATCACTCAAGGAAAGAAATCTTCCGCCAATTTGACTATCATACGGCAAACGAAATACGATTTTAGTTGCAGTATTCGCTAAAATGTTCGAGGAAATATTTGGTCTTGTCGATATAACAAGGACTCCTTGTCCAGTTGCTCGTTGTAACATTACCATAGATTCACCAGTTGTTATATCCGCAGCAGATTGTCTTGTGTAACTCTCAGGGACAAGATTACTAGCTTCTTCTAACACAACTATATGACACAAATCTTCTGAAATTCCTCTCTTCATTGCACTGTCAAAAATTCGTTTTGCAATAAGATTGTAAAGCAGTCTCGCGGAATCCATTCCTCCAATTCTTGCAACATATGAGAGATCAAAAATAACACGTTTGCTTATCAAATCCGAAAATTGAACGGTTTTAGGTCCTCCCTTTAGGATAGAACCCAATGGTTCACGAGTTAATATCTCAAGACGATTGAGCAAAGCATCTCTGGTCATAATTCCTGTACGATCATTCCCCGACAGTTCCATTATCTTACTAATTAGAAACTGAACTGAATTTCCTTCATCCAGTGTATCTAAGACTCTCATTATGGAATCTCGAAGCAATTTTTCCATAGCTGGAGAAAGCTCAGAAGAATCCCCTCTTTCATTCAGCAGCTCTCTTAATATTACAAATGTAGAATGGGCATAACTTTCATCGTCTTTCATTTCTGTATCAATAAGATTAGTCACAAAAGAAACATCAAAGCCTGGTTTTAAAACGAGAACATCTGATTCACCACGACCAACAAGATCAAGATACTCAGATCCTTTAACATCAAATATCCACCAAGGCACGTTTGTCTTTTCACTTAATTGAGCCATAAGATGCTTTACAACTGTTGTTTTTCCAGTACCAGTTGCTCCCAGAATTGCCACATGTTCTCTTAGCCAATTAATTTCAAGACCCACATCAGATAATAAACGCCCCCCAAAAACTGCTTTTCCGATAACTAGTTCATTATCTATCAATCCTTTTTTAGGAACTGGGAAAACTGCTGTTTGTTTTGGAGTGATAACTGGTAACTGCTGAATTGGTGTGTTTACGAAAGATGATAGTTGAGCTGTGTGCATCCGTCTACGTTTAAGATGGCGACGAGTTAATACTCTAAATATTGTCCGTCTTGATATTTTTTTATGAATAAGTTTGATAGAGTTTCCATTACCCCATATTGAATAGACTAATCCATTAACTCCATCTACGTGAGTATCTATGTGTCTATCAATTGGTATAATTATCTTGAAATATACTGAAGTATCAAACCAACCTGCCTTATCATGAATTTCCTCATAGCGGGCTAAAAGCTTCTTTTTTGCAGTATAATCCTTAAGTGATTCTTCATTTCGCTTTTCTTTAGTTTGAATATGTTTCCACTGACTCTCCAGAACACGTTTTTCTTTTCCTGGTGTAGCTGCAGAAAAAACACATGTCATACTTGTTGTATATTCTTGTTTAATAGCTGTTGAAATGAAAGTACCAATCTGAGAGGTTTCTTGAGTAGGGAATATTCGAGGTAATCCCTGAAAAGATATCACTTTTAGAGAGTGATTTCCCTTTTTACTAACAAGATTCTGAGAATCAATATAAACGTCCTCCATATTAGTCAAAATAGCCTCTTGCAGTGACTCCCCTTCCAGAAGTTTCAATTCGACATTATTTAAGGAGGACAAAAGAATTGCTTCTGCTCTAGTAGCTTCTCTTCTTAGAATTTCATCAATTTGATTTGC
>JBHLQJ010000001.1:0-26966 GCA_048884945.1 Candidatus Thorarchaeota archaeon | reverse complement strand
GATCCAGCTGCAGTGATAAAAATGTGTAGAAATGGTTCTTTGTTTGTTACACCTGCTTCGAAAGCCATAGTGACTGACTTGCTCATTCCTGCACGCATCGCTAATAACATACTGTCAATATACCTTGGTTTTCCATTTTCATCTAGGTATACAGAACCAGACACTGATATAATATCAAGACAGCATACCCCAATTGCATAATCTCCAAGCGAAACAAAAAATATACCATTCACGTTGGATATTACCGGATTTTGAAGTCGTATTTTTCTTAAAGACAACGATAATCCTGAAAAAACAGGAATGAAACAAATAACCATTTCAACATAACTTTTCAACGGAACTAAAGGCTGATTTATTAATCCAATCAATGGCAATACATAAACAGATACCAAATAGGACCCTAGAAATATGTTTCCAACCATCCAGAATAGACTCATACATGACTTCTTTCTTCTATGCATACTTCTAGAAACTAACCCTTCATCTTCCTGTTTGGATAAACTGGATAAACTAAATGGCATCCAAGGAATCCTCACTATATTATTCATGTATGACAGCTTGTGAAGTCGAACCATCGTACCCCTGTTGAGCATAAGAACACCCCCGAAACAAATCACAAACATCAACTTCTCTATAGGAGAATAAAAACCCGGAGATAGAATGATGAAATAGTGATGAAGTTCCAGAAGTATAACTATCACATCTTAAAGACTACATGAGCCTACTAGTTATTCTTCTGAATTTCAAACACTTTACCAAGTATAAACATGAAACATCCGAATAATTTCCCTAGGGGTGATACATCATTAAGAAATCAAACTGGTACCCGATTATTCTCATGATTTTCTTCGCGTTTTCATTAGCAACACTTAGCAATCATCTGGTTTCAGCAGAAGATGAAATAATGGTGACCAGGGGAAACACAATTACAATAACAGTAACGCTTCTCCAAAATGGTAGCTATGGAATTCCTTTACCAGATCAAAGAATATTCTTTTTTGATCAAACGTATGATACATACATTGGTTTTGATAAAACAGATAGAAATGGTATCGCATCCATTGAATGGAACATTCCTCTAGATCATGCTCTTGGATCAACAACCATTAATGCAACATTTTATGGTAATGAGTCTCTTTCGCTTGCACCTTCTAGCGTATGGACAGTTTTGATAATATTATCATCCACAAATATTGAGGTAAATCAGATTTCTGATGTACTTGCACCAGAGGATACTTTGTCTTTTTTTGTCCATATAACTGATGATGCAAATATCCCATTATCAAACGCGACTATCAAAGTTCTCAAGGACAATATACAGCTTGCAACACGTACAACGAATATGTCAGGATACATCCATTTCGAAATTAAATGTAATAGCACATGGATTACTCTTGGAACTAATGAGATTCATGTTATCTATGAACAGGATTTACATCATTTTTTGGAATCATCAGAAATCATATTCGTAGTCAATATATCAAAAATAGCGACAACTGTTTCACTTCAAACTCCCTATCCTAACGAAGTAAAGCTCAATGAATTTGTAACTCTATATGCTGAACTCTCCCAATCAAATGGCTCACTTCCACATGAACCTCTCAAAGTATTCCTAGATGACTCATTTTTATTTCTTACAACAACTAACAGTTCTGGTATCGCCCCCATCGATTTTAATATTGATGAAAGATTTACACTCGGGTTTCATAGATTGAAAATCCAGTACAATGGGAGTAATCGATTCACTGAATCATATTTCGAACTCCTTTTTTCTGTGAGAAGTCCAGTGCAGATAATTATTGATATTCCAGAGTTTGTTGATATCGGTTCAAATGTAGAAATTACAATCGACATCTCTGATTCACTGGGCCGCGTTATTTCGGATTCACTAATTTCAATATTTGATTCGACTTCTAACCAACAATTCACTCAACCATCCAATTCAATTGAAACAACAACTAATTTTCAATATGAACTGCAAGGGCCTCCGGGAACTCATACTCTGATTATTGAAATAAAGGATAATCCATTCATTATGAATGCCAGATCAATTAGTAATTTTTCAGCTTGGTCTATTCCAAACATAAAGCTTCTAGACTGCAATATTGATCAATATGCTTCCCCAAGTCAAGAAGTGTTCTTTGAAATTCACATGACTGATTGGGCTGGAAATTGCTCTTTCAGACTGCTTCACCTTCTTATAGAAAATGAATATCAAGATTCTATGCTCACAAATAATAATGGTTTAGGAACTTTCACTTTTTCAGTTCCATATATAGAAAACCAATACAACATATCTATATTCTATAGTGGAAACATTTCCCTATACGAGTCTTCAACCAAATATGATTATAGTCTTCAAGTTACTAGTTTAATGCCGGTACGGCTTGAGCTTGATTTCTATGAGGTAGTTATTCCGCTTCGTGAACTTTCTGTATTTCTTAAAATAGAAGGCTACAACGGAACACTACTACAAGGAGTTAAAGTGAATTTCAATTGGCTGGATTCATATTTTGACACAAAGAGCATGGAGGATGGCATAATTATTCTACATCTTAAGGTTCCAACCATAGGTGGGTACTATGTTTTATCTTATGAATCTGAAACATCCAGCTCAGTTCTTTCAACTAGCGGATCATTCATTATTGAAATACAAGCATCCGATTTAATGTCTCTTGAAGGTGTTGGCATTACTGGTCTAGTAATTATCCTCATCGTGTCTATTGGAATTTCAATAGTGCCCATTATACATCGAAAATATCTTATAAGTTAAGAATAATGCATGGTGCTCCGGCCGGGATTTGAACCCGGGTCGGGGGATCGAGAGTCCCCCATGCTGGGCCGGACTACAATCGGTATCACTGTAATTAATCTACAATGGTCTACCGGAGCCGTAATGATATGCCAGTCCGGAGCGCGAGAGGCCACGTCTAGAATTCCACAAATAAGCCTTTCCCCAAAGTGAGAACACAACTACTTATGGTGTGCTAAATAACTGAGTCAGACTACTCCAACTGTCTTGTAGAAGCTGTATTAATCCTTCTACAACATCCTGTGCCCATCCCGTAGCTTGAAGGATGACTGCTATTACAATAGACACAGTAACAACTGCAAGACCGAGGAGCAGACTCTCCTCAACCAATGGTCCTCCCTGTTCATTCCTAATCAGACCTTCATCTTCAGCCAATCATCTACACCTTAATTTCATGTCTAAATCAGTCCTTTTAAAGCCCCCAAAAAGAATCGTTTCTATCTTACACCTTACGTTCAACGTACTTCATTGGATGTCCATTGAACCAAATTTTTTCACTTAGTATTTCAAAATCAGATTGGTATAAATTATCACGAATGGTTTCAATCAAATTTTCCAGAGCAGGAATATGACTTTCAACTCCAAAATCCCTCGCACGGGTCATAAATGCTCCATCCTCAGACCAGTTTTCAGTTAGTCCTTGACTGCAGTTATATACTCTATTAAGTCCACGAAATTCCAATAGACCATCAACAGAACTTTTCCTTATTTCAACAATTTCACTTATTCTACGTTTTGATTTACCTGGAATTGGTCTTTCTAAGGTGACTATCAAATCCATCAAAGCAAGGTTATCATTTTGTATTTCATGACCAAGCTTCCATCTAGAAACCAGACTTGAGGCAGAATCGCTATGACATGTCTGAATAGAACGGAGACCAGCTGTGATTGCTTGAAACAAAGCTCTACTATGCTCAGCTGTTTGAATTTCCCCCAGAATTAGATAATCTGGTGATCTATGTAAACATTTGATTATTTCATCACTCTTGCTAAACTTCGACAATTGTTCATCCATAGAATCTACTCTAAATCGAACCTGATGGGATTCTCTCTGTTCTCGGCTTTCAATGACATCTTCAACGTAAATCTTTCTCCACCACTTAGGAGTAGCCATGTCTAAAGCATTCAGCAGGGTAGTCTTCCCCACTCCCGGGCCTCCTGTTATTGTAATATTGAATCGGCATGAAATAGCGAAAAGCAATACTGCAGCTGCTTCAAGAGTCATCGTTCCATTTTCGATTAGGTCATTAATAGAAAATGGACGGTTTTTGGCTCGACGAATCTCAAGATGTAGTCCATCGGGACTAAGTGGTGGTATGCTCGCAGAGAAACGCATCAATGCATCACGAATTTTCAAGTCCATTTTGAGAGATGGATTACCTCTATCTAAGTGAAGGTTGCTTTCAGCACGAATCAGTGTAATAATTCTTGGCACCTCGTATTCTTGAAAAGTAATATCCGTGATGCATCTACCAAATTTTTGATGATCAAAATAAATGGGTTCTCCAGGACGGTCAAGATATATCTCCTCAACCATATCATCAAGTATGACTGGCATTAATGGTCCAAGCACACTTCGTTGGTGAGCTATAATCTCTGAAAGCATAATTCTTGTTGTTTCATTGATTTCAGGTATTAGACGCAGAATATATTTTGATACATTCTCTGCTGTCTGCTCCAATCTCTGAGTAATACTTTCTCTTAGTGACAATGATGTTGACTTATCACCAATCTGGGTTGATTTATGACTCAAATCATCAATAAGGGACTGTTCTAAAGCAGTTTTAACTATTGGAACAGTGACATACGTTGTCTGATTGTGCTTCCTCCTTTTGAAAATGGATAAATGAGGTCCAATTTTGTATATTGATAAGATGTTATCCAAATCTTCTAATAATTGACTACGAGTACCTACAAAAACAGTTTCCCATCCTTCAGTTTTCCAAGAAGGCTCATTCTTCTCTAAGTTACTTAAATCACAAAAATGGAGCAAGCCTTTTTCTGATTCAACTAAAACTATCTGTGATTTTCTGTTTCCTAATTCCCTAATCTTCCTAAGCCTTAGACAACCATCTGTACTACTCTGAGTACATATTTCGCAACGTCTACTCTGACAATGAATCACGTCGATATTTGTACTCACTAAGTTGAACACCTCACACTTTATCCATTGTCCAGAGGATTCCAAAATAATCTCATATGCTCACAAAACAAATCACTGAATATTAACCTGAAACTCTTCAATGACTCCTTTCATCATACCAAAATGGTCTCTAATACTATACTCGGCCACTTCAGTAGCAGTTGATGCAAGCTTCTGAGTGAGAACCGCCCCTCTTTTACACTCAATAGCAATCAAACGATCGCTAGCGTATGCTGCAGAAACTGTGAATATGAAAGGATTTCTTCCTCCTCGTTTTGAAGCCGGGATTATTCTGAGAATTTCTAGTATCTTGTTTCTAAGAGCATTCTCATAGTCTTTTATTTTCCAGCCACGTGATTGAATCTTGCTGACTACTCTTGGACTATTCATCAACATAGAAATAACCCTTGGAACATAGTCTTCTGGTTTTCGTATCTCCGGCGAGTAACCTGTGATTGATCTCAGTCTAAGAGCTTCTCGTACAATTGCTCTTACGTTAACACGGTGTCCACATTTTTCAAACACATCAGCAATTTCATCAAGCGTTATTGGAGCCTCTTCTTTGAATTCTCTTACAGCCATAAGAAGACACACTGCAATCAATAGAATATTATTATTCACATTTCCCGTGGCTTCATTTACCACTTTTTTGTAAAGATATGCAGTTCGATCACGGACTTGCTCATTAATCATAAGAAGCTTTGATACATGATTGAGTGTTCTAAGAGCTCTGTACTTTGCCTCATTTTTACCAATTCTAACTCTTGTGCTATATATTGTTTTTAAACGCTTGAACTTCTTTTGCATTCTTCCGGATAATGCTTGTCCTTGAGCGTCTTGAAAATACTTGTCCTTGTGAAAGCCTATGTAACTGCCAAGACCATCTACAATGTGCATCCGGTTTCCCAAGGATACATACATGCTTGCGTCCGGAGAATCACTGCTAGGACGTTCTCCCATTTGATATGTAGGTAAGACATATTCTCTTGAGAGTACCAAACCACATTCAGCGCATACTATATGTCCATGACTAGTGACCAAGAAACCACTGCAGTCAGGACAGGATTTCAAATTTGTTAGATGAGATTCACATGTTCCATCAGTCAAAAACCACACCCATCAAGAGTGTGCACAAGTACTCCTAACTAAGTTTCAGATATTAGATATTCATCCACAGAGATAACCAGTATATCTAAGCGGACTATGAATGACTTTGAACAGTCTTTTACAGTCTAGTCAGAAAGAGAGATGGCCGAAAGTAATCATTGTAATTTCCTTAGCTTGGGTTCTACATAATTGCCAAGAAAAATCGTTCAGAATTAAAGGTACTACTCTGAGTTGGAGTAGGCTTTGCTAATGTGAATACTAACCGTAGTCCGCCTACTGATCCAACAACTTCGAGACCATTCTTCTCCAGTTTCTTAAAGACAGTACTTTCAACATAGAGCTTTGACTGTTCACCTTTTGCGATTGGTTTAGAATCAATAACAACTGAGATTGCATCATTGGTGTTCAATGTATCAGATAGCGCATCCGGGAGCTCTAATGTGAGTTTCGCATCATCGCTCTTTGAAGATACCTTTAACAGCTTCAGTCTCCTAGTTTCTGTTTCTTCAATAGAATCAATCACAGCAGTCTTGAGTCTAATCACCATTTATGCTACACCTCTATGTACGAAAGTATACAATTGCCGACATGTAATTACGAATTAAACCTACCGTTGAATCCATGTGCTGTTTTTTAAGATAGATAATAACAGTCTACCGGTGTAATCCAGTGAAACGGAAAGCAACAGCATCTACACTTGCAACAATTATTCTCTTAACATCTCTTACTATTTCTGTTTCAGCATTCTATTTTGATTTTCAAGATTTTGAAACAGACAAACTAGTATATGAAGTAGGAGAAACTATTGATATGGTTGCAAGACTCATTGCAGATTTCAGTGATGAAGGGTGGTGTTTCGTTTCATTCGCAGTAGTAACTGACCTTGGGCCCTCATTCGCAGATGAATACTTCATATCTTCATCTCCTATGGTTCGTTATCTTAATTCATCATATACTATTCAACCTGGTCATACCTCTCCAAATGTGACAGGAGTACAATCCTTTGTTCTCTTCACTGTGGAGATTTTTGATACGGTATTTCAGAGTGCTGGAGATAACATCGAAATAACAATCAACAGAGGCCATCTCACAGCTATTCCTTTATCGTCGCTCTCTGTACAATATGGACAAAATACATCAATCTCACTAAAGATTACAAGTGTACACAACAGCAATATCGTCTATGTAGATGAACTAGTAAATCTAAATGTCGTGAACTCAGATTCACAAACAGTACTAAATAAGAATTTGACAACAAGTTCAGAAGGAATTATTCAACTAAATTGGAATAATTCATACGGTTCTCCTGGCCTCTATAATCTTACAGTTTCCAGCAATGGAAATGAAGATTTTCTTCCCTTTACAGATTCATTTCAGATCACTGTTCTTCCAGCTATGTCTAATTTGACAATAATTTCCTCACCTGTTTCAGTATATTGTATGTCACCAGATAGAGAATACTTAGAACAAGCTCTAATCGTAGTGGAACACACTGATTTAGAGTCAAATACTATAGATGACAGTACAATTGAATGGACTACACTTTTTGGTTCCGGAACATTGACAAATTTTGGAAACGGTCAATATTCAGCTGTAATTCCTTTCAATACTAGTCCAGGGTCTTATCAGATTAATTTCACAGCTATGAACTCTCAGTACCAACCGGTTGAAAAATCAACTATAGTAAACGTACTTGCGAACCAAATAACACTCACGTCTATGCAACCTTATTGGAATGCTACAAAGGGTGAAAATGTGACAATAGAGTTTCTCATTGAACCTCATCTTAATTGGAATCAGTCAATACAACTACAATTCATTGACGAAGCTCTAGGATTTATGCAATTAATTGAAGTTCAGCCCAAAGTACCCAGTTTCCTTACAATTCCTATCTGCCATAATGTTTCTGTTGGTTTGCATATTTTAAACACACCATCTGCAAACGAGTTCTATCAGTTTTCTGCTAATTCTCAAATCCTCCTAGTTGTCACTGGAAATATGAATGCGACTGCATCATCTATAATTGCTTATTATAATGAAACATTAGAATTTGATTTAGAAATTAGAGATGATAATAATCAAACAGTGTCTTTTGTAGATATTGCAATATTCTGTGACTATAACATGACACTTTTCGGAATAGTTACCAGTGTTAATTCAAGCATGACTCAAACCGTTTCCTTACCTACTTGGATATCTCCTAGTATTCATAACTTCACTTTGATAATTAGTAAACAATACTTCAAAACAATTAACCTTTCAATATCTACTAGAGTTTGGATCCGAACCAATATCATCATTGTGATTACAATTAATAAATAACAAACTAGACATGAACTACTTATATTCTAAAGAAAATCAAGATTTCACTATTAATGATAAAATCTCATTTGGTTCAATCATAAGCCCTCCACCAATCTTGGTCAGAGGGATAACATCTACTAAGCCCTTTACAGCCCTGCTTACTTCCCCTGATAGTTGGCCAAGACTGAGTTCTGGCACTAGTATTCTATCAACAGATTTTGCAAAATCTCTTATCACCTCATCAGGAAATGGCCATAATGTTCTCAGTCTTAAAGAACGAAGACTAGGTTCCGAAATCATTCCCATCAGCTCATCTACTGATCTTGATGTACAACCAAATGATACAATACCCCATTCAGCTTTATCAGAACCAGCAACTTGATAGTCTTCTAAAATTCCGCATGCATTCTGTATTTTAGTTGACAATCTACGCACCAAGCTATCATGGACCTTAGGGTCTGCTGTTTTCCTAAACCCTGCATCATTGTGAGTGGATCCTGTTATAAGTAAGTCAAGTCCATCGCCAAATCTTGGCATCAGTGCATGTCCATCAGCAGCAATTGCTCCATAGGGTAGGTCTCCTTTTGCTGCGAATCGTCTTTTTACTGAAACGCTTTTACTCCTATCAATTACAACCTTTTCTCTTGAATGTGCCACAACTTCATCTGATAATAAAATGACAGGATGTCGTAGTTTCTCAGACAGCTCAAATGATCTTATGGTAAGTTCGTATGTTTCTTGTGCTGAATTTGGTGCCAATACAACACTTTCATGGTCTCCATGTGTACCCCATCGTGCTTGCATGAAATCTCCTTGAGCTGCTTTTGTAGCTTGACCTGTACTTGGACCAGCTCTTTGAACATCGACAATAACACAAGGAGTTTCAGTCATGATTGCATAGCCAATATTCTCTTGCATCAGACTAAACCCAGGACCTGAAGTTGCAGTCATTGACAATACCCCTCCCCACGAGCTACCAATGACCGATGAGATAGCAGCAATCTCGTCTTCCATCTGAAGATATACTCCTCCAATTTTGGGGAGTTTTTCAGACATGATTTCCGCAATTTCAGAAGCAGGTGTTATAGGGTAGCCTGCAAAGAATCTGCAACCTGCAGCAATAGCAGCTTCTGCACAAGCTTGATTTCCTTGCCAGAACTTAACAACTGTGTTATTGTCAGACATAGACATGTCTCCCAGTTAGAGCTGGATAATATAATCAAAATAAGTATACAGGTCTGTCCTAACTAGACATAAGCCCTTTTTGCTGAAAGAATATACGTTTGACCCGAATTGTAGATTCCATGACGAGTGAATCTCAACTGCAAGTAACTTCTGTATTCTTCCATTTTCTGTCTGTGCATCAACAATCTTAAATCACGACCAGACACAATCGTTTTCCAGAATTGCGACCGTTGTCTAGTGGTTAAGATGCAGGCTTCCCAAGCCTGTGACCCGGGTTCGAATCCCGGCGGTCGCACCAATACTTTCGTCAAGTTTAAGGGAGAATAGTCTAGTATATTCTTGGCGAGCAATGATTTCTATGACCCCTATGAGTCAAAATTGACGATGATATGGATCTTGAGTGAGGAGCTCGCCATTACTTTCGGTAAACTCCCCTTTTGTCATACATTTAATCGTACGTTCTGCAAACGCTTTTAAGCATGGCCTATCAGAATTGTCTTTGGACTGTAATGCCTCATGACTATGTTGAAGATGAACTTAGTAGACGTAGTGTGTTTAAATCAGAACAGTTCTTATCAATCGACTATGTTCCTGAAAGTCTACCTCACCGCCAATCAGAGATAAGAACACTTGTTCAAAGTTTCAAGACTCTGATAAGTTCACCAGGTCGTACAAGCAATAAATTCATTATTGAGGGACCAGTAGGGACAGGGAAGACTGCAGTTGCCAAGAGATTCTCTGAACAGATGATTCAAGCTGCAAAAAGACGAAATATACGACTTCATAGCATTCACATAAACTGTCGTGTCAACAAGACATCATATTTGGTCTTCCTTCGGGCATTGAGAGAATTCAAACCTAAATTTCCCAGACGCGGCCATTCTCCTGATGAGTTATTACAAATGCTAGTTGAAGTTCTTGATGATGAGGATCGATATCTTCTTTTAATTCTCGATGAGCTTGATTATTTCATCAGACAGAAAGGTGCTGACATCCTATACGACCTTACAAGACTCATGGATGACAGACTAAATGCTACGCAACGTCTTTCAATCATAGGAATTGGTCGAAAGATCCCTCTTGATGATGATATCCTTGACTCTAGTACACGTAGTACACTCCAACGAAATATTCTCCGCTTCTCAAAATACACTCATGATGCACTTTATGATATTCTCAGAGACCGTGTAGAAATGGCCTTTGAGAAGAGAGCCGTAATGGATGAAACAATCCAAGTCATTTGTGATATCGCTTCTGAGCATGGTGATGCACGTTACGCTATAGAGCTCTTATGGCGTGCTGGAAAACATGCTGATAGAGAACAATCAAATATTGTAATACCTGACTATGCTCGTCGTGCCAAAACAGACACTCATCCTGAGCTCAGAAAAGAAATCTTTGCGGCACTACCTATTCAACATAAACTTCTGCTGTTGGCTGCAGCTAGACAGCTGAGAGAGATTCGTAGTGCATATATCACAATAGGCGAAGTTGAAGAAATATACCGTTCGGTATGTGAGGAGTATTATGAAGAACCACGAGCACACACTCAAATTTGGGAATGGGTTCAAGATCTACATGCTCATGGTATAATAGATACAAAGAAATCGGGCACTGGTCAAAGAGGTCAAACTACTCTCATTGGGTTCTCTGAGGTCCCAGCTGATATATTAGAACAATTTCTCTCGGGGTTGTTAGACAAGTCCAAGGAGGCTATAAGAAAATAGATGAATTCTGAAAGCTCGTCTCAAGTTGCCATTGAGGACATATTCTCTTCCCGAGGCAGAATTAAGATACTGAAGGAACTGGCCGCCTCTAATGAACTGAACATTTCAGAGCTTTGTAGAAGAGTAGACCTTAATCATAGCTCAACGAAATCACATCTTGAGGTATTACTAAACTCCGGTCTTATCGAAGAGAAGAAATTTGGTAGAATCAAGATATATCGATACAGGATTGAAGACCTTAGAGCACGATCACTAAGAAGTCTATTCAATCTCTGGGAGTCTTGATGGGGTACTCTTGACATGGCCAGTTATCTTTCTCGTTTGTTCTATCTTGGTGATAATTATCACGGTTCACAATACCAACTAGGTCTCTCTACAGTCCAAGGAGAAATGATTGATGCACTAACTAGCTGGAGTGGAGAAAATCACTCTACTCAAACAGTTCAATTGTCTGGAAGGACTGACAAAGGAGTTCATAGTATAGGACAACTAGTCATGATTACTACAGAAAAACAATTCAGTATCGATAAAATCAATAGTTATCTTCCAGATGACATAATACTATGGGCATCGACAAAAGCTCCTAACAATTTTGTACCACGATATAATATACTCATGCGACATTATCGATATTATTTGGACGAGTCTTGGGCTAATCTAAATCTTAAGACTGTGAAAAAAGCCGCATCTTTTCTAATTGGGTCCTATGACTTTAGCGAACTAGCAAAACCTGATGCTGGTCGAAACACACTCACAACAATTCTAAACATATCCATTAATAATTCAGGAGAGCAATATTTCTTGGATATTTTTGGGACTCGTTTTCTTTGGAAACTTGTACGTAAAATAGTTACACTTCTTACAGAGATTGGAACTGAAAAAGTCGGACTTGAAACCATCAACAAAATTCTCCTTGGGCAGAAAGTCTTTGTGAGTGGGATTAAGCCCGCTCCACCAGAAAATCTAGTCCTGATGGAAACAATAACTCCAATCAAAATGAAGACAAGTAAATATGCGATTCGAACAATTCAGAAACAGTTGAGCAAAAAACTCGAACAGTATAAACGATCAATAAGAACCGTGAGCAATGTTATCGACTACTTTTCTGGTTCAATGATGACTTATCAATATTCAACCAATTCGCGAAGTCGGTCAAACGCCGAGGATCTATCTTAAGAATCTCACGAACGGCATCAAGGTGTGTTTTTCGTACTCTTTTCCTTGAAACACTAGCCAATGTAGATAATGATGCCAAAATCTCTTCTTGTTTGTCCCGTTTTCTGTCACCCTGCCAAACTAAAAGAGGCCATGTAGGCTGCGAATATTTAACTCGTCGAAAAGGTGTTTCAGATCGGCTCATAGCTACGCCCATGGATAAGAAATCATAGAAATAAGCAAGCAGTTTCCAGTTCTGATCTATCATGATTCTTCCAAGTGTTAAATCGGCGAGAGAGAGCTGTTCAAATCCCTCATCGAGTTCTTTTGGAGTTAAAAGATGGAGATGTAGATTCTCTTCTAACCACAAGACCAATGAATCATGATTCAACTCTGATTCGGATAGCACTCTTCTTGCCATTATTGAATCAGATGAAGCAAATAAATGACGCAAGGTTTCTTCATCTCCTCGCCTTTGGTCTCTAAGAACTGATTCAACTACTTGAGATGTTAGCCCACTCCTCACCTGAGATTCTAAATCTGAAATTGCAGCCCTTAGGTCTCCTCCAGCACCCTCAACAATCTCTTCAAGGATTTCACTAGACACCTCAACATTGTTTTCTAATAATACCTGTTTCAATATTTTTTCAATATCGTCATTCTCTATATATCCAAAAATGAACACTTGACAGATTTTCATCAGGTCCTTGAGTCTAGGACTATTTGGATCATTGGCAGTCATCACAATTGGATGTACAGACTCCTTGATGACTTTCAAGATTGCTCCTACGCCTCCTCTATCGCTAGTCCCGGACAGACCATCTACTTCATCCAACAAAATAAGTCTGGGCCTGCCATCAAGGGTTTGTTGTGTAGCTGCTCTCCAAACTAGTGTTTCTATAGCATCCTTGTTTCTTTTATCACTTGAATTAAACTCAACAAGCTCCATATCCAAATCATTAGCCATAGCCCCAATTGATGCAGTTTTCCCTGTACCTGGTGGCCCAATTACAAGAGCAGCTCTTTTACTTGGTATTTTGGATATCCAAGAAACAACCCAAGATTTCAGTGTCTTGATCGTTTCTTGATTTCCAACTAGTTGCTCGAGTTTTTTTGGACGATGTTTCTCAGGCCAAGGTAAACTTTCGTCAATCATTTAGGATCCCTACCACTATTTCACAATCCTATACGTGCTAAAAGCGATGAAAGCTGAATTTCTCCGTCAGCCCCTTCAGATACACGAAACTCAATTTCTGCCGTCTGTTTCAGTATTTCCATATGTTTCTGATTTCCAAAGCCAAGATTGTCTATCTCACGATGTATCTGTTTTACGAGGTCTACAGGTGAAACTCCCTGTTGATAAATCAGATTTCGTAGACTATCAAGTGACTGAATATATTTTCCCCCTTGAGCATCGTTAAGCATTTTTCTCACAGTTTCTGGGTCTGCTCTTCCTGATATTGAGTATACTATCTCATTAGTCACCTTCTGATTTGTTGATGATGCTGCCTGAAGAAGATTAATAGCAGCTCTCATATCTCCTTCTGCAAGATACAAAATTGCTTCAGTACCGTTGTTGAGAAGCTTTACTCCCTCCTTTTTGGCTATATACTCCAGTCTACTAATAATATCGTCATTACTAAGCCGCGAAAAACGGAATATGGCACATCTTGATTGAATTGGCGGAATTATCCTACTAGAATAATTACATATCAATATCATCCTACATGAAGCCGCATATGATTCCATAGTACGTCTCAAAGCATGTTGAGCATCTGCTGTTAGATGATCTGCTTCATCAAGAACCAGTATCTTGAATGGTGCATCACCTGATGCCATTGTTCTTGCAAAGTTCTTTATTTGATTCCTCACGACATCGATTCCTCTTTCATCACTTGCATTCAGTTCCATAAAGTTACGCTCAAACGAGTCACCAAAGAGGTCTCTAGCCATTGCCATTGCCGCAGTGGTTTTACTTGTCCCAGGTGGCCCTGAAAACAAGCAATGAGGCACAGCTTTTGTTTCTACAAGTTTCTTCAGGCTCTCAATTATTGATTCTTGACCTATTATTTCACTCAAGGTTGGAGGTCGATACTTCTCAGTCCACAGGTCTAAATCCATTTGTACTTCCCACCAATATTAAAGTCATAATGATCTTCCGAGTCTACAAGATTCTGTGACCAATCTTTCACAGTGCTTTAAAAGATTCTCTGGCGGTAGAACCAATCTAATCAGATGAAATACACAATTAATCACTCTGACTCGTTATCACAGAGCAAGGGCTTTATCTCAAAATACAAAGGATGACATGTGGGTTTTCATGAAGATATGTAGTGAAGTAAAGGATGAAATGAATCGTTATAAGATGATGTTTCTTAATGAAACCCGAGATTGCATAATTCAAAAACCAATATCTGAGATCGTTGTTGGAGAGAGTAAACTTGGTCCTTTCAAGAAAGGTGATCGGATTAATCTCCCAAATTGGGTAATAGAACGATTATTGAAACATGACATTGTTGATGTTGCACCTGAAGATGCATATGACTCATTAAGAAGGCTTCAGAATCTTTACCGAGAAGAAGAAAAACAACCTCACAAGCTTCAAACATTCCAACCGTATCTATATACTGCACTTAACAGGAAAGTTCTGCGACTACAAAGCGACAGAACATCCACAGACCCTAGAAAATACGACGAAATCGAAAAACTACAGCGTATGATTCCCTTTTTAGTAGAAACTCGATTATCTAAGATACTTCGAGTCGCTAAATCAGGAGCATACCAAGAAAAGAGGAAACAAATGGCCTATGAAGAACGATGGTTATGCGAAGAGCTAATTGAAATGCTCTCAGGTTGGCGCCAAAATATTCTGGAATAGGTAATTAGAATTAGTGCCGTTAAATACAAATCAAAAAGAATTAGGAGTTGAATATCGATAGAAGACTGTGCGTTCATGAACATTGAATTAAATGTCGAGGCTAGCAAAGATGTCCGATTATGATGAACAGGAAAGATTCGAGGAGTTTCTAAGAACATACAAAGATGAACAAGGAACTCTAACTTATTGGTCAAGAATCCAACAAATGTCAATTAATGATGAAATATCACTGACTATCAACTTCCAAGATTTGACAAGCTTCGATAATGTATTCATGGCACTAGCGTCAGAAGATCCTCTAAAATTCCTAGAAATGGCTGACAATGCTCTGGTTTCAGTACTTCGTATTGAAGATCCGGATTATGTCAATAGCCTTGATGCTAGTCTCATAAAGACACGCTTTGTTAATTATCCTGAGCATGTAGCATTACGTGCTCTTCGGTCTCGTCATATTGGGAAACTGATACACATCAGTGGAATCATGATGAGAGCCAGTGTGGTTAAACCACTCTTAGTCCAAGCAATGTTCCTTTGCAGGATTTGCCAAGCAGAAATACCTCAACCCCAAGAAGAAGGAAGATATACAGAACCAGCCCTGTGTCCAGTGTGCACGAAGAAAACACCGATGCGTCTTCTCCCTCAAAAATCGCAATTCAAGGACTGGCAAAAAGTTAGAATCCAAGAATCACCTGAGGAACTTCCTCCAGGTCAGATGCCTAGGTCCGTCGATGTTATTCTGGAAGGAGATATTGTTGATATCTCCAGACCTGGTGAATTAGTCAAGGTGACTGGAATACTTCAAACATCTCCCGATTTCTCAAGAAGAGGAGGAAAGCTTGCAACATTCAATATATTCATTGAAGCAAATGGCATTGAGATATCTGAAAAAGAGTACGAACAACTTGAGATATCAGATGAGGATGAGAAGCGAATAAAGGAGCTAGCTGAGGATCCATATGTTCACGAGAGAATCTATGCATCAATAGCACCCTCTATTCAAGGTCATGAACATATCAAAGAATCAATTGCGCTTCTTCTTTTTGCGGGTGTTGGAAAGACATTGCCTGATGGTACACGTCTTAGAGGCAAGTCAAACATATTGATGATTGGAGATCCTGGAACAGGAAAAAGCCAAATCCTCAAGTTTGTGGCTGGACTTGCAGCAAGAGGACTTTACACTTCTGGAAAAGGGACTACAGCGGCTGGGCTCACAGCAGCTGTAATTCATGATACCGAATCTGGCGCAATGACACTTGAGGCTGGAGCTTTGGTCTTGTCTGATCAAGGAATTGCCTGTATTGATGAGTTTGACAAGATGGACCCTAATGACCGCACTGCAATACATGAAGCTATGGAACAACACACAGTTAGTATTGCAAAGGCTGGAATCGTCGCTACCCTAAATGCAAGAACTTCTATTCTTGCAGCGGCTAACCCAACTTTAGGACGTTATGAGTCATCACTTTCTATTCAAGATAACATCAGACTACCATTCACTATTCTCTCAAGGTTTGATTTAATTTGGATTCTAGTTGATACGCCAGAGGCTACTAGAGACCGTGAGCTTGCACAATTCATACTTAATATGCACCAGATGAAGAAGACGAGAGATCAGACTGCAAAGCCAACTATCGCACCTGATTTCCTGAAGAAATACATTGGATATGCCAATCGCTATGTTATTCCACAATTATCCCCAGAAGCTGCAGAAGTGATAGAGAATTTCTATGTAGATCTTCGAAAAAGCGCAGAAGGTGGAGCTTCACCAGTTCCGATTACAGCACGTCAGCTTGAATCGCTTGTTCGTTTATCCGAGGCTCGTGCACGAATGGCATTACAGTCCAAAGTCACAAAAGAAGACGCTCAAGCAGCAGTCAGACTCATGGAAGAATCTCTGCGTATGGTGGCACTTGATCGGATAACCGGAAAAATCGACATTGATCGTCTTGTTTCCAAGATGAGTGCATCGCAACGAAGTTCCTCAGATATCATAATCAAAGCTATCCGTGACATGGAGTCTGAAGGGACCTCAACAGTGAATAAAGATGCCCTAATCCAGAGAGCTGTTTCAATGGGTCTACCTCGTGAACGCGCTGAAGAAGTTATTGAGAAACTATTAGCTGAAGGAATATTATACAGCCCACGCGAGGGTAAAATTAGACATTCTCAGAGCTAATCCATATCACCTCATATTGCTAGTAGACTGCGGAGAGGAGAAATATTCAACTGGACGAGCTGGAAATCAACAGGAAAATAATCATACACCTTCAAGCTCAAGGAATCTCAGAACTTTTTCCTCCTCAAGTCAGCGCTTTCAAAACAGGAGTTCTTGATGGAAAGAACCTTGTTCTTGCAATACCCACTAGTTCAGGTAAGACACTAGTTGCAGAAATTTGTATGCTCAAAACAATACTTGATGGACGTGGCAAGGCGCTCTATCTTGTGCCACTAAAATCTCTTGCTCGTGAGAAATACATTGAGTTCAAGAAATACGAGTCACTGGGCATTACAACCTCAATGTCAGTGGGTGACTATGATTCGCCCGGAAGAAGCTTGCATGATGCAGATATTGTGATTGTGACGACTGAACGGGCTGATTCGTTAGTCCGTCACAAGGCAGAATGGATTAATGATGTTGGAATTATTGTTGCTGATGAAGTTCATCTCATTAATGATCCAAAAAGAGGACCTACACTAGAGATGGTATTGGCTAAACTTACTCAAATCATAAGAGACATTCAAATCGTTGCACTAAGTGCAACAATCTCAAATGCCAATCAAATTGCTGAGTGGCTCGGCGCTGAACTTGTGAGAGATACTTGGAGACCCGTACCACTAAGTGAAGGTGTCTATTTGGACGGGCGAATTAGTTTCTATAGAGATGGAAAGAACACATCAAGGAGCATCAATAGAATCCGCAGAGATGAATTGGCAGATGTTGTGTGTGATACCCTTGATGAAAAAGGTCAGGTTCTTGTCTTTGTTTCAAGTCGTCGATCAACCATTGCTGTTGCAAAGAAACTCGCACCTTTTCTTCGCCGATATATCCCTGATGATACAATGCGTCAGTTATCTAAAGGCGCAGCCAAAATTGGAAGGACCCCATCAGCACCTGAGGCTTCTAAAACACTTGCACGACTAATAGCGAATGGCGCCGCTTTTCATCATGCCGGTCTTGATAACCAAGAACGTGCACTGGTTGAAGACTACTTCAAAGAAAATCTGTTGAAGGTGATTGTTGCTACTCCGACTCTAGCAGCAGGAGTAAATCTTCCCTCAAGACGTGTTATTATTCGCGATTACAGACGCTATGAACCGGACCGTGGGAGCTACCCGATACCAATCCTCGAGTACAAACAGATGGCAGGACGTGCAGGTCGGCCAAAATATGATGATTACGGAGAAGCTGTACTAATAGCTCGAACAGAACCAGAACTTGATTTTCTCATTGATAACTACACTCTGTCAGAGCCTGAAGAAATCACTTCTAAATTGGCATCCCCACGAGCAGTCCGTGCTCATCTTTTGGCATCTATTGCAGCAGAAATGACAAGAAACCGTGAGGAGATAGACTCTCTAATTGGAGGGACATTTTTCTCACATCAATTTGACCCGTGGGAGATTAATCATCATGTTTCATCTGCTCTAGGCTTCCTTGAGGAGGGTGGTTTGATTGAAACAAGCTTAGATGGGTCCTATACTGCAACAAGGCTGGGAAGGAGAACATCACAGTTATACATCGACCCTTTCACAGCAATTCTGTTTCGTGATGTTCTATCTGCAGCGGATAGCCAGAGCATGATAGGGATTCTGCACCTAATTTGCCATACTCCAGACCAACTACTCACATATGTGACAAGATCGGAAGTTGAAGAGTATGAACTCACCATTGACGACTATATTGATGATCTCATGGTTGAACCACCAATTGAGGAGAGTCCTCGAGCTTACTCAGAATTCCTAGCTCAGATAAAGACAGCATTATTACTTCAGGATTGGATTTCGGAAAAAACTGAGAGAGATATTACAGAAAAATACAATGTTGGTATGGGCGATGTTCATCGATTTGTACAGTCTGCGGAATGGTTGACATATGCAGCATCAGAAATTTCCAGAATTTCCAATGCAACTAATCATATTACATTTCTAAATAATTTGAAACTACGACTCCGTCATGGAGTTCGCTCAGATATCATAGAACTTGTAAACCTCAAAGGAATTGGGAGAGTAAGGGGTAGAATGCTGCACAATCATAAATTGACTAACTTGTCTGATTTATACAAAGTTCCTGTAGAGGAATTAGCAAGAATACCCACTATTGGTACTTCAATAGCAGAGTCAATTAAGAAACAGCTTGGTATTGACATAAAACTGACAACTACAGACGCTGAAGATTTAGTTGATGATGATGATGACATAGACTCAATGCAGACACTGTTAGAAGACTTTGGTGAATAAGTCTTTACAACAGAGGAGAGTCTGCGATAATCTTCTCTATTAATTTCTCTGTATATTCACTCGCTACATTGCTTTCCTTGTATTCATCATCAAATGATGTAACACCTATGCCTACCAGCTCTTGAAGAAGATTTAATGAACACATACCCATGACTTCAAGATTATATCCGCCTTCAAGAAAACATACAATTCTTCCGTTAGCGTATGAATTTGCTATCTTTTTCAGTCTGGAATTAAGCATCGCGAAACCCGATGTAGTAAGTCCAAGATTAGTCAAGGGGTCCATGAAATGTCCATCGTAACCAACAGACACAAGTATGAAATCTGGATCATACAAATTGGCGATAGGTTCAACCACCTGCGAAAAAGCAATGTTATAAGAAGCATCTCCTGCCCCTGGATACATTGCCAGATTTACCGTATAGCCCTCTCCTTCACCTATTCCAATCTCATCTGGAAAACCAGACCCAGGAAATAAGGTCCTTCCATCCTGATGGAGTCCTACATATAACACATCTTTAGAAGAGTAAAAACTACGTTGCGTTCCATTTCCGTGGTGAGCATCATAATCAACTATGAGTATTCGTTCAACAGCATGTTTTTCCAAAAGATGTTTGGCTGCCACAGCTATATTATTGATAAAACAAAAACCAAATGCTCGTTCGTATTCAGCATGATGACCTGGGGGTCTACACAAAACAAAAGCATTTTCAGAATCTCCATGCATGACTCTATCAACTGCTTCAATTCCTCCGCCTGCAGCATATAACGCTGCATCATATGTATATGAATTGACAGAAGTATCCATGGTATACATACCCTCGCCTATTTCTGATCTTGCTCTGATTCCCTCAAGATACTCCTTACTATGAATCTTATACACCTCATTTAGAGGAGCTTTTTCTGGAGTCAGGAGGTTTATTTTCTGATCATCTAACAAACCTGCAGATTTGATTGAATTTAACGCACTTCTTAGCCGTTGTGGGCTCTCTGGATGATTTGCAGACATGACATGCTCAACAAAGACATTGTGATATACTAAATCAGTAACCAACAACTCCATCTCCCGTCTTGATTACAACTTGTATACTGATTACGAAGGTACTGATAAGTCTGAATCTTCAATAATACGAATTGGCAAAAAAAGGAACACGTGTTCTAAAACATAATAAATCCAATCAACCAGTGGTAATGTTTATCTTTGGTCTGAAACACCGCACATGCAGTCATGAGTCATTTCTCCCTCTCATGGATTACGGGTCGGTAGTCTAGCTTGGTATGATTCTTGCTTGGGGCGACTGAGGAACTCGCGCCTTAGGTCACAGAATGCAAGAGACCGGGAGTTCAAACGATTTGGGATTTCCCCATCCGGAATATGTCTCCCCCGGCCCACCATTTCTATTACTGTCTGTTATCCGACATCCCACAAAGTTTCGTAAACGGGGCCTGAAGGAGATAATGTGCTCTTCATCATCTTAAATCTTGTAACTGACATCATTCCAGCCACCTCATCAACTAGATACTCTAAATTCCCAGCAATTAGTTTTGAATCCTTGACAAAACGAACCCTAGCAATGGTAGCATGAGGAGTGTATTTTCTTTTCTCTGGCTGATAGCCAATCTCAATTAATGAAGAGTCAATCTCGTTCTTTAGTTTTAGGACTTCTGATGCATTTTTAGTAACCCCAATCCAAATGATTCTTGGCTTCCGATTATTTGGAAATGATCCTACTCCTGCTATCTCAATCTCAAAGGGATCTATCTCAATTCGATTAAGACATGCTTTAATCTGTTCCAACCTATGTAGAGGAGTATCACCAAAGAAACGCAGTGTGAAATGGATATCTTCAGACCTTACAATTTTCATCTTAGCTGCAGTTATATCTAATTTCTCCTGAATCTTTTGAATTTTGGACAATACTGATTGATTTTCAATATCGATGCTCAAAAAAGCTCTGACTACATCAGTCATATCTATACATCCTCACGTCATTGACTATATCAAATCCCCAATATTACAGTGACGCTAGATGGTTCTAGGCGAATTCTTAAAGGACAATTGCAAGACGTGGTATAAGCGGCACCCATCAAATAAAGGGGTTTTCGAAATATAGCCGAGCTGAAAGGACTCTGGTGGGAAGAATGAAACTAGTAATTGTAACTGGTATGCCAGGTGCGGGAAAGAGTGGAGTTGCTCAAGCATTTCATGATGCTGGCATTCCGGTAATTGTGATGGGTGATGTGATACGTGACGAAACCCGCAGACGGGGTCTTGAACCAAACCCAGAAAATACCAAGAAAGTCATGCTTGAACTTCGAGAAAAAAATGGTGCTGGTGCAGTTGCTCTATTCTGTATGGATGAATTGAAAAAATTTCGCTCAGAAATGGTTGTAATTGAGGGATGCAGAAGCATCGCTGAAATCAATGTTTTTGATGACTGTGCCGACTCTGTTGTATCTGTATGTGTTCATGCCTCTCCAAAAGCACGTTATACAAGACTACGCGAACGAAATCGTGAAGATGCACCTCCGAGTTGGGAAGTATTTAGAGAACGTGATATCAGAGAAATCTCAGTAGGTCTAGGAGGTGTAATAGCGTTAAGTGACATTATGCTTGTAAATGAAGGCACACTAGCTGATTTTCAAGAACAATCAAAAGAATTAGTCAAGAGGCTAGCATAAGTTGGAAGTTCTTTTAGTATGCCCAGTAAACCCTACAGAAGACATCAATAAAGTGACAAAAGCTCTTGAGAATCTTTTAGGCATAGCTAATCTCATAAAAAAAGACGATGACCACGCACAAGAAATCTACCTATCATATACAGACCGAAACGTACTGAGTGTTATACGTCAATCTATTCATGAAACAAGAATTATTGATGCTGCCCGAAAACGATTAAAAACCAACTGGAATGGTACTTCAACAAAAATCTATTTTGATAAACAAGCAGCCTACGCTAAGAAAACACGAATCATTGACGATGATGAAGAGCTACCACCTTTAGGCAGTATTGAAATTGTACTCTCTTTTGACTCTGAAACAGAATTTGAGGGATTTGTGAACTGGTTCACCCCTCGAACAAAAGATGGAAAAATCGTTCACCACTAGACACTAAGCGTAAGTACTTCCCTTACCAATCCACTATGAACTCTAATCTGAAGAACCTGATTAACTATAAGTCCCATACCCTCTGCCAAATCTTGGAGGTTCATCTTATGGCTTCCACAGATACAGACACACTCATCACGACGCCGTAGAATAGAATCAACCTTTCCGAAGAGCGCCTCAACAAGTTCAACAGCTTGAGCACCTCTAGTTGAACTTGATCTTCCATAAGGTGGGTCAGTTACTATAGAGTCGCACACACTGACTGGCAAACTCCGAACATCTCCTTGAATGACATTGTAGTTATTACCAACCGAAGAAAGATTCACTTTGCTACCTGCCAGCAAACGCCAATTCAAATCAATTCCAACCGTTCTCGCACCTATGAATGATGCTTCACAGAGAATTCCGCCGCCTCCACAGAATGGGTCTAACACAACTTCGTTTGGTACTACGCGGGCAAGATTGCACATTAATCTGGATAAGGTTGTATTCATCATACTAGGATGAAAGAAAGATTTTTGCCCAGGCTCTCTGTTTCTTAGCATTGGTCTTAGTTTTGAAGCAAAGGACTTGCATACTCTAACATGCTCCCTAGAAAATATGACAAGAATACGAATCTTAGGATGATCAAGGTTAACTCTGGCGCCAACAGCTTGGCTGATATGTGCACCGAGACTGCTTTCAAGAGATAATCGTTCAGCTGCTGATGCTCCATCACCAGTTGATATTGTTCTAACAGAAAATGTATCATCTGAACCAATATTGTCTTTCAAAATGTCATCGGATAAGCTTTCAATCAAGTCATCTTGCACACCGGTTTCTGCAAGCATAACCCCAGCTTCCTTGATTAATGCTGCTCGCTCAAGCAAAAATGGAATCATATTCCTTCGAGAATCCACTAGTCCAATTCGCCCATCCCAATTGAGTACAGCATCACTCTTTGATAAATGAATCAATGCATTTACTTCTGCTTTAGCAGCACTGATGTGCTCACCAGATACATAGACAAAATATATGGTCAAAAACCCATCACTCGTATAGATTATCGCCGCCTGCAAAAATACGCTGCATCTCTCCATATAGCACATCGATTCCAGTCATCTCTTTTGCAGAAACTGGCACAATAGCAGTTGCAGTATCTAATGATTCAAGCATCTCCAGAATGGACCTTGAGTATTCTCTCCGTAGTCCCTCTGAAGAGGATTCAAGAGCTTCCTCAAGTAGATACAATTCAGATCCCCATTCCACAATCTCTTCTACCTCTCTCTCAGATAGAATGTCAGGTTTACTCAAGACATTCAACTGTGGAAGACCAAATCGAATACTGATTGAAATTCCCAAGAGCGTGGATGAGAGATATCCGGTAGGAGTTCGCGCTATATTAGAATCGAGCAAATAGAGTGAGAGAGCTGGGTCATCACCTCTTAGACTAGATACCATCAGAGGTCCAGAGTTACGATAAGCAAAAAGTTCCATCTGTCCTGGGCAGTCTACAATCACGTAATCACGGTTTGTGTCAATAATCTCATCTCTCATATCGTTGACGCTACTAACAGCCATATCCAGTGAAGCCACTAGAGCTCCATTTGGGCCCAACCCAAATGAGCTCATGATCTCACCATAGTCAACATATTCTCTGATGTCTGTATCACTCGTGTATGGAGGAGAATCCACACCAGGGTCAAGATTCACAACAGTCACACTCAAATCTGATCCTATCAACCACTTCTCAAGTGATGAAGTGAGTAATGACTTCCCTGAGCCAGCTGTGCCAACAATGAATATGAAATACATTTAGAGTACCGATATGAATTGTTAAAACAAGCTCTTTGAGTTCTTCGGTACGATATTAACTTTCTATAGACTCATTATTTTCTAGTTAACCAGCTGCATTCAAATTGGCATCTAC
Organism: Candidatus Thorarchaeota archaeon; assembly: GCA_048884945.1. Lineage (GTDB taxonomy): Archaea > Asgardarchaeota > Thorarchaeia > Thorarchaeales > Thorarchaeaceae > SMTZ1-45. The sequence goes on along the minus strand of JBHLQJ010000001.1, from coordinate 2,179 downwards.
ACAACTCTTATAGCGATTCTAAAGGGCTTACATATTATGGACAACAGTGAGGCTCTCCGAAGGCTAGCAGAGGCAATGGCTGGTGAGATATGCCTCGCAGAGAATGACCCTGGTGCTGTCATGCGACGATGGCGCGAAAGATTTCATATCTCACAGAAGAATCTTGCCAAGTATCTTAATGTATCACCCTCTGTCATAAGCGATTATGAGAGTGGTAGACGAAAATCACCTAGAGTTGAAACCATCAAACGGTTTGTTGAAGGCTTAATTGAGATGGATGCATCCGATGGTGGAAGGGTAGCTATGGCATTAGAGAAGTTAATTGCTCCTGAAATATCCTCAGATGCAATTCTTGACAGTCGCGAATTTGGATTTCCAATTCCCTCTCGATTGCTTGTAGAATATCTTAACTGCAAAGTCCTTACTCATAGAAATTTACTTGACAGGGATATCTATGGTTATACAGCCCTTGACAGTATCAAAGCCATCGTCAGTCTTACTCCGCAGCAGCTTCTCCGACTATATGGTGGGACAACTCAACGTGGAGCTATCCTCACAAATGTTACTACTGGACGTTCTCCAATGGTCGCAATAAAAGCCAGTCAGATCGGTACTTCTGCTGCAGTAAAGCCAGCGGTAGTGATACTTCAAGGAGTAAAAGAGTTAGACCCACTAGCCATCCGAATAGCTGATAGTATACATCTACCTTTATGTATATCAGAAATAGGTACTGCAGAGGAATTAGTACGAGAAATTCGGTCATTTGACCCTCAGATGTAATACTCGTAAAAGAAGGTGAAATACAATGGACTTCTCTATGGAAATCAATGATCCAATCCATGGTTTTATTGGTATTACTGAAACTGAGGTGAAAATCATCAATTCGCTACCTTATCAGAGATTACGGAGAATCAAGCAGCTCTCAGGCGGACATTTTGTTTATCCAACAGCAGAACATACTCGTTTTGGCCATTGTATTGGTGTAATGCATCTTGCAGGACTCAGTGGTAGAAGGCTTCTGAGTCGAATGGGACTCGGAAATAAGGAGCTGCAAGAGGTAAGAATAGCTGGTCTTCTTCATGATATTGGTCATGGTCCTTTTAGCCATGTCTTTGAGGAAGTCCTTATAGAAAAACGTGGAATGAATCACGAGGATGTTACAGAGTGGATAATACTCAAGAGTGAGCTGGGTGATTTACTAGATAGTGATGGAATTCCAAAGAAAAGAATTGCTGACCTTGTTCGAGGTCGCCAAAAGACCAAGAAAGACGCCATCATTGCTGGTATTGTAGCCGGGCAAATAGACTCTGATAAGATGGATTATCTAATTCGAGACTCGTTTTATTGTGGAGTGAATTATGGGCTTGTAGATATTCACCGTCTGATTAATAGTATTGAAATCTCCGAGAATTATCAGATGCAATTTGACATTGCAGCTAGAGGTGCACTAGAATCATTTCTTGTAGCAAGATATGAAATGTTTCTCAATGTCTACTATCACAAAACAGTACGTAGTGTCGAAGTAATGCTCGTCAAGCTAATGGAGGCAGCGGATAAAGTCCTTGAACTTACAAGTTTTACAGCCCCTGAAGAGTTTCTAAAATTAGATGATATGTCACTCATATCTAAAATCCGAACTATAGACCCTGCTGAATCAGAGGATGCCAAAGAAGCTGTAAAAATGGTCAATCTTCTTGATTCGCGTGTCCTTTACAAATCCGCTTTTGAAAAGGTCATTCATACGCAAGATCGGTTTGTATCCAAAATACTTACAAAAAAGAAGGTACGTGAGAGCATCCAAGAGGAAATCGCAAATATCGCAGGAGTCAATTGCGATGAGGTGATAGTTGATGTACCTACTCTACCCTCAGTACCATACAACCCTCATCAGCTTGATCCTATGGAGATAGGTATTTTTGAGGTGTTCGATGGAAAGAGAGTTTCTCATATTCTTTCAGATTATTCCAATATCGCAGAAATGATGAAAACATACCTTGACGTTATTCGAGTATATACATTCGATAAGAACCGCATAAAAGTAGGAAGAGCCGCACGTGAAGTCTTCCAAGAAGTTCCTGACACTGCATTAATCCACATGTAACTTTTTTTTTTTCAAATACATGGTGTCTAGTTGTGCTTTCAACTTACAAATGCACCATGTAAATTTTCTCATTCTGTG